>DJYI01000018.1:7518-58897 GCA_002448475.1 Verrucomicrobia bacterium UBA6982
TCCCCCCCGCCTGCAGGACGAGCCGCGATCTTGCAGTCTGCAGGACGAGCCGCGATCTCCCCGTCCGCTGGACGAGCCGCGATCTTGTAGTCTGCAGGACGAGCCGCGCTTTGGTACATTTGTTCGTCCTGGTGCGAGGGCGAGCGCGCAGCGCCGCACTCGCACACCACCGCCGTACCGCGCCGACGCAGCTCGTTGAAGGCCGTGAAGGCGTAGTAGGCCTTGCGCGGCCTGTAGGTGGACGGGTCGAAGAGCGGGGAGTAGTTGCCGATGCCGCAGCGCGCGTCGTAGATGCACGCCAGGTCGCACGGGCCGTTCTGGAGCGCGATGAGTTCGGCGGCCACGCCCGCGGCCTGGAGGGCCGTGCCGAGGTTGTCGTGCGAAACGTAGGGAAGCCATTCGTTGAAGTGGCGCTCGCACCGGTCGGCGGTGAAGCCGTATTCGTTCAGGTGCTCGTCGGCGAAGCGCACCTGGCGCATCGCCTCCGTCGGCGGCGAGTAGGAGTGGAAGGAGAAGAAGTCGAGCGGCCAGCCGTTGTCGCGCGCCGCCGCGAGGAACTTGTGCGAGCACTCGACGAAGTATTCCATGCGCGGCGAGGAGTTGGCGGCCGGGATGTGGTCGGAGCCGACGCCGGCGTAGAACCCACAGTGGCCGTATCCGCCGATCTTGAGATGCGGGAAGCGCGCCTTGAGGTGCGTCGCCGCGACGCCGTAGAGGCGCATGTATTCGGAGAACGGCGCCCCGAACATGGGGTTCTTCTCCACGTCGGGATGGTTCTCCGGCTCGTTCCAGATCTCCCAGTGGCGGATTCCCGCCTCCATGCCGCCGGCCCAGCCCTCGTTGTAGTGCGCCACGACGCGCTCGCAGACGCGCGCCCACTTGGCGAAGTCCGCCGGCGGCCGCGTGTTCACGCGCGGGTAGCCGCGCTCGACGAAGTTCTCGATCGTCACGCCCAGCCGGAAATACGGCTCGACGCCATTTGCCAGAAGCGCCTTTATCAGCGCGTCGGTGTAGGCGAAGCGGTAGCTGGCGGGATCCGTTTCGTCGGCGCCGAAGTCGGGGAAGAGATTGGGGATGTCGGCGTAGAGGCCGCCGCCGAGCCAGCCGCCGACGTCGTGAAGGCGCGAAAACGGGATGCCGGCCTCCTTGAGGTAGTGGAACAGAGGCCAGTCATTGAGCGGGCCGACCATTGGCGGCTGGCCCACGCCATTCACCGGCTTGACGGGGCCGATGGCCCTGTCGGGGAAAACCGTTATCTTCATTTCGAAAGTCTGTAGAAGGCGGGCTCGTTCGGCGCAAGCGAAATCCGCAGCGTCCGCGCGCCCGTCTGCTCCGCCGGAGGGCCGAACGCGGCCTCGATTCTGGCGAAATTCTCGTCGAGAGTCAATTCCGCTTCCGACGGCGTGTCCTGCGCATTGACCGCGAGAAGCCAGACGGCGCCGTCCTTGCGCCAGAGGCGCAGGCCCCACTGCTCCGGCGCGCCGGTCGCGGTCGGCGGCTCTTCGACGGACAGCAGCACGGGAATGAAGCGCCGCACCTCCTCGGCTACGGCGCAGGTGTCGGCCCACGCGCTGTCGAAGGAGAAGGGCGTTCCGTCCTTGCGCCTGGGCATCTGGATTGTCGAAAACCCGTAGAAGACGAGACCGTTCGCTCCGGCGGCGATGAACTGCCACGCCATGGAGCGCATTTCCTCGACCGTGGGCATGCGGCAGGGCGGCGCGCCGGGCTTGTCCTCCCGGAACAGCCCCCAGTCGAAGCTCTGCGGCACGTGCCACATCGGTCGGAGGCCGAGCATGGCATCGCCCGCCCGCCGCGCGCCGACCGTCACATCTGAAAGCGGGGATGCCGGCACGGGGTAGATGTCCGCGCCCAGGATGTCGAACGTCGGCGCCATGGCGCGCATCATGTCGTATTGGTAGAGCACCGCCCACGTGGGGTGGTCGGGATCGATGCGCTCCAGCAGCGTCTGGCGCGTCCGGAGCGCGTCAAAGCGCTCGATGGTGCTTTCGTCGTTCACATACCACGCAAGCAGCGCAGGGTGCGACCGGAAGGCGGCCACGGTGGCTTCGACATAGGCGCTCGCGGTCGCCTCGTCCGTGACGGTGGACGGCGACCGCTCCGGCATTCCGGGGTGGATGTCCTTCACGGAGTAGATGACCTTGATGCCGTTGGCGTGGAACCAGTCCATTTCAACGGCGTCGAGCGGCAGGTAGGAGGCAATGGTGTTGAAGGGGCCCTTCACGTAGTCTTCGAGGCGCATCCGCACGGACGAATACATGCCGAGCGGGAAGAAGGGTTCGCCATCGACGATCGTGCGGCGGTGCTCATCGATCCACACGCGCCGCTTCGGCATCTCCGCCGGACGGTGGAACGCGAGCGAGCTCGTCCCGAGGCTCGTGCCGTCCGGCGCGAAAAGCGTGAAGTCCACTTTGCTTTCGCCCTGCTTGAGCTGCGCTGCGTCGAGCGTGAGGAAGACGCGATCGCGCGCGGTCGGTGCGACGGGCGCCTCCCTGCGCGCGCCGTCGGCGCCGACGTAGGAGAAGACGCCCGTCGTCTCCTCCGGCGAATACCGCTCCGGCACCGCGAGCGCTGCGCCGAAGGTGATCTTCCCGGAGGCCGCCGTGTTGCGGTAGGCCGACGAAAACAGCATGCCGACGGCGGGATCCTCGTATGGCGCGACATGGATGTCGTCGAAGCACGCCCTGCCGAGCGCCTGCGGCGTGCAGTAGGCGAGGAGAATGCACTTCACGGTCGTCGGGGGGATTGGCCGCGTGACGAAATCGATCCGCCGCCAGTCCGTCGTTCCCTCCGTTCCGGGCGAATACCATTCCGCGACGCTCCTGCCGTCGGCGTCACGGCACATGACCGCGAGCTGCGCCCCCTTGTGCCTGCCGGGTTCCAGACCCTCGGCGCGGACCCAGCCAGAGACGCGATAGACGACGCCGGTCCGGAACGGAATCTCGCACGACGGGTAGGCGTAGGGGAGCGCAGGGTCGGCGTTCTCGTAAACCAAGGCCGACGAGCCGTTCCTTCCCTCGCCGCGCACGGCGGAATACGCGGGGGGGATTTTCCACCCCGCGCCCCCGTCCTCGAAGGTGAAGACCTCGGCGGACAAGGACACAACACTTTTGCCGCAAAGAACGCAAAGAGCGCAAAGTCGCAGATTCGCTTTCAATGCAGAGGCGCAGAGCCGCAGAGTGTTTTCGACAGAAGCCATGAGTTTTTTTCTAGCCACAAAGAACACAAAGAACACAAAGATTTACTAACAATCGTCCACAAAATCTGAAAATCCTGTCAATCATGTGTCTGAAACATTCTTTGTGGACTTTGTGCTCTTTGTGGCTAAACATCGATCGGCGACAACTCACCGCATGATCAGCACGAACGGCTGAAAGGTGCTTGTCACCGTCTCTGCGGCGGAGGGTTCGCTTTCGACGGTGGCGCCGCCGATGTCGAAGAGGCCGATTGCCTGGTAGGTGTGCTGGTGGCCTTCTTCCGTGTGGGTGCCGCCGCGCGCCCATGTCACCCTAAACGTCCCGCCGGAGCCGCCGGAGACGGGTTCGCCGTCCATGAGCCAGCGGTAGCGGCTTGCCCCTGGCGCGTAGGCAGTGAGCGAGACCGTGCCCTCAGCCGAGACCGTCGCCGCGTGCTGCGGGCTAATGTATGCCTTGAGCTGGCCGCAGTCCTGCCCCCTGCCGCCGAAGGAGAACGACGGGCCGTTGGAGACGATGTTGCCCGTTACGGTGTCGTAGAGGCCGGAGACTCCGTCTCCTCCGTAGGGGATGAACTCGTGGACGAGGACATCCGCCTCGTAGATGCGGACGCTGTAGATGCGGGCCTTGGGGACAAGCGCGTAGGCATTCCCGGAATAGCGTCCCAGAATCGGAAGCGGCTCCGAAGCCTCGGGCAGCGCCGAGTAGTCATATGAGGAAGATGCCGTACCGCTCCAGTTCGTCGCAGCCCCGGTCGTGAAGCAGACCTCGCCTTTGTACAAGTCCAGAACTGCCGTGTGGCGGTCGGTGTCTGGGGTATCCGTCGTGTACTTGTTCAGGGGTTTATCGCGCATCGTCCAATGGAGGTTTCCGTCAATGTACAGATAGGTCTTCAAAGCCGTTTCAACGGTGTCGGATCCGAAGATACGCCACTGTGCGCAACCATTCGTTGTTGTCAGGGCAAAGTCCATTTCCAGACGGGACATCCCCTTCATCTTGTATCCAGTATTCAACCCCGTTGTCCCGTTCGATTCCAAGTAGGCGTCCTCGACGATGGAGCCGCCAAAGGTGAGCTGATTGCCACCTCCCGAGTAGTCGCTCCCGGAGACAAACTTACCCGTCAGGCGGTCGCGCAGCCCTGGCATCCCGTTGTCAACATAGGGAATGAAATCATGGACGAGAGAGCCGTCGTCCCATATCTTGCAGCCGTATATCTTGAGAGGTGCATATTCGCCATTGCCCCATCCGCCGGAAGAAAGTTTTATGGTCCCTGCCTTATCGAAGGTCTGCGCGGAGAACGAGACTATCTGATTTGTGAAGCCGGAGGTGACAGCAGCGGCCGAAGAACCATTAAAATCGAGCAAATACTTCCTGCGAACGTCCTTTCCCGATATCGTCTTTGGAAATGCTTCTTTAAAGTCGTCATGCCATGTCCCGTTACTTGTCCACCTAAGCCCATTGTTGTGCGTCTGAGTGAATCCGTATCTGTAACTAGATCTGCAACTTTCAAAGAGTCCCCAGAACGACTTGGCTGTGAATGCTTCCGCGAAAGCACAGTCAAGTTCAACGGCCGTCTTCTGCGTCATTGAATATCCGGTATTGATGTAGAGCTTGCCGCCGTCGGCATTGGCTGCCGTGGAGACGTAGGCGTCGTCGGCGAAGGTCGGCACGTCGCCGCCCGCCGTGAATGCGGAGGCGTTCTCTCCGATGATGAAGCCGCCGTTCACGAGATCCTTGAAGCACGCCACGCCTTCCTTGAGGCAGGGAACGAAATTATGCACGGGAATCCCGTTTTCAAATATCCTGACACCGTAGATACGGGACTTTGTCTGTTGGGCGAAGGTCGATGCGTATGCATTGGCGAACCGTCCGAAGAGCGAAAGCGGCAAGACCGCCTCCGCGTTGGAAAAGTCACGGTCGAACGACGGGTTTCCTCCCACAAGGCTGTTTGTCGTGCTGTCAGTGATAAAGAAGGCCTTGTCTTCAAGGAGATCTACGATGGCCGTGTGGCGGTCGGTGTCGACGCCCAGCTTATACTTTATGGACTCATTGGCGTCGCTGGTTTTCGCCCGGATCGCAAAGAACTTGTTTTGGTTGTTTGCGTTGTAAGTCAGATACAGGGTAATCGCCAGGTTGGGTTCAATTGAGGCAGTGTCGGTTCCAAGCACTTTGCACTGGGTCCACTCATTTGGATCGTCGACATTTGGCATTGAAAAATCGACCTCGACCCGCGATGTCCCCTTCATGCGGTAGCCGGTGGAGATGCCGCTGGTGCCGTCCGACTCGATGTAGGGGGCGTCGATGCGGCGAAGACGGAGCTTGGTGACCGGGAAGCCCGCGATGTCGGCGTCTTTGTCATACGAATGGGCTATCTTTGAGGAGTCATTCCTGAGGTTGCGGATGTCAGGGTAGTCAACGAGGTTCACGCCTTCCTGCGATATGGTGACGCATGGGATGCGGGCGTAGATGTCTGTTGTCCCGTCGGGCTGCGCCAGCTGAACGCGATAGGAGCGGGTGCGCGAGCCGTCCCAGTTATTGAAGACCGAGAGCTGATGCACGTATGAGCCGGAGGGGAGACCGCTAATGGTCGTGCTCGACGTCTCATAGAGGCGGTTAGAGACGCAGACGAAATCGACTTGATCCGTGCCGTTGAAGGCGGTGATGCCGGAAAGCAATATGGTGTCCTTCAGCGTCCCCTGGACATCGAGCTTGACGTATGCGGTAGAGTTCAGCGAGACGGAGACCTCGCTCACGTTGTCTGCGCATGCGGCGGGCGCGCCGCACAGGACGGCACCGGCGGCGATGGCAGCTGCTGCGGCCGACGCTGCGGTGTTCGAATGGATTCCGAAACGTGGTATGTTCATGATGTTTTTTCCTGTGATTGATCGCTGCGGTCATGAACGGGACGGAACTCCCGTTCGGGGGTCATAATACCATGTTGGCAATGTGTGTCAAGTGCAAAATGTGCAAAATAAAAAAACGACTTTGGAAAGGTGGCGACAGCTGCGGATTTTCCGCTTCGGTCAGCGGAAGGAATCGCCGGGAATGTAGCGCACGACGTCCATGACGGGGGGCGCCGCGGCGCCGGCGATCCGGGCCAGAATCGCGCCTGCGGCGGCCCGGCCCGTGGCGGCTGGATCGAACTCGAAGCGCGAGAGCGAGCGCGGATAGACGGGAGCGAAACCCTTGTTGGCGACCGTAACGGCGAATACGTCGCGTGGAATGGAGACTCCCATTTCGGAGAGCCCGGCAAGGCCGCCCACGGCCAGGAAGTCGTCCGTCCAGAACACCAGCTGCGGCCAATCCGCGCGAGGACGTGAAAACCGCTCCTGCATCATTTTCATGCCCATGCGCTCCAGGCGTTCGAGCGACCCAAGCCCGCGGTCGCAGCGCACCGCGCACTGTTCGACGGCCATTCCCGCCCCGCAGATCGCCTCGCAAAGCGGACCGAGAATCTGCCTGTCGGCGATTCCGGCGACGAAGACGCGCCTGACGTCCGCCGCACGGCACTGCGCAAGGAACGGCGAAAGGTCGCCGAGCGGGGCGGCGGTGGCGTCCGCGCTCGGATCGCTCTGCTTCGTCGTGAACGGAACGCCCGACCGTTCGAGCAGACGCATGACATGTGGCGGGCAGAAGAGCGAAAACGCGAAGTCGTTGTTGCGCCGCAGCGCCATTTCGAGCAGGGAGCAGTCCAGAACGCCGTTGGAATGCCTTGGAAGCGCCACGACGTCGAAAAGGTATCCCCTGGAGTTGAAGATCCGGCGCATTTCCCCCAGAAGCGTGACGGCGTGGTAGCCGCCCTCGCGGTCGGCCGGCATCACCGCGAGAATCCTCCCCTTCCACGCCGGTTCGCCTTTCCCGACGACGATGCAGCCGATTCGCCGGCGCGGCTGCAGAAGTCCCTCCGAGGCAAGGGCCGTGATTGCCTCGCGCGGGATGCGCACGCTGGTTCCCAGCAGACGGGCGAACTCGTGGATCGTCGGCAGCACCTCGCCGTCGCGGTAGAATCCGGAGACGATCGCCGCGCGAAGCCCGTCCGCCATTTGAACGGACAGCGGCACCGCCATCTTGCGGTCAAGCGAGAAGGGGATCCGATTTCCCGCGCGCTTGCCGATTCCAGTTGCGGAGATGGACTTCTTGTCGGCAACGGTCATGACGCCGGAGATACTACATGCCGGTGGGATTGGTGTCAAATTCCGGTTGTTGCGGGAGCGCGTTCATGGCCCGCAATTCGTAGGAGTCCAGCGTTGTTTCGGTTGGGAGCTCTTCGCCCGTGACGGCGTCGCGGAGGCCGGGCGGAAGCCGGATGACGCAGGGCGCGAAGCCGGTATTGAGCGCGTAATACCAGCGAACGCCGTCCACGACGGCGGTGCGCAAGATGGCCTTGGTTGCGCAGGACGGAGCCTGCGCATCAGGATGCAGAGCCTGCGCATCAGGATGCTGTGCCTGCGCATCAGGATGCTGTGCCTGCGCATCAGGATGCTGTGCCTGCGCATCGGGATGCTGTGCCTGCGCATCAGGATGGAGGGCCTGCGCATCAGGATGGAGGGCCTGCGCATCCTCGAACTTCACGGCCGGGAGGGCGCGGAAGTGGCGCATGAAGGGCGCGAGCACCTCTTCGGTGCCGAGCGTGCTTACGAGGAACCCGCCTTTTGCGAAGGCGAAAAGGTCGCCGTGCGCGAGCGCCATGGCGTAGGGACGGAGCGCTTCGCGGCCGGACGCGTTGAAGTGCGTGACGCGCCAGCCGGGTTCGACGAGCCACGGGGCGCGGAGGCGGCCGTCGCCGGATTTGCGCACTTTTCCGGGCGGCGAGCCGATGGCGGTCTCGTAGTAGCTGTCGTGGAGGATGGCCGACGGGAAGTCGGTCTCCCGCGCCGGGGCGTAGGCGCCTGGCGTTTCGGGAAGGTCGCGGACGAACTCGATGTCGCTCTCCGAAACTCCCTTCGTCTTGCGAAGTTCGTCCCGATACCAGCATGGCATGGTCAGGACGCCGAGCGAAAGGTTGGGGATGGTTGCGAGGCGGGCGGCGTCGATGCCGGCTTCCCGGAGCGAGCGGTCGATCATGTCGCCGTCGCGCAGGTCGGGGCGCGCCGCCATGCGCGGGCGCCACGGCGGCGATGCGCCGACCCAGAGCCGCAGGTCGGGGCGGCGCTCGGCCATGCGCGCGGCCATGCGCCCGTAGAGGCGGGTCAGGGTTTCGCAGCGCCAGTCGATCCACTCTTCGAGAAGTGCGGGGTCGGAGCGCAGGGCGGCGGCGAACTGGGTTGCGCAGGGCAGAGCCTGGGTTGCGCAGGGCAGAGCCTGTTTTGCGCAGGGCAGAGCCTGTTTTGCGCAGGGCTGAGCCTGCGCATCAGGATGCAGAGCCTGCGTATCTTTATCGGGGAGGCGGGCTTCAGCCCGCTCCCTGCAAAAGGCGGCGATGGTGTAGGCGTTGTAGCCGGCTTCGAGGCTGCCCCACCAGAGCGCGTTCACGGAGTTGAAGAGGTCGATGTAGATGCCTTTGAAGGAGGGGGACCCGGCGCATTCGTCGAGGATCGCGTCGATTTCCGCCAGAATCGCGTCCTGCACCGCCGGATGCGAGATGTTGAAGTAGGGCTTTGTGAAGTGCCACCCGGCCCAGTTGGGGTAGCCGGTGTCGAGGAGGGAAACCGGGGAGTCCGCGAGCGAGCCGTCGAGGAGCGAACGGAGCGAAAGCGCCCCTTCTAGGCCCGGGAAGCGGTGCTGGTTCATGGAGGCGTAGAATCCGAGTCCGTCGCGGTCGAAGCGGCGGCAGATTTCACGCAGGTAGTGCGGAACGTGCGGACGCGGCTTGTAGCGGTCGCAGATGAGTCCGGGATACCAGACCGCCGGATAGACCAGCGTGTCCGCGCCCGTGAACTTCATGTAGGCCGCAAGGCGATCGATCACGCGCTTCGTCCCGTCGAGCGTCTGAAAGCCCGCGCCGAAATCCCACGTGACGGCAGGGTCTTCGTAGCGGATGGCGAAGTTGCGCCGCGGCGCGGTGGCGGAGAGCGCGACGGCTTCGCCCACCGCCGGGAGCGCGCCCGAATCGATTGCATAGACGCGGATGCGCGAAACGGCGGCGCTTTCGCCCGCCCCGCGCGTCATGGCGATGAGCGTGATGTCGAGCGCCTCGCCTTCCGCAGGGGCGGCGGTTTCGCGCGGCCAGTAGAGGTAGCGCTTGGTGGCGATCTTCCCGGTGAGCGGATGCTCGATGCCGGTTTCGACTCCGGCCTGAAGCCCATAGTCGAATTTGGGCTTGGACGACGCGAACACGGTAAAGTCGGCCGTGCGGGCGCGATCGTCGGGGTAGTCGATTTCGAAGCAGAGGAGCGGCGCGGCCGTGTCGAGGAGAAAACGCACCGCGTATCGGTCGCCGTGTCCGTCCCCGGCTTCAAGGAAGCGGACGCCTCCGAGTTCGCCGGTTTTCCATGTGCCGGTGGAGGCGAAGCGGTTGGTGTCGCTGGAAAGGGCGAGCGCGGCGGGATCGACATCCGCGAGGAGCCGCATCCCGGCGGGAACGCCGCTGTCGCCGGACAGCGGGAGAATCGCCGGGTTGGGCGGCGGTGGAGCCACCGGGTCGCGCCACGGCTCGCTCCAGACCCAGTCGGCGATGTTCCACGGCGGCGGAACCGGGGCGGGCTTGGCTGGATTGCGGCGCAGGACGGCGGCGACGGGCGTCATGCTGTCGCCGAACTTCGCCGGCGGCTCCGCCGCGACTTCGGGCGGCTCGGACGACAGGATTCCATGGTCGCCGAACTCGACGGAGTCGATGAAGAGCCGCCCGCCGCCCGGTGCGGTGAACTCCAGATCGAGAAAAACGTCCGTCGCGTCGTCCGGCACTGGGCAGGCGCTCTCGATGCGGACGCCGTCGCGTCCGATTTCGACGACGGACGGGAAGAGCCGCCCCTTCGACTGCCAGACTGCGCCGTCGCCCCGCTTGACGCCTGGCATGGCGACGACTTTGGCCGGTTCGTCGTTCGATTCGCACCGGAGCGCCGCGACGAAGGCGATGTCGCGTCCCGCGAACCGCCCGGGATCGGGCACAGGGAAGCGCATCCGCACGGTTTCCGCGCCGCCACCGAACGCCTCGCGCAAATCTGCGACCCATCCGCCACCTTCTTGCACTACGCGGACCGCCTCGCCCATTGCGGGGCGCTCCGGGAAGACGGAAACGGTCGGGGCCATCGGAGAAGCCGCAGCGCAGCGGCAGGTCATGAGGACGGCGGCGAGGAATATGGGGAGTCGTTTCATGAGGCGGATTGGAAATTGAAAATGCGTCTGGCGCCCGCTAGTGTCTCGTCTGAAAAATCTGTGGCAATATCCGCTGATCAGATTTCGCCTGGCGAGGCGTTGCCAGGAGGCGTAGTGTCCCTACGGCGACTGGCAACAACAAAGCATGGCGGAATTTGGGCAAGGATGGTGTCATGGAGTTCGAGGACGAGACACTAGGAACGCGGCCCAGTCTTCGCGCGAAATCGAGTGAGGGCCGTGCTTGCAGTGCCACGAGACATCGCCGTGAAAAGGCTGCCGCGAATGCAAGGCGGCGGACGGGGGAAGACGGTCCGCGCCGAAGAGGCGATAGACCGGCGCGACGGCCTGGACGGCGGGAAGCGCGCCTCCGGGGAGGTCGCTTGCGCTGATGCGCTCTGCCCGGGCCGTGCCGGCAAGGGCGCCAATGCACAGCGCGGCCATCAAGCCATGCCGCCAGATGCGGGATGTGGTGTGTCTCTGTGTTTTCATGGATTACTCCTTTGTGTTGGTGGTTTCTGAAACAAAATCAATGGCAGTGCGCTCCGCAAGTATGCAGGGCGAGTCGTAAACGGGGACGTCGAGGTAGCGGACGCAGGAGCGGCACTTGACGACGCGCTCCTTCGGGAATTCGTAAACTCGGCCGGAGAGGATATCGATCCATACCGGATCGCTCAGCGGTTCGCCGCCGAACTGCTCGAAGACTGCCGGGCGGGTCTCGAAGGAGTCGCCGGGGCGCAGGTAGGGCAGAATGCGCTCGTCGGGCGCCGGCGCGTGGAGCCCGCGCGCGTTGCCGGCGAGCGCTGGGTCGATAAAGTCGCTGCCGTGAGTCCAGAACGCCGCGCAGGGCAGAGCCTGCGCATCAGGATGGAAAGTGTACACGGAGAGCGAGAGATCCACGGAGCGGAATGCGCCGGGCGCACACCCCGGCGCTGCCGCGCCGGGCACAATTCCCGGCGCTGCCGCGCCGGGCACAGAACAGAGTGCCGCGCACGGTCTGTTCTGTGTCGCGCACGGAAGTGCGCGGAATATGCTCGCCAGGTTCTGCACGGCGTAGTAGGCGCGCTTCACGGCGATCACGCGGTGGTCCTCGTCGGCGCGCAGCAGCCCCTTGCGGTTGATTTCCCGCCCTATGTGGTTGAAGTCGCAGATCGTGAAAATCGAAGACTCCACGCCGTGCCCGAGATCGCCGAGCATGCGACGCAAGTCCCACTTCGCCTGCGACACTTCGCTCCATGCCTTGCGCTTCAGCGCGAAGAAGGTCGTCATTTCGCTGGGTGCGCCGTTTTCGCCCTGCCGCAGCCGCGCGTGCGGCGCGAGGCGCGCCACCACTTCCTTCTGCGCCTCGACGTTTTCGTAGCTCGCTTCCGGCGCCTCCTGGTAGCCGTGGTAGATGAACCAGTCGAAAAGCGTGACGTCAGCGCCAAGCGCGCGAAGGCACTCTTCGAGGAATTCGGGCCGGTTCCGCGCGAGCGAAAGCCCCGCAATACGGGCGTCGGGGATGTTCCTTTTCACGATTCGCGCCGTGCGGACGTTGAACGCGGCGATCTGCTGCGGCGTCTTGGGCGCTGAGCCATCGGAGGGCGTGATGTCCGGCTCGTTCCACATGAACCACTCGCCGACGCGGCCGGCGAAATGGCGAGTGATCGCATCGACCCAGGCGTCCCAGGCGGCGAGGCCTTCTTCGGAGGTGGGGAAACCGGCGCCAAGGTCGAAGCCGCCGCCGCCGGGGTAGATTGGATTGCCGTAGCCGGTTTCGAGAATCGGCGAAAGCCCGCGGGCGCGGGCGTCATCGACGATATGGTCGAGCCATGCGAAATCGTAGGCGCCGCGCACGCGCTCGCACTTGGCCCACCCGGCCTGAAGTCTGATTTTGCGGAGCCCGAGCGGTGCGAGGTATTCCTTGTATTCGTCGTAGTCGGCAAAATCGCGGTCGAGGGTTTCGCAACCGAGGGTCCAGTGATCGCACGGCCTGAAGGGCCGTGCTGTCAAGTTGGATGGCGCGGAAACAAGCGGCGCGGTCAAGTTGGGCTGGCGGAGTGTGCCAATGCGCCGGAGTCCGGGGTTGAGCGTTGTGAAGACGCGGTCGGGCGATGTGGAAATGGGTGGTTTCATGGTTTGTGTCATGAATGCGGTCGATTGCGGTCGATTGCCATCGATTGCGCGAGATTTTGGGTGCGGCGGCGGAGGTCGCGGAGGTCGATTTTCTTGCAGCCTCGCCACCAATTTTCCCACTTCCCGGCGCAGTATTCCGGTTCCCGGGCGAGGATGGCGTCGATGAGGCGAAGCGCTTCGGCGGCCGCATATCCCGGCACTTCCGTGCCGGGCACAGAACAGAGTGCCCGGCACGGAAGTGCCGGGATTCTCAGCAGTGCGGCGAGCCACGCGGAGAAATCGCGCATGAAGAGCGCCGGGTGGAGGAGCTGCGAATATGCGAAGGGGCGGCTTTCCGCCGGAAGGCGCGCGAAGAGTGGCGCGGCGGCGTCAGCGGCGCGGGCGAAGGCCGCGGCCTGCGCGTCGAGCGCCGCGATGGCGGCGGCGCGGGTCCCGGGCTGCGGGTTGAAGGCGGGGTAAATCGAGGCGTAGAAGAGGTCGGCGGGCGGCTTGTTGCCCACGAACGGATCCCACGAAGGATCGTCGGCCGGCACTTCCCCGCGCTCGAATGGCTGAAAAACTTTGCGGATGGCGGTCTTGCGGATGTGCCCGTCGAGGAAGAGCGGCCAGCCAGTCTGCGGCTGGATTGCCGGGGCGGCGTCGTAGGCGGCGAACGCGGCGCGCCACGCGGCGCGGTCTTCTGCCGGAAAATGGCGCGCGATCCAGCGTTCCTCCCAGGCGGCGTGATCGAACGCCGCGCCGTCGCGGAGGATGCGCGCGGAGGCGTCGAGGCCCCGCGCAAACTCGCGGATGTTCGCAACGTTGAGGATCGCGTAGTCCGAGGCTCCGGCGGCAAGCGCTTCGCCCAGCACGGCGACCGTGCGCGCCGGCGGCACGAGCGGCGCCAGATGCGGCCCCGCGTCGAAGATCGCGTGGTGGTAGTAGATGCCGCGTGGTTTTGCAGTCGCCCGGGCCTCAGTGCGACAAACCCCCGGTCCCTTCCACCCTGGGCCGTTGTCGGAGGCGACGACGATCGCACCTTCCGGAACGCGCAGGAGACCGCGCTCGTAAAACACCGCGCCTTCGCCCCAGAGCGTTACGGTGGCCACCCTCCCTTCGCGCGGGACGCCGATTTCGTCGAGGATCTCCATCTGCCGCTCCATCGCGGCGGAGATGACGGCCGCGCGGCCGGCGTCGGAGTCCGGGGCGGTGGGATCGGCGCTCCACATCGGGCGGTCCGCGACGCCACGCAGGCCCAGCTGCCAGACCACGTTCGGGAAGCGCGCCCAGGCCTGCGCCGTGGCGCGCCAAACCTCCTCCACTTCGCGCGGATGCGACGTCCAGGAGAACGGCACGTCGCGGCCGCGCGCTTTCCAGTAGGATTGGAAGGTGAACGCGCTCGTGCCCAGCGGCTCCACGTGGTGCTGCGAAAGGAACACGCCACGCGCGGCGAAAATCTCCGCAAGGCGCGCTTCCGGCGGATTGAGGGGATTTACGAAACTCGCGGGGATGGCAAGATTCATGCGGCAGCGCACGAGCGCCTCCGCGACGCGCTCCGCCACGTCCTCGGCGATGACGGTGCCGTAGAAGGGATAGTCGATGTCGCGCCGACCACCGCCGTCGTGCCAGTCGGTGAGCAGGTCTTCGTCGTTCAGGAACCAACCGCGGAAGCGGAAGGCAGGCGGGCCGGCGTGCAGTGCGGGCGCATCGAGAACGAGCGACGAGGCGCGCGGATATGGCGCGTCGTTCCAGAAGGCGAGCGGATCGACGCCGAGGATTTCATCGAGGAATGCGTAAATCCCGAACATCGTGCCGCGCGGGTCGGAGCCGGCGATGCGCAGGACGCCGCCTTCATCGACCGCGACATCGAATGCCTCCCATTCGCCGCGCGGCGCCGTGGATATGAATACGTCGCCCGGAGCCGGCTCGCCGCCGCGCATGAGCGCGGGGCGGACGCCAGTGATCTTTTCCACGTCGCCAGCCAGGTCTTCCGCGGCGCGGAAGACATATTCCGGCTCGTTCGCCGCCACGAGGATTCTCGCGGCGGCGCCATTTTGGGAAACGAGCTGGAAAGGAGATTGCGACATGGTTATAAGGTTATCGGAATCAGACGCCGGCGGAGGCGAGGAAGCCGCCGTCGACGGGGACGGTGATGCCGGTGACGAAGGCGGCGCGGGTGTCGTCGAGCAGCCATTCGACGCAGCCGAGGAGATCCTCGGCCTCGCCGAAGCGTCCCATGGGAGTGTGGGCCATCACCTGCTCGCCGCGCGGGGAGAGGCCGCCATCGGGCGTGCAGAGGTATTTGCGAGAGCGCTCGTTGACCATGAAACCGGGGGCGACGGCGTTCACGCGCACGTGCGCCGGGGCCATGTATTGCGCGAAGAACTGCGTCCAGTTCGCGATGCCGGCCTTGGCCATGGCGTAGGGGGCGACGCGCGTGAGCGGGCGGTAGGTGTTCATCGAGGCGAAGTTGAGAATTGCTCCGCCGCCGGCGCGCGCCATCTGGAGTCCGAATGCGCGCGAGGGAATCACCGTGCCGAGCGTGTTGATCTCCAGCACCCGGCGGAAAGCGGCCATGTCGATGTCGAAGAAACCGCGGGAGGCCGCGGCCTCCCGCGGCCCCGATGAATCGGGGCTTCGGCTACCAGAGGCTGGGGTGGCGCTACCAGTGGCGGCGGGGGTGGGGCTACCAGTGGCTGGGGTGGTGCTACCGGCGGCTGGGCTGGGGCTACCGGAGGTGGGAGTGGGGCTACCGGCGGCGGGGGTGGGGCTGCCGGCGGCGGGGCTGGTGCTACCGGCGGGGGGGGGGGGGCTGCCAGAGGCGCGCAAATCTTCTTCGGAGAAGCGCAGGCGGGTGGGCATGGCGGCGGGGTCGTTGCCGCCGGCACCGTTTATGAGAAAGCGGCACGGGCCCCACTCGGCGAGCACTCGCTCCGCAAGCGTCTGGACCGCCGCCTCGTCGGTGACATCGCATGGGGCGATGAGCGGCTTTTCGCGCAAGTCTGCGCGACCCGGCGCGGACGCGCCGGGTGCAAAACTTGCGAGTGTCTCCGCCACCTTCTCCAGTTTTTCGCGGGTGCGGCCAACCAGCACGACCTTGCAGCCGAGCGCGGCGAGGTGTTTTGCAATGGCGGAGCAGAGCGTTCCGCCCGCGCCGGTGACAACGGCGACTTTGTCTTGGAATTGCGGATTCATGGCGTAAACAGTTGAAAAGTTGAAAAGTTGAAAGGTTGAAAAGTTTTGGGGATGGAGTTTAGATTGCGAACATTCGGCGGGCGTTGCGGTAGCAGATGTTTTCGAGAAGGGGGCGAAGGAGCGCCGGGTCGTCGGGGAAGTCGCCGGCGGCGACTTTCCCGGCGACCCACTTGCAGAACGTGCGGCGGAACCAGCGGTGGCGCGCGAGCGAGAGAATCGAGCGCGAGTCGGTGGTCATGCCGATGAAGGTGGAGAGAACCCCGTAGGCGGCGGTCTTTTCAAGCACGTCGCGCACGCCGTGCGCATGGTCGCACCACCACCACGCCGGGCCGAGCTGGACATGCCCCGGCGAACCCTCCTTGGTGAAGGAACCAGAAAGCACCGCAAGCTGCGCATGGGCCTCCGGATTGAGCGTGAGGAGAATCGTGCGCGGAAGCGCGCCTTCGCGCTCCAGCGCATCGAGGAAGCGGGCGACGACGGCGGGATCGACCGGCGCGCGCATTGCGGCGTAGCCGCCGGCCGGGCCGGCGACAGCGCGCAGGCGCGCGGAAGTTTCGCGCAGCGCGCCGATGTGCAGCAGCATGGTCCAGCCATGCGCCGCGGCAAAGGCGGCCACGCGGAAAAGTCCCGGCGCTTCCGCGCCGGGCACAGGACAGACCGCGCCGGACACTCCGTTCCGTGCCGCGCGCGGAACCGCGCGGTTCTCCCCGGCCTCGCCCGGAAGGGCGAGGCCGGACACATCGTCCACCGAGATGTCCACCACACGGCAGCCGGCGGCGTGGAAGCGCTCCAGCGTTTTCTCCGGCACCGCGTCGCCGGCATTGAGGCGCAGGGAGGGAACAATGCGAGGTTTTGCACCCGGCGCGTCCGCGCCGGGTCGCGCTGCCATGCGCGAAACACCGCTCCCCGCCACGCACGGGCTCAGCACCTCGGCATTCACCTTGCGCAGAATGTCCGAAGGCCGCCACTTGGCCAGCGAAACATTCTCCGCGCCGTCGATGCCAAGCAAATCCAGCTCCTCCCTGGCCCAGTCGAAGAGCGGGTTGCCCACGAGCCTGGGGAGCGTGCGCTTCCAGGCGGCCCACTTCTCCGCCTCCGGCGCGTCGCCCGTGATCAATCGCTCCGGTTCGCCGCAGATGCGCATCGCGCGGTGCTTGTAGGGATCGGCCTTCACCCAGACCTCGTAGAGCGACCCCAGCGGCGCGTCTTCAGACAAGGCGCGGATGTCCAGATGGTTGTGCCAGTCAACAAGCGGGAGATCGCTTGCGGCGGCGAACAGAGACTCAAAAGACGTTTTCATGGGATCGCATGCAGGCAACGACAACGATGATACAACGGAACCTGATGAAAAGCATTCCATTTCGGAAGCAAATTTGATTCCGTTGAGGAAGTTGACATCGCCGGTGGCAAGCGGTAGTTTTTCCCGGCGGGGTCTGTGGGGCGCCAAAGGCCACCGGACAGGCAAATGGACGCGATTCTCTACTTCCAGTCATCTGCAAAATGGAGCGCAGGCGGCAAGCTCGCCGGGGTGCGAGAAATCGCCGCGCCGTCGGCGATTCACGTGCAAGTGGTGGACAACGTGGCTCCCGACGCCGGGAGCGTCGCGGAACTCGCGGCGTTCTGGAAACCGCTGGGCGCGATAGTCGATGCCGGATCGTTCGAGTGGCTGGACGCGACAGCGTTTTCGGCGCTGCCCACGGTATTCATAAGCGGAGACGCCTCGGCGCTGCCGCGAAACGCTCCGCTAGTCAGGCACGATTCCGCCGCCACGGCGCGGCTTGCGGCGCGAGAGCTGCTTGAAACCGGCAGTGCGGAACTGGCATTCGTTCCGAGCAGGGAGAGGCGGCACTGGAGCGAGGAACGCGGCCATGCGTTCGAGCAGGCCGCCCGCCTCAACGGGCGCAAATGCCACACGATGCGCAGTCCTGAGAACGCGGGCGCCTACGACGACCCCACGGTCTGGCAGCGCTCGCTTCGGGACTTCCTCCGCGCCTTGCCACGACCGTGCGGAATCTTCGCCGCCAACGACGCCACCGCCGCGGAAGTGCTCGCCGCCGCGCGCTTCGAAGGACTGGAAGTGCCCGGCGACCTGGCCGTGATCGGAGTGGACAACTTCGTGGAGACTTGCGAAAACACGGTGCCGACTCTTTCGTCCGTGGAACCAGATTTCCGAGCGGCCGGCCGGATGGCGGCGGCGAGGCTGCTGGACATGACACGAACGGGCGCGCGCCATTCAGCCGCAAGGAGCCTCTCGTTCGGACCGCTTGGGGTAGTCCGGCGCGCGTCCACGCGGCGCGTGGCCGCCAGCGACCGCCATGCGGCGCTAGCGCTGGAGAAGATCCGGCGCGAAGCCTGCTCCGGACTGCGCGCGCGGGACGTGGCGAGCCTTTTTCCGTGTTCGCGGCGCATGGCCGACGCCCGCTTCCGGAAAGCCGCGGGGCGCAGCATTCTCGAGGAAATACACGCGGTTCGGCTGGAAGCCGCGAAACGGCTTCTCGTGCAGAGCGACATGCCGCTCAAGGCGATTTCGGACTTCTGCGGATTCGAGAACCCGAATTCCATGCGCAAGTTCTTCCGCCGGGAAACCGGAGCCGCCATGCGCGTCTGGCGCGCAAAAGCCCGCAAATCGCCATAGCCGAACGCAAAACGACGCGGAGCCTACACCGACTCGAACCCAACGGCGCCGGACAGCGCCGAGAGCAAATCGGTCACGGGAACAGGGCGCACGACGGCGCGGCCGACCGATTCAAGAAACACAAAATTCACTGCGGACCCGGCCCGCTTCTTGTCGGAGAGCATGGCATCGCAGATTGCGTGTAGTCCGCCATCGATCGCAGGCACGTCGGACAGGCGCGAAGGCAGCGAAAGACGGCGAAGGAGGCTTTCAACGCGCAGGGCTGTTCCAGACTCCGTCACTCCGGAGGCCTCCCCCATCCTGGCGGCGGCGACCATGCCCACGGCGACGGCCTCGCCGTGGGCCACGACACCGTATCCGAGCGACTTCTCGACCGCGTGCCCGACGGTGTGCCCGAAGTTGAGCAGCATGCGCAGACCGCCTTCGCGCTCGTCGCGCGACACGACGTCGGCCTTCATGGCGGCGCACGTGCGGACCACGCGCTCCATGTCCTCTGGCGCCATCGGCCCTTCAGGAGGAAGTGTTTCAAGCCACGCGAAGAAGTCAGCGTCTAGAATGCAGCCGCATTTCACGACCTCCGCCATGCCCTGGCGCAATTCCCGAGGCGGCAGCGTCCGCAAAAGAAGCGGATCCTCAAGCACGGCGACCGGCTGGTGAAACGCTCCCGCTAAGTTTTTCCCGAAAGGCAGATCAATCGCCGTCTTGCCGCCGATGGCCGAATCCACAAACGCCAGAAGCGACGTTGGGACCTGAAGCACCGCAACGCCGCGCATCCACGTGGCGGCGGCGAAGCCGGCAAGATCGCCGACGACGCCTCCGCCAAGCGCCACCACGAGATCCGAGCGCGTCAGCCCCGAGTCGTGCATGGCCGACCAAAGCGCGGAAAGCGACGCAAGATTCTTGCTGGACTCACCAGCCGGCACGACGTGCGACGCCGTCCGGAACCCGGCCGCGTCGAGCGACGCGCGCGCGGCCGCGAGATGCAGCGGCGCGACATTGGAGTCCGTGACAACAAGCGCAGACCGGCCGCGGACGCGCTCGGCCGCCACAGAGCCGAGGTCGGCCATGGAGCCGGCGCGGACAAGCACCGGATAGGAGCCGCCCTGGGTTCGGACGATAATTGGGCTAGTGTCGTTTTTCAAGGCGCGGTTCCCTGTGTGGTGGTGTTGAAAGCTGAAGCGCGACGTGATGGGGAGCGGATGAGGTGGCGGCGGTGCAGACTTCACAAAAGGCCGCCGCGCTCCGTGGCGAGCGATTCATCCCAGAACCGAGGAGGCTTGTCTCCGCCAGCGATGGCGGATATGGCCTTGGTGGTTATCTGCTTGCCGCGCGCCTTGACGCCCTTCACCGCGACCTCCTGCTCGGGTGAGAGCTTCTTCTGAAGAATTCGCTGCCCCTTGGCGGGACGGAACTTAATCCAGATCGTGGACGGCGTTCCAGGCTCGAGCAGACGGACAGTTCCGGGTTCGGGCAGAATGCTGTAATCCTTGTTCTGGATGACGCCGCCGAATGAAAAGCGCTTGATGCAGCTGAATGGAATTTCCTTCTCCGTGTAAACGCAGGTCCAGACCTGGTCGCGGTCGAAGACGCGCGCCAGCATCAGATCCTTGTCAACGAACAACTTCTCCTTTTCGGGCGCTGGCACGACCTTGTAGCGGCCGTCGCCCCAGACGAGCAGAAGCTTGTCCGTGGAGGAGCATGTGAACATCGGCTCAAAGCCGCGCATGGCGTTGCCGAGAAATCCCGTTTCCGGATCGTAGCATATCTCCAGCTTCGTCGCAGTGACGGCCCGCACGTCGATCGTCTCGAACGCGCCGATCTGCGTAAGGCGCGGGAACTGCGGCACTGTGACGGTCTTGAACTTTCGTCTGCCCTTCTTCGGCTTGGCGGCGGCGTCCTTGCCGCCCTTCTTCCCGGAACCCGGAGACGAGGACGCGGCGGCAGGCTCCACCTCGACCTCGACCTCGTGGAATTCGTATTTTTTGATCAGATTTTCGAGATACCGCACCGTGTATTTGCGCAATTGACCGAGGTTTTTGCGCGTTTCGGCAAGGTCCCTGAGGATGCCTTCAATCTCCTCGCGGTTCTTGTTGATGTCGAAAAGCGAAATGCGCCTGATCGGAACGGCAAGGAGCATGTCAATGTCCGGTTCCGAAAGCGGACGCACGAGGCGGTCGGCGAAAGGCTCAAAGCCCTGGCGAATCTCCGCGCGCACGGCCTCGGCGGTTGTGGCCTTTTCGATCCGCTTGTAAATGCGCTCCTCGACGAATATCTGCACGAGCGTCTTGCGGTGCTGCTCGTCAAGCAGTTCCTGCTCGCGGATTTCCAATTCGCGCTTGTTGAGGGCGAGGAGCTGGTCAACATTGGCGCGCAGGACATGCGACACCGTAGTCTGGACCGGACGGTTGTTCTCCAGAACCGTGAGATTTGCCGAGAGCGAACATTCGCAGTTTGTGGCCGCGTAGAGCTGCTTGATCGCCTTCTGCGGATCAGTGCCTGGCTGAAGCGTGAGAATGATCTCGGCGTGGTCGCTCGTGCCGTCGTGGATGTTCTTGACCGGCACCTTCTTGGCGCGGGCGGCGTTTTCAATCGATGCGATCAGAGTTTCGGTCGTCTGGCCGTAGGGCAGCTCCGTCACCACCACCTGCTTCTGTCCGCGCTCCTCGCGGGTCGCGAACTTCGCGCGAACCCTGATCTTGCCGTTGCCGTCCTCGTAGCCGGAGCAGTCGGCGAGACCGCCAGTCGGAAAGTCCGGGAGCACGACCGGGGGCGGCGCCTTCGGATTCTTAACGATCTCGATCTCGGCCCGGAGCAGTTCGATGAAGTTGTGAGGCAGGATGAACGTGGCCATGCCGACGGCGATGCCGTTTGCGCCAAGCATCAGCAGCAGGGGCAGCTTGCTCGGAAGCAGCACCGGCTCCTGATTGCGCCCGTCGTAGCTCGGAATGTAGGTCGTGGTCTTCTTGTTGAAGATTTCCTCCCGCGCCAGATCCGTGAGACGGCATTCGATGTAACGCGGCGCCGCGGCCTCGTCGCCCGTGTAGATGTTGCCGAAGTTGCCCTGCCCCTCGATGAGGTAGCGCTTGTTCGCCAGATTCACGAGCGCGCCGTAGATCGAGGCGTCGCCGTGGGGGTGGTAGAACATCGTGCGCCCGACGACCGTGGCCACCTTCACGAAGCGACCGTCGTCCATCTCGGAAAGCGTGTGCAGAATGCGGCGCTGAACTGGCTTTAGGCCGTCCTCAACCGTCGGAATGGCGCGGTCGCATATCGCGTAGGAGGCAAACTGCAGAAAGTTGTCGTCCATCACCCGCGCCAGCGGCCCGCCGTCGCGCGGCGAGGAAGGAGCTTCGACGGGCGGGGATGGCGGATCAGGGGGATCCTGCCGCGACGGCGGTTCGGTTGCGGCGCCAGCCGAGTCTGGAGGCGGGGCGACAGGCGGCTCGCCTGGAGCGTCCGCCGCTGCGGGCTGCTCGTCCGCCGCCGCGGGCTGCGCCGCTGGCTGCGCTGGCGGCGCGGGCGCCGCCGCGGGCTGCGCGGTGGGCGGCGCGCCGGCGCCATCAGGCTGACTCGCGTCGCCGGATACCGGAGACGCGCCGACGGACGGCAGAGGCAGCGGGGTGTCGTCCCAGAAAAGCGGCAGGTCGCGCTGGGGCGGAAGATCGCCGCCGGGAAGAGGGGAGTTGCTTCTCTTCGCGCTCATGCCATGTCCTCCGGATCGACGACGAGATTGTCGAGGATGTATTGCTTGCGCTCTCTGGAGTTTTCGCCCATGTAGAACTGGATGGTGTCCTGAACGTGCCGGTCGTGGGAAACGTCAACTGGAGTGAGGCGCATAGCCTCGCCGATGAACGCCTTGAACTCGTCCTTCGAGACCTCTCCGAGGCCCTTGAAGCGGGTAATCTCGGCGCCCTTTCCGACAGCGGCCACGGCCGCGTCGCGTTCCGCTTCGTTGTAGCAATAAACGTTCTGATCTGCGTTTTTGCGATTGGACGGCCTGACGCGGAAAAGAGGCGTTTCGAGGATGAACACCCTGCCCTCGCGCACAAGCCTGTCGAAAAAGCGCAGGAAGTAGGTGATCATGAGATTGCGAATGTGGAGGCCGTCCACATCCGCATCGGTCGCTATGATCACGCGCTCGTAGCGCAGGTTGTCAACGCTGTCGCCTATGTCGAGCGCGCACATGAGGTTGTAGAGCTCCTCGTTCTTGTAGAGAACGTCGCGCTTCGTGGCCACGGTGTTGAGCGGCTTGCCGCGCAGCATGAACACCGCCTGCCTGTCCGCGTTTCGCGAAAGAGTGAGCGTTCCGCCGGCCGATTTGCCCTCCACGATGAATATCTCGGTGCCCAGCCCCTTCTGGCGCTTGGCGTCGTAGTGCTGCTTGCAGTCGCGAAGCTGTGGAATCCTGATGGACACGCTCTTGCTGCGCTCGCGGGCGGCCTTTTTGACGGAATTCAGCTCCTTGCGAAGCTTTTGGGTCTCCTCGATCTTCTCGACGAGCTTGCGCGCGGCGTCCGGGTTGCGGTTTAGCTCCTCCACAACGATCTGCCGTATGCGAGGCACTAGATCCTTGACTTCCAGGCTTACGAGCTTGTTCTTTGTCTGCGACTCGAACTTCGGATCCTGCATCCTGATCGCGACCGCGCCGACGATCCCCTCGCGGATGTCGTCGGGATCGAACTTCGACTTCGGACTGAACTCGTTGAGTCCGCGGGCCACCCCCTCGCGAAACGCCGCAAGGTGAGTGCCGCCGTCTCCGGTGAACTGGCCGTTCACGAACGAGAAGTAATCCTCGCCGAAGCGATTCGTGTGCGTGAAGCAGAACTCCAGATCCTTTTCGCGATGGTAGATCGGCTTGTAGATCTTCTCGAACTGCGCCTCGTCGGCGAGCAGATCCTGCAGCCCGTTCTCCGAACGATACGGGTGGCCGTTGAGATAGATGGAGAGACCGGGATTGAGGTAGGAGGAGAAGCGAACGCGGCGCTCCACGAACTCCTGGCGGAAGCGATAGCCCTTGAAGATCGTGTCGTCGGGGGTGAACGAGACGAACGTGCCATTGCGCTCCTCGGTGTCGCCAGACGTCTCGTTCACCAGAAGCCCGCGCTCGAACTCGACCTGCGCGAACTTTCCGTCGCGGACGGAACGGGCGAGGAATCTGGAGGACAGGGCGTTGACGGCCTTGGTGCCGACGCCGTTCATGCCGACGGAATACTGGAACACGTCGTTGTTGAACTTGCCGCCGGTGTTGAGCTCGCTCACGCAGTCGCGCAGCTTTCCCAGCGGGATGCCGCGCCCGTAGTCGCGGCAGGACACGTCCTTCTCGGTGACAGTCAGCTCGACCTTGCGGCCGTAGCCGGAGATGTATTCGTCGATCGCGTTGTCAAAGACCTCCTTGAGGAGGATGTAGATGCCGTCCATGTAGTCGGAGCCGTCGCCTTCTCGTCCGATATACATTCCGGACCTGAGGCGAATGTGCTCCAGACCCTTGAGCGTCTGGATGGCCGATTCGTCGTATGCTTTTGGTGACATGGAAAAACGAAAAAAAATTGGAAAAAGCCCGGCGTCAACCGGGAAATGGAAAATACAGCCGCCGCCGTCAGAGGCGGCGTGGCGCGCATCATACCATGAACCGGGCCGCTTTGCAAAAACTGGGGCGACAAAGTGGCGAACATCGGATTTTTGCCTTGAATGGCGGATTCTTGTGTGATAAGGTTGCGCCCGTCAACATGGCAATGGTCATGTTGCGGGGGGGCTGCGGCGGGAGGTCGCGGGCGACTTGCCGAAGTGGCCGGCCGATGCCTCGACTTAAGTCTTTGAATTCGGAATTTGGGCGACAATCGTCCTGAAAAAACGCAATGTACGCAATTCTTGTTTCCATCGTAGTTTCCGCCTCTTTCGGCGGATTTCTCGCCGCGACCGGCGCCGCCCGGCCAGTTTGGGTCGGAGTCTGGGCCGTTCTGGCCTTTTTTGTCTCGATGACCGCCATCGGATGGATTGTCCGCCGGCGCGTGGCAAAGGTAATGAATTCGATTCAGGACAAGCTGATGGCCGGGCAAAAGGCCATGCAGGCGCAGATCTCGGCATGGCAGGCGCGTCCCAAGGGCGATCCCAGGGCGTTCATGGAGACAATCCAGAAGAAGCAGTCCGCCCTTGCCCACGAGGCTCTGGACATGACACGCGCCCTGGATCCATTCCGCCACTGGGTGCCGCTCATGCAGCGGCAGATCAACACCACGCGGATGCAGTTCTGGTATCAGCTCAAGCGCTTTGACAAGGTTGACGAACTTCTGCCGCACTGTCTCGTGCTTGATCCCTTTTCCGCGTCAATGAAACTTGCGCGGCTGCATGCAAAAGGCGCCGACTTGCAGGAGCTGGAGAAGACCTATCGCAAGGCGCGCGCCCGTCTCCGCTACAACCAGAGCGCGCTGCTTTCGGCCGTGATGTCGTGGATCTACGTGCGCCGCGACCGCGTTGACGCCGCCTACGAACTTCTGGAGCGGGCCTGTCGCGACAACAATGTTGACGAGGAGCCGAACGCCGCGCTTGCGCGCAACCGCGACGCACTCGCGAACAACCGCGTCAGGCAGTTCTCCAACGCGTCGTTCGGCGACGCCTGGTATTCTCTGCTCCTCGAAGAACCGCGCATGCGCATTGAGCGCCGCCCGCCTCCGGGACGGTTCGGCAAATTCGGCTAGCCAGGATCAGAACGGGAGTTCCGTCTGCCGCGGGCCAGGCTTCGGCGGCGGCTTCGGCTGTGGCATTTTCAGCATCTCGGCAAGGCGGGCGTTCGGAATCTCCCATACGCGCCCGCAAAGGTGGCAGCGGAAAATCTGAGGGCGTCCGGTGCGGACCATTCCGCGAAGCACCTCGCGGGGTCGCGTGGCGAACGACGCCAGGACCTTTTCCTCGGAACAGCGGCATCCTAGCGTCAGCGCCTGTGTAGGCCCGGTGAAGATGTCATCGAGGCCAAGAACGTCGCGCATCGTCGGCAGAGTCGCGTCAAAGCACAGAGTATCGAGAATGGTCCCGTCGTCGAACAGCCTGTGCAGGCGCCTGATTTCGCCGGGAACAGATTCTGGAAGCGTCTGCATGGCAAGGGCGCGGACCCGATCCAGTTCGCCGTCGTAAACGGTGGCCGCAAGACACAGACGCGTCGGGAGCGCGGCGCCGAGAATGCGCGAGAAAAAGGCCTCAGGGACGCCTGGCTTGGTTTCGACGGAAATCTGGGACGTGATGTCGCCGTCGGAGTCGAAACGCGTGCATTTGGCAATTGCGCGAGACCCGCATAGCGCGTCAAGTTCCGGATCCGGCGGCGGTCCGGCGCGCCGATTTCTGCGGCGGGGGTCGCGTGTCGTGGCATCCGGCGCCCCGGCCGGAGCGCCGGATGTCGCGGAACCGCCCGGCGCGGAAGACGCGCCGCCAGAACTGCCCTGGTTGTTCGCGGAGTCGGGGCGGGCATCCTCCTCCGGCTCCGGAGGATCGGGAAACACGGTTGAATTGAGGCAGCCGCGCAGATGCCCGACCCCGTCGATTTCGGCATACCACCCGTCGGCGCCGCCTTCGCAGTCGGCCGCCACGGCCAGAAGGTCGCCGGGGCCGGTCCAGTCCATTCCGGCCGCCGCCGTGCCGGCGAGGACTTTTCCGAGCAGCCTTGCCGGGCCTTGCGGGTAGCCGTGAGCGCGGGCAAGTCTGCGGGCCGTCTGGGAAACGTCCGTGTAGAGGAGTCGAATGCGCGCGCGCGGCGAAATCGCCTCCACGGCGGAATCGTTTGTTCGAGCTAGGACCATGGTGCAGTGAAATATGTCACACCGCCTCGGACGAGCCGTCCCAGGCGGCAAAATTGGCGAGCAGCCGCAGCCCGATTCTGCCGGACTTTTCGGGATGGAACTGCGTGGCGGCGAGATTGCCGCGACCGACCATCGAGGCGAATTCGACACCGCAGTAGTTCGTGGTGCCGACTACATCGGCCGATTCGTCCGGAGCGGGGTAAAAACTGTGGACGAAATAGAAGTCAGACCCGTCCGGAATTCCGGAAAGAAGCGGGTGGCGCCTGGCGATTTTGACCTGGTTCCAGCCCATTTCGGGTATTTTCTCGGCGTGATTCCGCGCCACGAAGCGGCGAACGCGGCCACGCAGAAGACCAAGGCAGTCGATTCCGCCGTCTTCCTCGGACCGCTCAAACAGTATCTGGGTGCCCAGGCAGATTCCCAGAAACGGAACTCCTGCCGCGATTCGTTCCCGAAGAACGGGCTCAAGGCCGAGTTCGCGCAGGTTTTTCATCGCCGCGCCTGCAGCGCCGACGCCGGGGAACAAAACCTTGTCGCAGGCGCGAATGCCCTCCGGATCGCGCAGGATCCTGGCGCTGGCGCCGATCGACTCAAACGCGAGCCGGACGCTCGTGAGGTTTCCGGCCTTGTAGTCAACTATCGCAATCACCTGACTGAAGCCTCCATTGTCTGTCCGCAGGGCTCCTCGCATGCGTCTCCGTTCGTTTTTTCGCCAGCCGGAGAAGGCGCGTCTGAGAGCAGCCCCAATGCGCACATTCCAGCCGTCAGCCAGACCAGGCACGGCACCTGCATCGGAAAATCGAAAATGGCGTGGACGCACAGCATCGCGAGAGTCATCCACGCCGCTAGCGGCGCCGCCCGGTCAAGAGCAGGAGCATCGCGAAGCTGGACGGCGCCCTGGCGCAGAGGGAGGGCGACAAGCAGGAAAAGAAGCGGCGGCAGGAAAAGGGCGAATCCGACAGTCCCGTATTCCTCAAGCAGCTGCGTCCAGTCGCTATGCACTTCGTAGAGGTGCTTTCCATAGTCGGAGTGACGGGGGCGCATCAGCCGCGGAACGCCGCCGGGACCGCGTCGAACGCCGTCCGAAGTCGGCTCGAACTGCGCCCACCGGTGCGTATGCTGCCCCGGACCGATTCCGAAGCGAGGGCTGCTGCGCCACGCCCGGAGGGCGGCCCCGATGTATTGCCCGCGATCGAACTTGTAGGCGAACGTGTCGGCGATCTGCTGGCGGAATTTCGGATCCCAAAAAGCGGATTTTGGACTTTCGGCATTTTGCCAGAGCTTCCAGAACTGATGCCCCCGGACGCGCGACATCAGGGGGTTGTCCGTGTAGCGAACGGCGCAGGCGCCGCCAACGACCGCGCAGAGCACAAGAGCCGTGAAGACGACGCGCGTCAAAAATCCGCGACCGCGGAAGCCGAAGAGAGCCAGCGAGGCGACGCATGAGACAAAGGCCGCGCTCAGACCCCAGCGCGACGCAGAAAGAAATCCCGAGCCGAAGAAAACCGCCGAGAGCGCCAGCCAGCCAAACCTTGCGAGGGCCGATGGACCGCGAGAGCGCGGGGCAATGGCGGCTGCGACAGCGACGAATCCGAAGATGGTGGCGAAGTCAACGTAGTTGTTCGGGCAGAAGAACGGCGCGGACGCGCGGTTGACGTAGTGAAAGTCATTGCCCTTCACCCACAAGATCTGCATGTCGCCCGTGAGAAAGTGGTTCACGGCGGCATAGACGCAGACAACAACCGCGTTTGCGACAAGAAAGCGCAGAATCGCCGCGCGCGAACGCGGCCCGGACGAGACGCACAGCGAAAGCGCAAGCAGCCACGGCGTGGCGAAGAGCATGAGACTGCGTTCGGCCTCCATTACCACAAGCGGGCTGCCAGGCCCGGAAGGACGCCCGGCGCGCCAGAGCGCATACGCGAAAAATGGCAGGCACAGCGCCAGCGCGGCCACCGCGCGGGCCGGTGAGCGCGGCCGGGCTCGAACTCCGCTTATCACCTCGACCATCGCCCCGAGACCAGAACAGGCCGCAGCCGCGAAAATGAATGCGGCCATTGGCCAGAACCACCACTTCTCCACCGAGGCGAAGCACCATGGGCTGGCCGCCAGCATCACGCCGCAAAGCGTCGTGGCGGCGCCATGGAAAAACCCGGCCGTCCGGGCCAGTCCGTTCTTCATGTTGCCTTTTCCTCCTGTCAGACTTTCGAATTGCCGAGCATTGGCGACGTCAGATCAGTTGTCGAACCCGATCCAGAACACAAAACGGCGGGAGCGCACCCAGTCGTCAGGCTTGTCAATCGGCATCGCATAGTCGAGGCGGATCGGGAAGCCGACGAAATCGAGACGGAAGCCGACGCCCCATGACGATGCCAGATCTCCCGGATCGAAGTCCCAGGCGTCCTCCCAGACGTTGCCCACGTCGTAGAACATCGCGAAGCGAATCTTCTCGGCCAGCGGCACCGCCCATTCGGCGGTCGCCCACAACTTGCTGCGGCCGCCGATCGGGGAAAAGTCGTTCTTGTAGTCGTCGCTGATCGCCTTCGGACCCAAATCGCGGTGGCGGAAACCGCGAATGTTGCGCCCGCCGCCGAGAAAATACCGGGAACCGATCGGCACGTCGTCGCCGCCCATTCCGTCCACCGTGGCTGCGAAGCCGGAGAGCGAAAGCGTGGTGCCGAACGGAGTCGGAACATAGTGGAAAAGCTTGGCGGATGTCTCGTAGAAGTCGTAATCCGACCCCAGGGCCGCATTGTGCAGCTTGCCCGAGACGACTGCGCGCGTTCCGCGACGCGGGACAAGCGGCTGGTCGCGCGTGTCGTAGGACCAGGTGAGGCGCAGCCAGCCGAGCATATACGAGTCGTCCTCGTCGCGGAAGGAATACGCCTCGTCCGGACGGTCGAGCAGGTGAAAGTGCTCGGAAGTCACGTCCTTTAGGCGGACGCCTTCGACTCCGTAGTCCAATCCGACGCGGCCAATTCCCGAAAAGAACTTCGCCAGTCCCGCGGAGGCGCCGAGCCTGCGCTCGTCGTATTCGTTGTATTCCCGGGTGTGCAGCCAGGCGTCGATATCGAGGGAGAGGCGACGGTCAAGGAACCACGGCTCCACAAACGAAACGTCAACATCCGTTGAGTCGCCGGAAACCGTGAGGTCGAGTCTGGCCTTCTGGCCGGCGCCGCGAAACGAAGGCCAGTTGAAGATGTCGAAGTTCGACTGCGACACTCCGAACATGCCGATAAGGTGATCGACAGACGAAAAGCCCGCGCCGAAGAAAAGGTTCCCGGTTGGCTTTTCGTCAACCTCGAAGAACAGGTCGCGCAGATCCTGACCGACGGACGAGTCGAACGTCCGGACGTCCTCGAAGTATCCCAGGTTCATGAGACGCCGGCGCGAACGCTCCGACTGAACCGTGTCGTAGGGGTCGCCGGGGTTCAGGCCGATTTCCCGCTGGATGACCTTCTCCTTCGTGATGGTGTTTCCGCGAATGCGGACATCGCGCAGGTGGACGAGAGGCCCCTCCTTCACGCGCAGCGAGAGATCCACGACGGAATTGGGGCCGGGGACGGCCGCGCTCTCCACAACTGTGTCCGGGTAGCCGCGGGAGGCGAAGTAGTCGCGCACCGCGGTGCGAGCCTCCTCCATCGCAGCGGCCCCGGCGATGTCGCCGGGCTTAAGCGCGGCGGCGGCGCGGACGTCTGAAACCGGGAAAAGGGTG
Source organism: Verrucomicrobia bacterium UBA6982 (assembly GCA_002448475.1). GTDB lineage: Bacteria > Verrucomicrobiota > Kiritimatiellia > RFP12 > UBA3636 > UBA3636. Next base: position 37,405 of record DJYI01000018.1, read on the forward strand.
ACTCCGGTGACGGTGAGCGAGCGCAGACGATACTGGGGGCCTTCGGACACGTCGTATGAAACGTGCATCGAGCCGTCGCGGCGCTCGGCACGCGGGAGAGACACCGTCGCGTCGAGGTAGCCGGCGTCGAGATACTGCTTCAGCGCGTCGCCGCGAACGGCGTCAAGGTCCTCGGGCGCGATGCGCGGATTGATGAACCACGACTGCGGGTTGAACCAGCTGTGAAGCTGCGCGAGACGACCAAGACTGGTTTCGGAGATCGTGACGGCGCCGGGGAAGGAAAGAAAGTCCATGTGGAGGCGTTCGCCCTCCTTGACGGAGAAGACGACCGTGGCGCCGCCGGGAAGGTCCGCCGCCGGGAGGATGCGGCCTTCGACCGTGGCGTCGAAGCGGCGGCGCTGGCGATAGAGGGCCCGCAACTTTGCCGCGGAGGAGGAGACAACCGCCTCGTCGATGAAGTCTCCGGGCTTGAGATCTACGGTCTTGAGAGCGCGGGAGCGCGAAATGGCGTCGAGCCCCTCGAACGCCGGCTCCGACGCCAGAACGCGCCTGGCGCGAACGACGAACGTCACCTTGGCGCCGCCTGGGACGCTTTCGGTGAATACGTCGGCGGCGGAGAAACGGTGCGAGCCAAGCAGGGCCTTGACGTCGGCCGAAAGAGCCTCGCGCTCCAGAGCGTCGCCCTCGCGCGTGGAAAGGAAGCCGCCGACGAAGGTCTCGTCCACCGGCACGTCACCCTCGGCGCGGATGACCACTTGCCGGACGACGGGGCCCGAGCCAGCCGAGGGCGCGCCTTGCGCGGCGGATTCAATGGAAAATGCGGAAAGCGCGCCGCACACACCGACCAGGAGGAATTTGTTCATGAGACGTTTGGATTGCGAGAAGCGATAAGGACGGGATTTGAAATCGGGATTCTGAATTTGAGATTTGGGATCCGTTGAAACGTTACAACTCATCCGGGGACACGGTGGCAGTTCCCACCTTGCCAACGACAACCCCCGCGGCCTCGTTGGCGAAACGCGCCGCCTCCCGCAGGCCGAACCCGGCCGAAAGCGCGAGAACAAGCGCGGAAATCACGGTGTCGCCGGCTCCGGAAACGTCGAAGACCTCCCTGGCGGCGGTCGGGATGCGCTCCGCCGCCCTTCCGCCATCGCCGAGGAGCATTCCGTCCGGCCCGAGAGTGACCACCAGCATTTTCGGCGCAAAGCGCCTGTGTATCGCCGCGCACACGTCGTCCGCCGGGAACGGCATCCCGGGAACATCCTCGATTCCCGCGAGGCGCAGCGCCTCGGTTCGGTTGGGCGTCATGAGAGACACGCCGGAAAAGTCAACGCCGGCACGGGGCTTCGGATCCAGGGCGACGAGTTCCGGACGGTGCGGCAAGGCGAGAATGGATTGAATCGTCTCGGTCGAAATTGATCCCTTGGCGTAGTCGGAAAGAACGATGGCGTCGGCCTCCGCGGCGTCGGCGGCAAGAATCCGCGCAAGCTCCTCCGGCGGCGTCGCATACGCCGAAGGCGGCGCTTCGCGGTCGAGGCGGCACACCTGCTGGCGACGGCACAGCACGCGCGTCTTCACGATTGTCGGGCGCGAGTCCGAAATGGAGCCGGGAACAAGCGTCACGCCGCGATCCGAGAGCATTGCTTCGAGACGGGCGCCATCGGCGTCGCGCCCTATCGGCGAGAAGAGCCGCGCCCGGGCTCCCAGCGAGGCAAGATTCACCGCGACATTGGCCGCGCCGCCCGGAACGGCGGACTCCCGCTCCACGCGAACCACGGGGACAGGCGCCTCGGGGGAAAGCCTGGTGGCGTCGCCCCAGACGTAGCTGTCAAGCATCGCATCGCCGACCACGAGGATGCGGCGGCCCTTCGCGGCGGCTAGAATTTCTGCGTTGGTCGCGTTCATGGCGTTGGTCGCGTTCATGGCGTTAGTCGCGTTCATGGAGCGGCGCAGGATACCACGCCGCCCGCACCGGGGCAATGATGCCCGGCAAAACACGCGCCACCCGCCTGTTCCACGCGCCCCGCCTTCATCCGGGCGGGGCGCGGGGCACGGGGGCTGGCCTGCTCCCTATTCCATCGCCTTGTCGATTTCGGGATGCTGGACGGCCAGCGGCATGTCCTTCTGGGCGAGGTAGAACATGTCGAGGACAATGGGCTTGTCGCCAGTGTTCATGCCGCAGTGGATTGGGCCGACCATTTCGACAATGGGGTCGCCGGCGCGGACGACCTGGCGCTGGCCTTCAAGCCCGACGATGGTCAGTTCGCCCTGCTGAAGGATCCCGTAGTTGATGACCGGGTGGTGGTGCCAGGGGAGCTTGCTTCCGACGGGGAACACGTAGCGCATCACGACCAGTTCCGGCTTTCCCTTCAGATAGTCGGGCAGCGCGGTGCCGTCCCAGCTCTCGGAGGTGCGCTTGAGCTCAAGCTTTTGAACCTCGGTGACGTTGTCGTATTTCGCGAACGGGGACTGCGTGCCGCATTTTTCGGGGCAGGTCGCGCATCCGGCGAGGAAGGCGGCCGCAATGGCGGCCAGACAGACGGACTGCATGCGTTTCATCATGGTGATCTCTCTTTGCGATGTTGCTGAGTTTTTTGTGTGTTGTTTGCGGGACTGGACGGCAAGAGCCGCCCGTCAAGAAGTCTGTTCAGGCTCGACCGCGCCAGCGGAGCAGCAGCTGGGTGCGGTCGTCGGACTGCTCCGTGCCTGCCGCATGGGCCTCGACAAGGGCGAGAACCGCGTCGGCGCATGTCTCCGGGCGGGAGAGGAAGTCGCCGCCACCGAGACCGGCGCGCAGGCGCGCCTCACCGAAGAGTTCGCCGTGCGGGTCGGTCTGCTCGGTGATGCCGTCGGTGTAGAGGTAGAGTTCGTCGCCGGGTTCGAGGGCGACCTCGCCCGTCCGGTATTTGACCCCGGGCATCGCGCCGAGAACGAGACCAGGGCGCGAGCGCAGGTAGGCGGCAGAGCCGTCCTTCGCGCGCAGGACGACTGGCGGGTTGTGCCCGGCGTTCACGTAGCGCACGATCCCGGTATCGAGCATGATCTCGCCGATCCAGGCGGTCACGAACATGTTCGCGGCGTTGCCCTCGCAGAGCGCGTTGTTGGCCTCCGAGACGGCGTCGGCGAGCGACCGGCCTGACTGCGCGAGATTCTTGAAAAGCGTCTTGGCGCGCATCATGAAGAGCGCGGCGGGGACGCCCTTGTCGCTCACGTCGGCTACGAGGAAGGCGAGGCGGCCGGGACCGGTGAAGTAGAAGTCGTAGAAGTCGCCGCCGACCTCGCGCGCCGGCTTCATGCTGGCGTAGATGTCGATGCGCTTCTCGTCGGGGAACGGCGGAAACACGCGCGGAATGGCGTTCTCCTGGATGTCGGCGGCCATCGCCATCTCCCTTGCGCGGCGGGCGCGGACCTGCGCGCGCACCCAGCCTGAGATCACCAGGCCGACGAGAATCGCGGCGAGGACGAGCGCGGCGGCGTTGAGGAACGCGGAGGTGCCGACGAGGACGCGCCGCTCGACGATCGCCGTGCGACGCGGGATTGTCACATAGACCGGAAAGCCCTCTATGTCGCGCCGGGCGCAGTTGAAGTCCGGCCCCGGATCGCGCCACTGCCCGCCTTCGCGCCCGGCCTCGGGGTGCGAAATGATCGTGCCGTTGCCGGTTGTGATGTAGATGCCTCCGTCGGAGCCGCTCACGTGCCAGCCGTGCGTTAGCCCGGTCACGGCGGTGCGGGCGAGGTTGCGGATCGTCTTTTCGCTGGCGCCCACCTGCACGAAGCCGCCGTCGGGAATCCACACGCCGACGTATTTCACGACTTGGCCGCTCATTGTTTCAGGCAGAAGAGTCTGCGCGAGCTCGTATTTGTCGTGCAGAAGCGCCGCGAACTCCCGCGCCTGCCCTTCGGCCTTTGTGAAGTCGAGAACGCCGACATGATCGCGCCGGGCGCTGTGCGTGAGAAGCCCCTTGTCGTCGGCCACGCACAGTTCGTCAACGCCAAGCTCCCCGGCAAGAGCCTGGAGACGGCGGCTCGATTCGTCCGGATCGCCCCACCACGGCTCGTCGCGCATTTCAAGCACCCGGTCCCGGGCCGCCGCGGCAATACGCAGCATCCGCCCGTCCACGCGCTCGCGGATGTGGACGGCTATGTCGTCGAACACGTTGTCAACGAGGCGACGCATTTCGCCGCTCGTCATTCGCTCGTGCAGCAGCCACGTCAGCGCCATCGACGCGGCAAACGCGGTCGCGACCGCGCCGACGAGCCTCCAGGCCAGCCTGGTTCGTCCGTCCGCCATCATGGCGCCCTCCTTTCCGAGATGGCCTCGTCAAGCGCATCCTTTAGAGCCCTGTTTCCCTTGCGGACCGCTATGCCGAAGTTTTCGCGCGTCTGCAGCGGGGTCGCCGCGATTTTTCCGCCCGAGCGCTCGGCAACGAGACGCGCGGTGCAGCTGTCGTAGAAGACCGTATCGACGCGGCGCTCGCCGAAAGCCTCCATCGCCGACTCGAACGTCTCGAAACGGAGCGGGTCGATCCCGTGGAACGTGAGGTAGAAGTCGTAGGTCGAGGCGTCTATCGTCGCGACGCGCATCCGCTCAGCCCGAAACATCGTCGGCGCCGTCTCGCCGGACCTGTAGAGGAACATCCCGCCCTCGGTGGTGTATGGCTCCGAGAAATCGACGGTCTGGCGCCTCCCCTCGGTTATCGTTATGCCCGACGCGGCGAGATCGGCCTCTCCCGAGCCGACCAGCGGCAGAAGCTCCGGGAATTTCGCGATCCGGACCGTAAGCTCGCGCCCCAGCTTCTTCGCCGCGGCGCGGGCTATCTCTATCTCCTCGCCGACGATTTCCCCTGTCGTCCCGTCGCGGTAGGAGTATGGGGGCGTCTGGCCGGTAGTCACAAGAACGAGCGGGGCGCCGGCGGCCGGGGCCGTGGCCGCCTCGCGCAGAGGCTCCGACCGTCCGCCGCATCCCGCCGCGAACAGCGCGGCGAGAGCGGCGAGAGCGGCCGAGACGGCGCCGCCCGTAAGTTTTGCTTCAGACATTGGATGATTCGGGATTGAGGGGGCGTCCCCTCGTCGCAAGGCAGGATGTCGGAGCGGAGAATAGCAGACGGCGTGGCTCGTTTCAACATGGTTCGCCGAAATTCCGGCAAAGGGGCCGCACGACGCCAATTGCAGTCTTGATTGCGCGGCGGCGTTGGGGTAGAATCCGGCGCATGGACTCATCAACGACTATCAGGCCGAAACTGGTCGCCTTCGACCTCGACGGCACTCTCACACAGCACAAATCCCCGATGTCGCCGGAAATCCGGGCCGCGCTCGACACTCTTCGCTCGTCTGGCTACCATCTGCTCATGGCCGGCGCGGGAAGCTGCGAGCGCATAGCGCGGCAAATGGAGCAATACCCGATTGACATTCTCGGAAACTACGGCCTGCAATACGCCGAATGGGATCCGGCGTCGGGCGCGCACAGGCAGGTGTTCGACAAGCGCTTTTCCTGCGACCGCGAAAGCGTCGAGCGCAGGATGACCCAGTTTCGGGAGAGGCACGGCTTCACGGACTACGCCGGAGACAACGTGGAGTTCCACGATTCCGGGGTCGTCACGCTGCCGCTGCTGGGAACGAAGGCGGACCCGGCGGCCAAGCTGGCCTTCGATCCCGACCGCCGCAGGCGCCGCGCCCTCTACGACGAGGTCAAGGCCCTGTTCCCCGACTTCAAGGTGTTCGTCGGCGGATCGTCCTCCTTCGACATGGCCCCCGCTCCATACGACAAGGGCTACGCGCTCGGCGAATACTGCCGCGCCCGCGGTCTGGGGAAAGACGAAGTTCTGTATGTCGGCGACGACTACGGCCCCGGCGGCAACGACGAGTCCGTGCTTCTGGCCGGGTTTCCGTTTCTCAAAATCGACGACTACCGCGACACGCCCGCCGCGCTGCTGAAACGACTGACCTGAGGCGGCCCCGACAAAATTTCGAATCGCAATTTTCAAATCTCAAATCCAGGCTCTCATCCATGGAAAAATCACTCGATCAAATCTCCTCGCTCTGCAAGCGCCGCGGCTTCATCTTCCCGTCCTCGGAAATCTACGGCGGACTCAACGGCTTCTGGGACTACGGTCCAATGGGCGCGGAGCTCAAGCGCAACATCCGCGACGCATGGTGGCACTTCACGGTTCAGTGGCGCGAGGACGTCGTCGGCCTCGACGCCACCATCATCATGAACCCGCGCATCTGGGAGGCCTCCGGCCATGTCGGGGGGTTCGCAGACCCGATGGTTGACTGCAAGGACTGCAAGAAGCGCCACCGCGCCGACCAGCTCTGCGAGGAGCAGGGTCTCAAACTCGTGCAGGAGGGCAAGACCTGGAAGCTTCCGGAGGGCTGCAAGTGCACTGCGTGCGGAGGCACGAACCTCACCGAGCCGCGCGCGTTCAACCTGATGTTCAAGACATACGTCGGTCCGGTCGAGGACGATTCGTCCGTCGCGTATCTGCGCCCCGAGACCGCGCAGGCCATCTTCGCGCAGTTCCTCAACATCGTGCCCACGTCGCGCAAGGCCGTGCCGTTCGGCGTGGCGCAGAGCGGAAAGAGCTTCCGCAACGAAATCAACCCGCGCAACTACACGTTCCGCTCGCGCGAGTTCGAGCAGATGGAGCTGGAGTTCTTCATCCGCCCCGACGAGGCGGTCGAGCTCATCTGCGGCCACGTCGCAACGCTGGACGACAAGCCCGATCTCGACGGAGAGCCGCAGGAGGACTGGGGCTGGGAGGTGTGGCACCGCTACTGGGTCGAGCAGCGCCTCAAGTGGTATCGCCTCGCCGGCCTTCCGGAAAAGGACCTGCACCTCTACTGGCAGAAGAAGGAGGAACTGGCCCACTATGCCAGGGCCTGCGTGGACATCGAATACGCATTCCCGTTTGGCGTCCAGGAGCTCGAAGGCATCGCCGCCCGCTCCGACTTCGACCTGACGCAGCACCAGAAGCACTCCGGCAAGAGCATGGAGGTCATGGACGACCGTCTGCGCCTGGCCTGCGCCGCCAAGAGCGACGAGGAAAAGGCCGCGTTCAAGGCTAAGGTGGTCGCGCAGTGGACTGCGTGCGGCAAGGAACCCGCCGCCGCAGAGGCGTTCTGCGACTCGCTCTTCCAGGGCCGCTACGTCCCGCACGTCATCGAGCCCTCCGCCGGCACCGACCGCCTCGCCCTGGCGCTGCTCTGCAACGCATACGACGAGGAGAAGCTCGTTGACGCCAAGGGCAAGGAGGACATCCGCACCGTCCTGCGCTTCGCCCCCGCCCTCGCCCCCGTCAAGGTCGCCGTTCTCCCGCTTGTCAAAAACAAGCCCGAGCTGCGCCAGAAGGCGCGCGACCTCTACAAGGCGCTCCAGCGCAGGTGGAAGTGCGCGTGGGACGAGACTGGCGCCATCGGCCGCCGCTACCGCCGCCAGGACGAAATCGGAACTCCGTTCTGCGTCACCGTCGATTTCGGCACGCTCGGCGAGGAGAATCCCGAGCTGCGGGACACCGTGACGCTGCGCTTCCGCGACTCGATGGAGCAAATCCGAATCCCGATCTCGGAGCTCGTGGCGAAGATCGACGCCGCAATCGAGCTTTAGGCGAGCGCCAGACGAACACCAAGGCAGATTTCACCGAAAACAGAAAGGAAATGGCCATGAAGGAAATAATCGGAGACCTTTCCGCGAAGGGAATGAAGTTCGGCATAGCCGTAAGCCGCTTCAACTCGTTTTTCACCGACCAGCTCCTCAGCGGCGCCGAGGACTGCCTCCTGCGCCACGGGGCCGCTGCGGGCGACATCTCGTTCGTCCGCGTTCCGGGGGCCGCGGAGCTTCCGCTGGCCGTGCAGCGCCTGCTCAAGAGCGGCCGGTTCGACGCTGTCATGGCGCTCGGCTGCGTCATTCAGGGCGCAACGCCGCACGCGGATCTGATCGAGCAGCAGGTCGCGCGCAGCCTCACGCAGCTTTCGCTGCAATACGACATTCCCGTGACCGGCGGCCTTGTGGCGGCCAACAATCTCGAACAGGCAATCGAAAGGGCCGGCACCAAGATGGGCAACAAGGGCTGGGACGCAGCCGCGGCCGCCATCGAGATGGTCGCCGTGTTCCGGAAAATCTAAAGCACAGCCTCCCCATGCCGCACTCTGACGAAGAAACCAGACAACGCTCCGCCGCGCCCTCGGAAAACGAGGATGGCGGCGGTGCCGCCGCCCGGGGCCCGACCAGGCGCGAACGCGAGCACGAAGCGCACCGCGAACTCATCCTGCGCGTGGCGGAGTCGGTATTCGCCAGTCGCGGCTATCCGGGAGCGACCATAGCGGAAATCGCGCGCCGGGCGGAGTTCTCCGTGGGATCCATCTACAACTTCTTCCCCGGCAAGCGCGAACTCGGAGAGGCCGTGATGATGCGCATCTGCCGCGAGCGGGTGGAGAGCATCCGCGCCCAGGCGCTCCCCCTTGCCTCCGATCCCCCGGCTGGACTCGACGCGCTCCTGCGACTGTGGACGCACCACCACGCCGAGCATGGCGCGTTCGTGCGCATGGGCATCGAATACCAGCGATCCATCGGAAAGAGCGAGCCGCCTGAGACGTTCCGCCGCCTTTTCGCGGAATACATCGAAATCCGGGAGGCGTTTTTCGCCGCCGGCGCGCCTTCGGGATGGTATCGGGAACTTCCGCCCTCGGAACTTGGCCGTGTGTTCGAGGGAGTGTGCCACGAGTATCTCTTTGAATGGTCCCGCGCAACGCCGCGCCGTCCGGAGAGCGAGCTGCTGGACCGACTTCGCGCCGTGGTTCCGGTCGTCCTCAGACGCTAGGCGGCATGCGCCGCGCCCCGTTTCGATCATGCCATCACACGTGAACAATTCGCCTGTCACTGAAACGCGCTTCGTTTCGCTGGATTTGCCCGAGGGCGGCTTCCGTCTGCGCCGCGGCGGGCTGCTGCGCCGCGTGGACGTCGCCTACGAAACGGTCGGCACTCTCTCCGAGCGTCGCGACAATGTCATTTTCATCTGCCACGCCCTGACCGGAGACGCGCACGTGGCCGGTCGGCACGAGGGAGAGGACCACGACACCGGCTGGTGGGCCAACATGGTGCGCCCCGGCGGCGGCATTGACACCGACAAGTTCTTCGTCGTCTGCGCCAACGTCCTCGGCGGCTGCATGGGCACGACCGGCCCCTCGTCCGTGGATCCGGACACTGGCGAACCATACGGATCGCGCTTCCCGGACATCACCGTGGCCGACATAGTGGACGTCCACTGTCTGCTGCTGCGACAGCTCGGCTTCGACCACGTCTATGCCATCGTGGGCGGCTCGTTCGGCGGGATGCAGGCGCTGGAATTCGCCGTCCGGCATCCCGGATTCGCCGACAAGGTGGCAGTGATCGCCTCCGGCGCCTCCCTCACCACGCAGGCGCTCGCGTTCGACGTGGTGGGGCGCAACGCCATCGAGCAGGATCCCGCCTTCCGCGGCGGCGACTACTACGGCGGCGAGCGCCCCGACGCCGGACTCTCGCAGGCGCGGGAACTCGCCCACATCACTTATCTTTCCGGCGAGGTGATGAAAAAGAAGTTCGGCCGCCGACGCAGAGACATTCCGCCGACGGTCCCGGAGGACGGCAAGCACCCCGGCCCGATCCAAAGCGTTTTCGAGGTGGAGAGCTACCTGAAGCACCAGGGACGAAAGTTTCTCGGTCGCTTCGACGCGAACTCCTACCTGCGAATCACCGACGCCATGGACGAATTCGACCTCGTTCAGGGCTACCCGTCGCTTGCGGACGCGCTGGAGCCGGTGCGCGCCCGAATTCTCGCCGTGGCGCTTGACGGCGACTGGCTCTTCCTGCCGCGCCAGACCGCCGACCTGTCCCACGCGCTGCTCTCCGCGCACAAGGACGTCTCTTCGCTCGTCCTCGACGCCCCGGCCGGACACGACTCGTTCCTCATACACATCGAGGAACTCTCCCGCGCGGTCAGCGGATTCCTAGAACGCGTCCCCGTCCGCCCCCCTCCTCCGATCGACGCGGACCACTGCCGCGACTGGGACGCGCTGGAGGCGCTGATCCCGCAGCGCGTCCGAACCGTGCTGGACATCGCATGCGGCGGTGGCGCCCTGCTCAACTTCCTTTCCTCCCGCCGCCCATGGGCCGACTGCACCGGCATCGACATCGACGTGGACGGCGCCGTTTCGACGCTCGCCGCCGGGCACAACTTCATGCTGGCGGACGTGGACGAGGGGCTGGCGTCAGTCCCCGACGATTCGTTCGACTGCGCCATTCTTTCCGAATCGATCCAGGTGATGCGCCACCCCGACCGCGTTCTTTCGCATCTGCTGCGGATCGCGCCGATAGGACTGGTCTCGTTCCCGAACTTCGGAATGTGGAAGATCCCGGCGGAACTTGTCTTTCGCGGCAGGATGCCCGTCACGGAACGTCTGCCCTACCAATGGTTCGACACGCCGAACATCCACCTCTGCACCGTCAAGGACTTCCTTGACATGTGCCGCGCCAAGAACATCCGCGTGGAAAAGGTCGAATACTTCTCGACCCTCGCCGTTTCGCGCGTGTTCCGGCTCTTCGGCGCGCGGAGTCTCGGCACGTCGCGCGTTCTTGTCAAAATCGCCCGATGAGCGGGCCAGTCGCAGAATTCGGCGCAAGCGCGGCGGCGGCGCAGACCCTCGGAACGCTTGGCGAGCGGGCGCTTGTCTCGTGGCTGCGCCCGCGTCTGCCCACCCGCCCCGATGTCCTTGTCGGCGCCGGCGACGACTGCGCCGTTGTCGCCGGCCCGCGACCCGGCGAGGAGCTGGTTCTGAAATCGGATCCGATCGCCGAGGGGCGCCACTTCGCGCCCGGGGCGGATCCGCGCCTTGTCGGGCGCAAGGCGCTCGGTCGCGTGCTTTCCGACTTCGCGTCCATGGGCGCCGAGCCGCGTTGGGCTCTCGTGGATTTCGCGGCTCCGGCCCAAACTCCGGCCGACTTCGCGCGAGGGGCTCTTGAGGGACTCTCCGAACTGGCGCTGCGCTTCGGCGTGGCAGTGGTGGGCGGAGACACGTCTGAGGCGCCCGTGGCCCAGCTGCACGTCTTTGCCGCAGGCGTCGCGCCATCGGGACAGGCGATGCTACGCTCCGCCGCGCGCCCTGGCGACGCGGTGTTCGTGACAGGCGAGTTCGGGCGGTCCTATGAAAGCGGGCGCCATTTTTCCTTCGAGCCGCGTCTGCGCGAGGGGACCTGGCTGCGTCGTCGCGGCGTTCGCTGCTGCATCGACGTCTCGGACGGCCTTGCGTGCGAGGCGTGGCACGTGGCCGACGAATCGCGCGTCCGCATCGAACTGCGCGCGTCGGACATTCCACTCTCCGAACTGTGCGCCGCCATGCCCGATTCCCTCCGCCACGCGCTTGGCGACGGAGAGGACTTCGAGCTGCTCTTCACGGCGCGTCCGGATGTCGCGGCGGGTCTAGAGGATTCCTTCGCCGCCGAGTTCCCGGGCGTTCGCTGCACAAGAATCGGCCAAGTCGCGGCGTCGGAAGACAACGGCCTGGTCGTAATGGACGGCGCCGAGCTTCCACGCTCAGGCTACGAGCACTTTTCGGCCTGAAGACGCTGGCGCGGGCGCTCCGTCATCTCCCCCAGTGGAAAAGTCCTGCCAAGCATCGGATACTTCGCCGGGGCGGCGGGGTTGTATGGAAGGAATTCGACCGCGACACCCGGCCCGACGAGACGCAGGATGGCCGCGCGGTCGGACTCCGTGTCGTTGACTCCCGGGATGCAGGGAACGCGCACGGCGTACCGGACGCCGCTGCCGCGCAGCCAGGCGAGATTCCTAAGCACGACGCGAAGATCGCCACCGCACCAGCGACGGAACGCGTCGGCGTCGTGGTGCTTGATGTCCTGATACACGAAATCCATGCGGGAGACGACCATGCGGTAGTCGGCTTCCGGAGCGAATCCGCTTGTCTCAAGCGCGCACGACACGGAGCGGGCGTGGAGTCTGTCCGCGACATCGGCGACAAAGGCCGCCTGCGCGAGCGGTTCTCCGCCGGAAAACGTGACGCCGCCGCCGCTCTGCCCCATGATGTCGGAGTTGCGCGCCAGCTCCTCGGCAAGCGCTTCGCCAGTCCAGTCCTCGCCGCAGGGCCGGGGCTCCCCTCCCCTGCCGACCATCGTTTCCATTTCAAACGACTGGCCTTCCGGATTGTGGCACCACGCGCACCGCAGCGGGCACCCCTTGAGAAAAACCGTGGTCCGCACGCCGGGACCGTCGTGCAGGGTGAACTCGCGAATCTCGAATATCCGCCCGGTCATGACATCGGCGCTGCGCCTACGCGCCGTCCCCGCCATACCATCCGACGACGCGCAGGGACGGCAGTTCCCGCTCAAGCTGGAACACGGCCGCTATGGCGTCGGGATCAAGCGCCGGCGCCACGACGTCCACGAAAAACGCGTATTCCCACGGCCGCTCCGGCACGGGCTGGGAGCAAATCGAGGAAAGGTTGAGTCCGCGGTCCTCGAACACCGCCAGCACCGAAGCCAGCGCGCCGGTTCGGTGCGGCAGCTGCAGAAGAAGTCCGAGGCGCGAGGCGTCCGGAGTCACGAGCAGGTCGCGAGCGACGGCCACGAAGCGCGTCGCGTTCACGTCGGTGTCGCACAGATTCTCGCGCAGAACAGCCAGCCCGTTCGCCTCGGCCGCCTCCGGAGAGCAGATGGCAGCAAACGAACGTTCGCCGCGCCGCGCCGCCTCGGCGGCGGCGAAGGCGGTGTTTTCAGCCGGTTCGGCCGTCCAGCCACGTTCGGAAATGGCGCGCGAGCACTGCGAAAGCGCCTGCGGATGGCTGGAAACGACGCACACGTCGTTTTCGGTCGCCCCCCGGACTCCGGCAAGGCAGTGGCGCACCGCCATGTCCGCGGAGCGCACGACGTGCAGATCACGCCGCAGGAGACGATAGACAGTGTCCACCGGACCTCCGGTCGTGTTTGCGAGAGGAAGCACCGCCACCTCGGCGCGCCCGCTGGAAACCGCGGCGCACGCATCGGCGAAGGATCGCGACGGCAGACGTTCGGCTCCAGGGAAAAGGCGCTTTGCCGCCATGGCCGAATACGACCCGGCGTCGCCGGCGAAGGAAACGCGCGAAACGCCGTCCAGCGACGCGTCGGCGCGCGGCGGGAATCCGGCGGCGGTGCGAAAACCGTCCGCCGCCCGGCTCATCAGCCAGTCGTATTGGCGCTCGCGCGAGATTCGCATCACGGCCGACAGCACGGCGGCGGCGGGCACGGCGTCGCGCGCTGTCGCCAGATCGCGGACGCGCGCCAGCACCTCCGCCTCGCGCGCGGCGTCGCGGACAGGCTTGCCGGTTCCGGCCTTCGAAGCGGCGACAAGCGCGGACAGGTCGAGTCTGCGGCGCAGAATCGCCACGAGTTCGGCGTCGCAGCGGTCGATTTGCTGGCGAATCGAGCCAAGGTTCGGAGACGCCGGGGAAGCGGCGCCGCCTCCGGTGGCAGCGGCTCCTCCGCCGGAGTGCGGAGCGATGTGGTCGCGCACTAGCTTCTCAAGACCGACCGTGTAGCTCGCCATCCCAAGACCGGCCACCTGCCCCACGCAGGCGGCCTGGATCACCGAAACGCGGCGGAAGGGCTCGCGGGAATGGATGTCGGATATGTGGACCTCCATCGTCGGAAGTTTTGCGAGGAGGAGCGCGTCCAGAATCGCGTAGCTGTAGTGGGTGTATGCGCCGGCGTTGATGACAATGCCGGAGGCGTAGCCCATCGCCTCGTGGATCGCCCTGCACAGTTCGCCCTCGCATCCGGACTGGAAGAAGCGCGGCTCGACGCCGAGTTCCGCGCATTTTTCCGCGAACGCCTTTTCGACGTCGGCGAGGGTGAATGTGCCGTAGTGCGCGGGATCGCGCCGGCCGAGCATGTCGAGGTTCGGCCCGTTGACGAGAAGAATGGTCATGACTCTGGCAGAATCGCCTTTTCGAGGCCGGAAAGATCGTCGAACTGCCACGTCGCCTTGTGCGGGGACGCGGCGGCGTCTTCGCGGGATGTTTCGCCGGAGAAGACGAGCGCGGTGCGTATCCCGGACTCGGCCCCAAGCGCGATGTCCGTGTAGAGCCTGTCGCCCACCATGCAGAGGCGGTCTTTGGAGACACCGTATTTAGCGCATACGGCGTCCACGATTCCGGCGTGCGGCTTGCCGACGACTTCGTCCGGCTCGCGCCCGGTGGACGCCTTCACGTAGGCGATGACTGCGCCGATGTCAGGGATGAATCCGTTCTCAACCGGGCAGTTGAAGTCCGGATGCGTCGCCACGTATGGCAGTCCGGAGCGCACAAGGTCGCACAGGCGCGTCATTTTTGCGTAGTCGAATGCCATGTCGAAGCCGAGAACGACGACGTCCGGCCTGTCGTTTTCAAGACGGAATCCGGCTTCGGCGAATTCGCGCTCGAGCGTTGGCATCCCGAACACGGCCACGGCGGCTCCGGGCATGGTGGCGCGCAGACGCAGCGTGGTGGCCTCGCCCGAAGTGAAAACCTCGTCGGGCGCCGCCGAGATTCCGAGCCGCGCCAGTTTCGCGACGTAGGCGTCCCGGTTCTTCGACGAGTTGTTTGTGAGAAACACATAGCGCTTGCCGAGGGCGCGAACCGTTGAAAGAAACGGCCTGGTGCACGGGAAGAGCCTGTCTCCAAGATAAATCGTTCCGTCCATGTCGAGGAGGAACAGGTCTATTGAGCGCGGAGACGGATCGAAAGTGGATTCAGAGTTAGCCATGGCGTGAACGGATGGAAATTTGGAACGGCGAGTCAGCGTCTGATCGCTTGAGCCTACGAAGTGAAGAAGTCGCGCAGACCGAGCAGAAACACGGCCAGAATCACGCACGGCAGACCCCAGGCGCAATACAGGCGCATCCACGGGCGCACCTTTGGACCGCGCCCGACGTTGGCCTCCGCCGCAAAGGCGTCCCAGCCCCAGCCGAAGCGGTGGCAGCAGAAGATGGCGAAAAGCAGCGCGCCGCCGGGCAGGGCGACGTTCGACACCAGAAAGTCCTCCAGATCGAGGAAGGTGGAGTCCGCGCCAAGCGGATGGACATCGGAGAGCATGTTGAAGCCAAGGGCGCACGGAAGCGACAGAAGAAGCAATAGTCCGCAGCAGGCCGCGCATGACTGCTGCCGCGACCAACCGGTGCGGTCCATCGTCATGGCGAGAATGTTCTCGCATACCGCCAGAACGGTCGAAAACGCGGCGAACGTCATGAAGATGAAGAACATCGTCCCCCAGAGCCGCCCGCCCGGCATCGCGTTGAACACGTTTGGCAGAGTCACGAAAATAAGCCCCGGACCGGCACCGGTCTCCCCTCCGTTGTAGGCGAAGCAGGCCGGAAAAATAATGAGGCCGGCGACTATGGCGACAAACGTGTCGAGAAGAGTCACGTGAAGGGACTCGCCCAGAAGCGAGCGCTCCTTGCCGATGTAGGAACCGAATATCGCCATTGAGCCGATTCCGAGCGAGAGGGTGAAGAAGGCCTGGTTCATCGCGTTCAGACACACGCGGCCCGGGCCGCCGTCGGCGTGCAGGAAACGATGGAAGTCCGGGCGCAGGTAGAACTTGATGCCGTCGCTCCCGCCGGAGAGGAAGCAGCTGTTGACGGCGAGGACAAGCATCATCGCCAGTAGCAGAAGCATCATGACCTTCGTGAAGCGCTCCAGGCCGGCGCGCAACCCCATGGAGAGGATGAAGAACCCGGAAACGACAACGAGCGCCATCGCAATGCATAGCAGAACCGGATCGCCCAGCATCGCTCCGAACGCCGCGCCAACGCCGGCGGAATCGAGTCCGGAAAGCTGACCGGTCACGAATTTTGCGAAGTAGAGCACCATCCATCCGCAGACTGTCGTGTAGAACATCATGAGCAGATAGTTTGCGGCGAAGCAGACTGCGCCGTGCCACGACCAGAGGCGCTTTCCGGGGGCGAGCGTTCCCAGCATTCGCAGCGGACTCCTGCGCGAGGCGCGCCCCATCGCAAACTCCATTGTCATCACGGGAATGCCAAGGAGCAGCAGGAAAACGAGATAGAGCATTACGAAAACCGCGCCGCCGTTTTGGCCGACGAGCCACGGAAAACGCCAGACGTTGCCGAGACCGATGGCGCAGCCGGCGGAGAGAAGAATGAATCCGAGACGGCTGCCGAGCGTTTCGCGTCCGGCGCCGGGGACGGGGCCTGAAATGTCTTTTGGGGAACTCATGCCCCACATTCTACCCCTCCCCCCCGCCCAGCGCAACAATTCACTTTGTCCGGGCGCAAGGTGAATTTGCGTTTCCGCAGGGCGTTTGGTAGCATTTCGGCACATGGAAGAAGTTCACCCGGCAATGGCGAAGATCCTTCACATCGGCTTCTGGCCGCGCGAACTGCGGTGGCGGCGGTTCGAGGGAATCCGCCGCTATGCGATCGCCCGCGGCTTGGAGGTCGTGCCAGTGCGCTCGGACGAAGTTCCGGACATCTCATCGCTCCGCGCGGCGCTCGCGCTGCATCGCCCAATCGGCGCGGTGGCGGAATGGGGAGGGTTCGCGCCGACGTTTCCGCCGCACGCGTTCGGGCACGTCCCGGTGGTGTTCTTCGATCCGCCGGATCGGGCGGCGTGGCGCGGGGTGCTCACCGTCGAGTGCGACGAAGAGGCCGTCGCCCGCACCGCCTTCCAGGAGCTTTCCACCGGTCTTCCGCCGTCGTTTGCGATGGTGTCCTACGTGTCGCCCAAGCTGCCGCGCTGGGCGCGCAAGCGCGAAGCGGCGTTTCGCTCCCTTTGCGCCGCCGCCGGGAAGGCGTGCCGCGTTTTTCCGACGCGCCGCGACGACACGCCGCAATCGCGCGCGAAGCGTCTGGCCGCCTGGGTGGCGGACCTCCCGCGGCATTGCGCCGTTTTCGCCATAGACGACTATCGCGCCGTCGAGACGATGGACGCCTTCGCGGCGGTGCGTCGCGCCCTGCCATACACCGCGACGCTCGTCGGCGCCAACGGCGCGGGCGCTCCCGGAGGGATCGAGAAATACTCGATTTCGACGGTGGAGATCGACTTCGAACTTTCCGGGTATCTGGCGGCGAAGGCGCTGCTTGGCGGCGGCGAAGGCACAGCCGTCCCACGTTACGGTCCGATGCTTGTCCGGCGCGGCAAGACAACGCACGGCCGCGGTCGCCACGAACCATGGATTTTGGAGGCCGTGGAGACGATCCGGCGCGAGGCGTGCGACGGACTCACGGCGGCCGCGCTCGCGGCCCGGCAGACCGGGTCGCGCCGCAATTTCGACCGCCGTTTCCGCGAAGCCGTCGGCCACAGCGTCCTTGAAGAGATTCGCCAGGTCCGGCTGGAGCGCGTCCTCACGCTGCTTTCGAACACCAACACGCCGTTCGGCGTGATTTCCGACATGTGCGGCTTCGGTTCCGAAGTGGAGCTGCGGCAGGTGTTCAAGGCGCGATTCGGCGTCTCCATGACCCAATGGCGCTCCCAGCATCGGTGAACGCCCCCGGCGCCCCCGAAAAACTTGTCTCAAAACCATCGGTTGCGACGCCGCGGCATGCTACAATCCTCTCCGCAAGCGGGCATTGCGCCCAAAGGGCGCACCCGCTGTCGCGAAAAAGGAAACCGCAAAATGAGACATTACGAAACTGCAATGCCGCATATCCGCTTCTTTTCCGGTCTGGCCGCGATTGCGTCCGCCGCGTTCGTCGCGGGTTTTCCGCTCCCCGCCGGCGCCGTTACGCGCTATTACTGGCGGGGCGCGAGCGGCGGCAATGTCCGCACATCGTCGAATTGGCTTGACGAAGACGGGAACGCGCTGACCACGTTCAACGCGGAAGGACCGGAATCCGACGGAATCCTCGTCTTCACGAACTTCACCGGAGCCGTGACGACGACCGCCTCCACCACGCGCGGCTACATGTTCTACGGCTACGTCTTCAACGAAAACTGCGGCAACGTGATTCTCAGCGGCACGTCCGAGAAGCCCATCGACCAGGCGGGCGACCGGGCCGCCACGTGGCTCGGCGGCCCCGTGCGCAGCGAGGCTTCTTCCGGCACCGTCAAGTTCGGACAGGCGGTCAACCTTTTCGCCGGCACGAACGTCGTCGACGTCGTGAACGCCGGCGCGACGATCGCCGTTCAAAACGGGCTCAACGGCGGAGACGACGCCGTGCTCGTCAAGGAGGGCCGGGGGACGTTCCGCGTTCCCGTCTCCTACGGCTCGGCCGTCAACAACGTCAAGGAAATCGTGATGCGCGGCGGCGTCCTGCTCCTCACGGCGGCCGACGCGAAAATGAACCTCACGGACTGCACGGTCACGTTCGACGGCGACGACGCCGTCATCCGCCGCAGCAACAGCGGCGGCGGCCAGACCTACACGAAACTCGAAATTTCCGGCGGCTGCATCCGCGAGACGGATAATGTCCATGGCACCGGGCACGGCTTCTCCGACCGCGGCTTCGGCTACACGCTGTCGCTCATCGGCGCCATCAGGAGTTCGCGTTTCACCGGATCGATCCTCGACTCGATGTCGTTCCTCTGGGGGCCTTCTGACGCATCGCAGACCTTCACCTTCGCGAAGGCGTCGCATCCGACCACCGGCAATTTCACCGTCCAAAGCGGCACGGTGCGCCTCGCGGACGGAGTGTCCTTCCCGTCGATCGGCACCGTCACGGTGAAATCCGGCGCGGCGCTCCGCGCGGAAAGCGACGTCGGCGAGGCGATGTCCGGCGCGGCGCTCGTCGTTGAAAGCGGCGCGACGCTCTACATCGCGGAGGGCGCATCGCTGCGCTTCAAGACCGCCACCGTCGGCGACGCGGCGCTTGACGCCGGCATCTACGACGCCTCCTCCGGATGGATCACGGGCGGCGGCAAGGTCGCCGTCTCTGGATCCGCCTGGCCGTCCGAAGCCGGGGACGTCTGGAACCGCGACGACTTCCCTGCGACGCTCGCCGCCGGCGAGACGGCGTGGTACAGGGGCGCGGAGCTCAGCGGCGCGGCGATGGCGCTCGCGGCCGGCGACGGCGCGAAGGCCGTAATCGGCGCAAGCGGCGTCACGACCGCCGGCGACCATGCGGAATACACGTGGTCGTGGCCGACATGGCTCTACGGGGCACAGCAGTGGACCATAGCCTCCGGCGACACGCTGGACATCGCGGCGCCGCTTTCCACGCTCTCGCCGGGCCAGCTGGACATCTACGGCGGCGGCGCCATCGCGTTCCACACGGACATCCCCCTCACGAGCCGCATCGTCCTCGGCGGACCCGCCGTGACGCTCGGCGACGCCGCATTTTCCGGCCCCGTATCGATCTACGGGTCGAAGACGTTTTCCGGGACGCCCGGCGTCACCTCCACCTTCATCGGAAAAGTCTCCGCTCTCAACACAACCGTCGGCACGGCGCTGAAATTCCAGAACGGCACGTTCCGGTTCAGAGGCGGCGTCGATTCCAGCGCCGTGACGTTTGACAACGCCAACGTCGTCGTCGAGGACGTGCCGTGGACGATGGGGACGCACCAGGGCGCGACGCAGGTAAACGCCGGACCGCGCTTCCAGTCGTTCGGCGACCTAACCCTCTCCGCGCCGTCAAACGTGATTTCAATCCTCAACCACGCCTTCCCGCGCACCTCCGGGAACCTCGTGATCCGCACGACCGTCCCCTACGCCCTCTACCGCGGCACGGCGGACTCCTCCGGCGCGACGCGCGGCCTTCAGCGCGTTTCGCTCGGCTACTGCGGCAACAACGTCCATGCACCGAATTGCGTCTGGGACCTCTGCGGCGGCGATCAGGAACTCTCGGGCTTCCCGTGCTCCGTGAGCGGCGCGACCGTGACGAGCGAGTCGCCCGCGCAGCTCCACTACCTGCTCGACGCCTACACGCAGAATGCCGCGCAGGGCTATGTCTGGTATGCCGTCACGAACTACGCCTGCTTCGCCGGAGCGGCTGGCCTCTCCTACGAGGGAACGCGCACGGACGCCGCGCTCGTGAACGTCTCGACGACGACGGGCCGGCTCGATGTCGTGAGCGGCCGCCTTTCGCTCCTCGCGCCCGGCGGAATCAACCCGCTTCGCAACGAGGCCTGGCCTGGCGGAAGCTGGCCCAACGCCACCGTCGCGGCAGTCTCCGGCACGGGAACGCTCGCGCTCTTCCACTCCAGGGCGCTCAACATCCACGGCGAAGTCCGGATCGACGGCGACGACGCCACGCTCGAAATCGCCTCCGGGGTCGCGCAGCGTTGCGACAACCTCTACATCGACGGCGTGAAGATGCCGACGGGCCGCACCTACGGCGCGCCCGGAAGCGGCGCCGCGACCATCGACGCCGTGCACTTCGCAGGCGGCGGCGTCCTAAACGTGACCGGCGAGCATCCGGCCTTCGTGGTGGTCGTGCGATAGCCGGCGCTTCGGAACGATGTCCTTCAGGATGAAACGAGATTCCGTTTTCCCGGCAGGCCTTGCGGCACTCGCCGCGGTCTGCGCGTCCGCCACGCCGCCGGACGAAGGCGAGTCGATGTATCTGCCGACTCCTCCGCTCGAACCGCTTTCCGGCATCGAGTGGACGCTTCCGTCGCAATACGCGACGCTCGACGGCGACCGGCTCGTCGTCGAAGTCCCGGAATCCGCCTACGGCGCCGACGCCGTGGCTTCGGCCGAGCTTCCGACTGCGGTTTTCGAGGGCGCGTCGGGGTTCACCATGTCGGTTGTGGCCCTGGGAAAGGGAATCCGGTCTCCGCAGAAGTCCTACCTCGGTCTCAAGTTCCAACTTCGCTGCGAGGACACTTCCACCGGCGAAACGGGATGGCCCAACTGCAAGGGCAGGACAGGCGACTTCGGCCCCGAAACCATCGTGAACGAAGCCTTCTGCGAAGGGATGAGTCCGGACAAGGTCACACTTCAGCTCGGCCTCCAGGGAACGTCCGGGCGCGTCGAATTCGACCTTTCCACGCTCCGCTTCGCGAAATCGAAAGGCCTTTTCCGGCGCGTGAACCAAGATTGGGTGGTGCGGTACCCGCACCACCCAGCCGCGATGAATCGCGGCCTCGGCGAACGGGATGAGGAGCAGAAGACTTCCGGTGAGCCGAAGCCGCCATTCATGGCGGCCGCGCAGCGGCGTCAGCCGCTCCGCGGCTGCATGCTCCCCGGCCGGCCGACGACCGAGGACGACATCGAGACGCTTGCCTCGTGGGGCGCGACGATGGCGCGCTTCCAGATCACGCGCAACTGGAGCGCCGTCGGCGACAACCAGGACCTCGGGGAATTCGTCGCGTGGGTCGATTCGCGGCTCGACAACCTCGAAGACGTGCTGCGCTGGTCCGCCGAGCGCGGCATGAAGATTTGCGTCGATCTGCACGTCACTCCCGGCGGGCGCGGCTCCGACCGCGAACACGCCATGTTCCGCGACGAGCGCTTCGCCGACGCCTTCGTCGAGACGTGGCGGCGCATCGCGGCGCGCTGCATGGCACTGGCCGCTGTGGCGACGGCGCCCCCGCCGTC
>DJYI01000018.1:58977-68718 GCA_002448475.1 Verrucomicrobia bacterium UBA6982
CGACGACGAGGCGTCGTCGCCACAACCAGCAGGCCATCCAGCCCTCTACGGCTACGACCTCGTGAACGAGCCCGTCCAGCGCGGCCGTGCGCCGATCGACTACTGGACGCTCCAGCGCCGCGCGGCGGAGGCCATCCGCGAAATCGACCCCGCGACGCCGATCGTCGTCGAGTCCAACGACTGGGATTCTCCTGCCGCGTTCAGCTATCTTTCGCCGCTTGCGATGGACAACGTGATCTACCAGGTGCATTGCTACGTGCCGCACCCGTTCACGCACCAGGGCGTCGCGAAACGCCCCCGGGAGGAAAACGGAAGGCCCATCGCATGGCCGGATCCAGCCAAGGGGTGGGACAGGGAGTTCCTGCGGCGCAAACTCGCTCCGGTCGTCGAATTCCAGAAGCGCCACCAGTGCCGCATCTACGTGGGCGAGTTCAGCGCCGCCGCGTGGGCGCAGGGAGCCGACGCCTATCTGCGCGACTGCATTTCCCTCTTCGAGGAGCTGGGCTGGGACTGGACATACCACGCCTTCCGCGAATCGCCCGTGTGGGACGTCGAAAAAGTCGGCCCGCGCATTCCGGAAATGGTCCCGGCGGAATCCGACACCCCGCGCAAGCGCGCGCTGCTCGACGGCTTCGCCGGCCGCATCGAGTGAAGGATCGGCAATGCCGATTGATACGCCAGACGGTGTGGCGCCGACAGAACGTCGCCGCCACACCGCCTGGACACTTCAGATTTAACGCCGTGGCGCGCGGACGCGGGAACTCAACGGCAAATACGCGAGTTGCCCGCGCCCACGCCAACGGCAGCCCCTATGCCTCGAACGGGAACTTGTAGGGAAGGTTGAACTTGTCGCGCAGGGCGACAAATTCCTTCTGGATGGATTCGCCGACAGGCACACCCTTGTCCTTGCGATCCTGCCACGCGAGCCACTCCTTCTCGCCGGCCGTGTAGATGCGCTCGGCGCCGGGAGCCTTCGTCGAGGCGCGCAGACCGCGGCAGATGTCGCCGGCGGTCTTCTTGAACGTGTCGAGACCCATGAAGAAGTCGGGATTGATCACGAAGAAGAAGTGGCCGAGGCGATACATCTGGTCCTTGCCGTCCGCCGACTTGCCAGAAAGCGCCTTCATGAACGGACCGCCCGCCAGAGCCGCCGAGAGAATTTCGACGATCGTGGTGAAGCCGTAGCCCTTGTAGCCGCCGGTGGCCTCGCCAAGGCCGCCGATGGAGAGCAGCGCGCAGTTGCCCTTGCGCATCTGGCTGAGAATTTCGCCTGATTCGGTCATCGTGCCACCGTCCTTCGTAACGACAAGTCCCGCCGGAGTGGGCTTGCCGCTGCGGGCGTAGTATTCGATCTTGCCGTTCTGGACGATCGAGGTGGCGCAGTCGAAGTTGAAGGGGAATTCCTCGTCCGTCGGCATCGTGAACGTCAGCGGATTGGTCCCCATCATCGGCTCGACGCCCCAGGTGGGCGCGACGGACGGGCGGGCGTTGGTGCCGGAAATGCCGATCATGCCGGCCTTCTCGGCCATCGTAGTCCAGTAGCCGGCGATGCCGTAGTGGGTGGAATTGAAGATCGTGCCGCCGGCCATGCCGTAGGTCTTGGCCTTCTCGATGAGCTTCTCCATCATGTGGTAGCTCGCGACCATGCCCATGCCGTTGTTGGCGTCCATGACGAGCGTGGTCGGAGTCTCCTTGACGATGTCGATCTTCGTGACGGGCAGGAGCGTGCCGCGTTCGATGCGATCAAGGTAGATGGGCTTGAAGCGGTTGCAGCCGTGGCTTTCAATGCCGCGACGGTCGGACTCCAGCAGAACGTCGGCGCAAATGCGCGCGTCCTCTTCCGGGACGCCGTATTTTACGAAGACGTCAATCATGAAGTCGTTGACGAGTTTCCAGGGGACGAATGGTCTTGTTTCCATGGTGGACATGGTGATTTTGGATTGAAGATTTGGATGGGAAGATCGAAAATCCGTAAATCGGTTTCAGAATCTGGTGGTTGGGAGCCGGGATTTACTTTTGCTCCGCGGCCTCCTTTTCAAGCGCCGCAGCGTAGGCGGCCTTGTCGAACGCCGAAACCCTTGCAACGCCCTCCTTCACGGCGGCCTCGGCGACTGCCGGGGCGACGAGAGAGCAGAGGCGGCGGTCAAACGGCTTGGGAAGGATGTATTTCGGCCCGAACTCAAGCGTCTCGCCAGCGTAGAGGGCGGTGGTGGCGGCGTCGGCCGGAATGCGCGCGGCGGCGGCGAGCGCGTCGGCGGCGGCGAGCTTCATCCCCATCGTGATCTTGCGGGCGCGGACATCGAGCGCGCCGCGGAAGAGGAACGGGAAGCAGAGCACGTTGTTGATCTGGTTCGGGAAGTCCGACCGCCCGGTAGCCATCACGTAGGGCGCGTCGCCCATCGCGGCCGCGACCTCCTCGGGACGGATCTCGGGATCGGGGTTGGCCATCGCGAAAATGGCGGGGTTGGGCGCCATGGTGCGGACCCATTCCTGCTTGACGGCTCCCGCGACGGAAACGCCGACGAAAACGTCCGCTCCCCTGAGCGCCTCTTCAAGAGTGCGGCACGGAGTGTCCTCGGCGGCGAGCAGCTTGCGGCCGGTGAGGTCAGGACGGCCCTTGTAGATGACGCCCTTGCTGTCGCACGAAATCACGTGCGCACCTGCGGCGACGAGCATCTCGCGGATGCGCATTCCGGCCGCGCCGGCGCCGTTCATGGCAACCTTCAGGGACGAAAACTCCTTCCCGGCGACGAGCGCATAGTTGCGCACGGCGGCCAGAGTGATGACCGCGGTGCCCCACTGGTCGTCGTGGAAAACCGGGATGTCGAGCATCTCCTGAAGCCGGTCCTCGATCTCGAAGCACGCGGGGGCCGCGATGTCCTCGAGGTTGATGCCGCCATACATCGGCGCAATCGCCATTGTCGCGTCAATGACGCGCTGCGGGTCGGTCTTTCCGGTCTTGGCCCCGCCCTGGCGGCAGTTGTCGAGAACCACGGGCCACGCCTCGACTCCGGCAAAGCTCTTGAACAGAACGCACTTGCCCTCCATCACGGGAATCGCGGCGGTGGGGCCGCGATCGCCCAGTCCGAGAATCGCGGTGCCGTCGGAAACCACAGCCACGGTCTTGCCCTTGGCGGTGTATTCAAATGCGTCCTCGGGATGCTTGTCGAGATGGAGAACGGCCTTGCCGACTCCGGGAGTGTAGGCCAGACACAGGTCTTCGACCGTGCGGACGGGATGCGGCATGCGCAGGGCGCACTTGCCGCCGCGGTGAAATGCGAGAACGCTTTCTTCGTCGATTTTCATTTTGTTTGCGACCGGAGTCGATGTTTTGTTGTGGAAAATTGTCCAGGCCACGCGGACCGTGCGGACTATTCACGTGAAACTAGCGGGCGGGTTCATTCGCCCGAACGGCGCAGCGGGATTGCCGTCCGCAGGTCCGCATTTTATTGATCGCCGATTTTCCGTGAAGGGGGGAAAACGCGGCGATTTCAATGATCTATGTCCATTAGCGCTTGAGAAACGTCCCAAGCGTCGCGAGCCGCTCGGCGGAGACGTCGGCTGGGGACATGGGGTGTTCGCCGCGTCCCTCGACCGGGCGCGGAGGAGTGCGCCCTGGCGCGGACTCGCGTCCGGTCTTTGCGGCGCGGGCCGCGCCGGACGCCGCCGCACGGCGGTGCGGCTTCACCGCCGCGCCGCCGAAAACCGATCGAAGAGTGGCGGGCGCCGCATCGCCGCCGGCATGGCCGGATTCGGGAGCCACCGGGGCGCGGCCTTCCGGGGCCTCAGACGGCTTGACCATGCGCACGAGCCTTGCGACGAGCTTGTCGAATCCGCGATCAAGGGGAACGGACGTCACGATAGGCGAAGATCCGACAGCGGCGCGCAGCTCCCGAAGGCGCTCCTCCGAGCCGGGCAGATCGGCCTTGCTCGCCACGACGAGGCGCGGACGCTCCAGAAGCGCCGGATCTCGCGCTTCGAGCTCGCGCAGCAGCGTCGCGTAGTCGTCAACCGGATTGCGGCCTTCCTCGGCGCCAACATCGACGACGAGAACAAGCACGCGCGCCCGTTCGATGTGCCGCAGAAAGGAGTCGCCAAGCCCAGCGCCTTCGTGCGCGCCCTCGATGATTCCGGGAATGTCCGCGACTCGGAAGCGGGCGAAGGAGTCCGGGACTTCGACCGTTCCGAGAATCGGGTGGAGCGTCGTGAAGTGATACGCCGCGACCTTCGGCCGCGCCTTGGAAATCCGACGCAGGATCGAACTCTTTCCGGCGCTTGGGAAGCCGACAAGGCCGACATCGGCCAGCACCTTGAGGTCAAGCCTCAGGCGCACGTCTTCGCCGGGCTTGCCAGGCTTGAACTCCTCGGGCGCCTGGTGAGTGGAACTCTTGTAGTGAACGTTCCCGGCGCCGCCGTCGCCGCCGCGGGCGACGAGCAGTTTCTGTCCGTGTTTCAGGACTTCGCCAAGAACGCGGCCGGTGTCGGCGTCCGAAACGACCGTCCCGAGCGGAACCTTCACGAACACGTCGGCGCCGTTGGCGCCATGGCGATAGCGCCCGCGTCCCGCCCCTCCGTCCTGCGCCCGCCGCTCCGGCTCGTAGAAGACGCCGACTAGCGAATCGACATCCTCGTCTCCGACAAGCCAGACGTGACCGCCGCGACCGCCATCTCCTCCGTCCGGACCGCCGCGCGGCACGAACTTCTCGTGGCGAAAGGACTTGGAGCCGTCGCCGCCTTTCCCGGCGGTGGCGTGAAGCAGAGTTGAATCTACGAATGAACGAGCTTTCATGGATTGAAGGCGCCGCGCATCCATTCGGCGGCGGCTGAGTATTTTCGCAATGAGCGCAGAATGGCCGCGGCGTGAAGACGGACGTCGGGCGAAATTTCGTCGCCGGAGCGAACAAGCGCCTTGCGCATGGTGAGAAAGGCGTTTTCGGCGTCTCCGCGCAGATGGAAAATCCATGCGAGAGTGTCGAGCGCGGCGGAATCGAGAGGCCTGACGGACAGCGCCTCGTCGGATAGGCGGAGCGCCTCGTCGAGATCGCCCCCGGAAACGGCGGAGACGTATGCCACGTTGTTCGCCAGAAAGGATCTAATTCGCGGATGACCGCTGCGCTCAAGTTCCGCCATCCATGCGCGAACCGCCCCGTTTGTGTCGCCAGCCGCGAACAACGCGTCGCCGGGAGACGTCACCTCGGCAAACGGGGCCATGCCAAAGGAATGCGCTTCTTCGAGGAGCGAAACGGCCAGTCCGTCCAGCGCCGCCTCATCGCCATCCCGTTCGAGCCGGATCCAAAGAATCGCGTCATCGACGAGCGCTTCGGCGCACGCGCCGCGCCGCTCCGGCGGGGCCTCCTCGCGAAGCACCGCGGCGAGCCGGACCGCGCCCTGCGCCATGGCCGGGGCCTCTCCGACGCGGACATGGCGGCGCCTGAGAATCGAGGAGAGTTCAATGAAGAGACGCTCAGGCGGAATCGCCGCCGGAGCCGCAGCACCAAGTCTGATCGCCCGGCGGAACTCCTCCGGTCCCCTGGGGTCGCCCGGGGAGGCCGCCAGCAGCGCGGCGGCAAGCATGGCGGCGTTCCGCGCCCCGTCCCGAGGCGCGCTCGCGACCGCCGCGCTGAAAAAGGCGTCGTCACGATCGGACCGCCATTCGGAAGCCCCGAGGGACGCGGCATCGGACAAAGCCAGGGACCAGTCTTCGGCCGAGCCGGTCATTCGCGCCACGGCAAGCGACGAAGCCGCGGAGTCGCGCGCAAAGTCGAAGTGATCCAGCGCGTTGCGGCGCAAACGCTCCGCGCCGGGGCTGCCGCCGGCGAGCGAACCCGCCAAAAGCCACGCCGCCGCCGCTTCGTCTCCCGACAAACAACGACCGACGGCAGCGAGCGCAAGCGCCGAGGCCGTCGATTCAGATCGCGGATCAAGCCGATGCCGCAGAGTGGAGACCGATTCCCCCGACGAGGAAACGGCCAGAAGCGGCAAAACCAGACGCGCCAGCGCGCGCAGAGCCGCCATCTGCCGCGCGCCGATCACTTAGCGGGTCTTGTGACGCTCAAGCTTGATGCGCTTGTCGTGCTTGTGCTTGGACATCTTGGCGCGGCGTTTTTTCTTGATCGAACCCATGGCGGGCGTATCCTCGTATTGCTGTGTTGTTGTAAGGTCGGGGGTGAAAACGCGGCGGATGATACTACAAACGCCCGGTAAAATCCACAAAAAAGTTGGCGGAGCCACGGGGCATTGTGCTATTGTTGCGCCAGAAACGCCTTTTTCACCTGAATTTGCCCGACAATCCCCTGCCCTTCTCCACGCATTCACATCCCCGTCGCCATGCTCCACCAACTTGTAGCCGGATTCCGTCTTGGAGACGCAATAAGCAACGAAGCAATTCGCATTCGGGACCTCTGCGCCGCGCATGGTCTCAAGTCCGACATCCGCTGCCCCCCGGAAAACGCCTCCCCGGATGATCGCCACCTCACTCTCCCGATCGACGATCTTGCCGCGCACGTGGGCCCGGAGGACGTGGCTCTGCTGCATCTCTCCATCGGCAGCCGCTGCAACGCGGTGTTTCCGACGCTGCCCTGCCGCCGCGTCATTCTCTACCACAACGTGACGCCTTCCAGCTATTTCAGGCTTCTTTCGCCGCGCATAGCGGAGACTCTCGCCGAAGGGCGCCGGCAGGTCGCCGCGCTTCGCGGCGCCGCGCATTCGAACTGGGCCGACAGCAAGTTCAACGCCGCCGAACTGACGGAAATGGGTTTTTCGGACGTCCGGGTGCTGCCGCTAATGTTCGACGCGTGCGGCCCCGCCTCCGGACCTGCCCATCCGGGGATGCTTTCGCGGCTGTCGGACCCGCCCACGACCAACCTGCTATTCGTCGGGAGACTCGCGCCGAACAAGCGCCACGACAAACTGCTCTCGATATTCGCGGCATACATCCGCGCCGTTGACCCCGAGGCGCGGCTTGTCATCGTTGGCGGCTCCGGCGAGGCGGAGGCCTACAAGGCGCTTCTTCTCGGCTCGGCCTACGAACTCGTTGCCAAGAACGTGATGTTCACCGAGTTTCTCGACGATCCGAAACTCCGCGCCTGCTACGCCTCGGCGTCCGCCTTTGTCTGCGCCTCGGATCACGAGGGGTTCTGCGCGCCGCTGCTGGAGGCGATGGCGTGGCGGATTCCGGTCTTCGCCGCCGCGTCGTGCGCCGTGCCTGAGACGATGGACGGCGCTGGGGTCCTCTTTTCGCCGGACTCGCCCCCTGAAGCCGTCGCCGAGACGATCGGCAGGGTGTTGGGCGACAAGGCCCTGAAGGAGGCGGTGCTGCGCCGCCAGGACGAGCGTCTCGCCCGTTTCCGCGCGCGCGACGAATGGGCGGAGCTCCAGCCGCTGCTGCACGGCTGAAACTGGAGTCGGCGCGATGTTCCACCAGCTGCTCGCGGGCTTCAGGCGCGGCGACGCCATAAGCGAGGAGGCGATCCGAATCGCCTCGCTGTGCGAAGCGCATGGCGTGAAGTGCCGCATGTGGGCGCCGCGCGGATGCAAGGCTCCGGATGTCGCGTCCATGGCCGGCGACGCGGAGGATCTGCCGCGCGAGGTTTCGCCGGATGACACCGCGCTGCTCCACGTGTCCTCCTCCGGCCCCTGCGACGACGTGTTCTGCGCGCTCGCCTGCCGGCGCGTCATTCTGTATCACAACTTCACGCCGCCGCACTTCTTCGAGCGTCTTGACCCGCCTATGGCCGCGCGTCTTTCAGCTGCGCGCCGTCGCCTTCCGGATCTTGCCGGGCGCGCAGGCGGCGGAGCGTGGGCTGACAGTGCGTTCAACGCGGAGGAGCTTGTCCGCGTCGGCTGCGCCGATCCAAAAGTCCTGCCCCTGCTTCTCGACACTTCGCTTTTCGGCCCCGATGGCGGCTCCGTCGATTCCGCCATGCGCGAACAGCTCGGCGGGCTCGGCGGCGACGTCCTGCTTTTCGCGGGGCGCTTCGCCCCCAACAAGCGCCACGACAAACTGCTCGCGATTCTCGCCGCATACCGGCGCGGCATCGATCCGCGCGCAACGCTCGTCCTGACTGGCTCGGCGGCCGACGCCCCGGCATATTCGGCGATTCTGCGCGCTGCGGCGCGCGATCTCGGCGTCGAGGACGCAGTCTTTGAAACCGGGCTAGTGCCCTCTGATTCCCTTCGCGCCTGCTACGGCGCCGCCACGGCATTCGTATGCGCCTCGGATCACGAAGGGTTCTGCGCACCGCTGCTGGAGGCGATGGCGTGGCGCGTTCCAGTCTTCGCCGCCGCCGCCGGCGCAATTCCTGAGACGATGGACGGCGCAGGCGTTCTTTTTTCGCCGGACGCGCCGCCCGAGGTGGTGGCGGAGGCCATTGGACGCGTGGTCCGCGACCCAGCGCTTCGCGAAGCGGTGCTGCGCCGCCAGGACGCGCGCCTCGCCCGTTTTCGTGCCCGCGACGAATGGAGCGAACTGGCGCCGCTGGCGGGTTCAGCCGTCGGCTGACCCGCCGGCTACCGCACCACGAGAACGAACGGGTTGGTCTTGCGGAATTCGATCACGACCTTGTCAGAGGAGACGCCCGCCGTGTAGGTGTAGGCGTTGCCTTCGACGCGCGTGACCGACTCGGAACCGTCGGCGGCGATGGTCCGGACCTTCACGTAGTTGGCCGAGGAGCCGTCCTGCGACGAGGGCGCTGCCGCGAACGTGTGGGAGCCGAAGACCTGATAGGCGTCGGCAAGTTCGCCGCTGAACTCGTTCGCGACCACGACGACGTTGGTGGTCGCGAGCGCGCCGAAGTAGCGTGCCGAATCGACCGAGCGGTTCCACGCGAGCTCGTCCTCGGAGAGCATGCGGTCGTAGAGGCGGATGCTCTTCACCGTGCCGTAGAGCGGGTTGCCCCCGCCGCCGGCAGTTGACGATCCAACGCCCCAGCGGGTGGCCGGTGCCGCCTCGTCCTTCGAGCCAACCGACCAGTCCATGCACGCCTGGTGCGCCATGGTGTTTTCAGTCGTCGGGTAGGCGGTGCCTTCGACGAGCGCTGCGCGGTTTCCGTTGCGAAGGGCCGTGAGATAGGTGGGGTGTCCGTCCAACCCGACGAAAACTGATCCGCGCAAGTTCCATGCCGCACCGGTCGTGTCGGATGTATGGTGCTGGATCGTGCCCATGCCGTCGCCCTTGAGCCAGACGCTGCCGTATGCGAGGTGGTCGACGATCGGCGAGACATACGTGCCGTTGTGCGTGACGCCGGCCAAAATATGGTCCGCGAAATTCACCTCGCCCAGTGCCTGCATCGTGTAGGCATGGCCGAGGGAGAACTTGCCCGTCGAGGTATCCGCCGTGGCGAAGACGGCGTTGCTGGCGAAGAAATAGCCGCTGTCCGTCCAGTCGCTTTCGTCCGATGGATTGCCGTAGAGGGTCGCGTCGCGGCCATTACCGGAGAGATCGCTCCAGACGGTGGCGCTGTCGCCGTGCGCAAGGCCGTCGAGGTGGAGCTGCATGCCGCCCGCCGCGTAGTCGGCGACGGCATAGTCGGCGGCGGTGCGGATGCCCGAAACGGGCTTCCAGAGCCAGGTGAGGCGGACGGAGGGGAGGGCCGCGCTTGTCGCGGCCGCAGTGTATTCGACGGCGTTTTCGCCGTTACGCAGGACCGTCTGCTGCGCACCCCAGGCGGAGGCGTCCGCATCCCAGGCCTGGAGCTGGTAGCCGGCGCACTGCCACTTGATGCCGCGCACGGTCTGCGTGCC
>DJYI01000019.1:0-22291 GCA_002448475.1 Verrucomicrobia bacterium UBA6982
CTGACAAAGTTTGGTCACACCCACTGACAAAGTTTGGTCACACCCAACCAAAAACGCGCGGTTGCGGAATGACGGCGTTTGCGGTATCCTCCGCCCAACACGCACCCCAAGCAAAAAAGAAGGCCGCCATGGCAATCTCATACGGCATAGACCGAATCCTCGAACTTCTCCCCCACCGCTACCCGTTCCTTCTGGTTGACAAGGTCGTCGAAGCGGAGGAGGATGGCTCGCGTCTCGTGGCAATAAAGAACGTCACGTTCAACGAACCGTTTTTCCAGGGGCACTTCCCCGGCAATCCGATAATGCCGGGAGTGCTGCACATCGAGGCCATGGCCCAGGCCGCCGGCCTCATGTTTCTCACCGCGCTTGGCAGCCACGCGGCAGCGGACGCGCCAGCGACCAGCGGCGCGGAGGCATACGACACGATCCTCATGAGCGTGGAGGGGGCCAGGTTCCGCCGCATAATCAGGCCAGGCGACCAGATCCGGATCGAAACGACACTCGTCTCCCACAGGGCCCGCGTCGGCAAGGCGAAGGGGACAATGACGGTCGATGGCAAGCTCGCCACCGAATGCACGATGATGTTCATGCTAGTCCCACGCGCCAACGCAAAATGACCTCCATTCATCAAACAGCAATAGTCGAGCCCGGCGCCCAGATCGGGCAGGACGTTTCAATCGGCGCATACGCCGTCGTCGGCCCCGAGGTCCGACTTGGCGACCGTTGCCAGATTCAGTCCCACGCCGTGATCGACGGGGCCACGACGCTCGGGGCGGACTGCCAGGTCTTCCCCTTCGCGCACATCGGTGGCAAGACGCAGGACCTCAAGTTCAAGGACGGCAACAGGACATACGTCAAGGTCGGCGATCGCACCGTCCTGCGCGAATACGTGACCGTGAACTGCGGCACCAAGGACGGCGAATCCACGATCATCGGCGACGACTGCCTCATCATGGCATATTGTCACCTGGCACACGGCTGCGTCTTCGGCGATCACGTCATAGTCTCGAACTCGACCCAGTTCGCCGGTGAAGTCAACGTGGGGGACTGGGCGGTGATCAGCGGCCTCGTGGGGGTTCACCAATTCGTGCGCATTGGCTGCCACGCAATGATAGGCGGAGGCACGGTTCTCAAGCAGGACGCCGCCCCGTATTTTCTGACCGACGGCAATCCGTCGGCCGCGCACGGAATCAACGTCGTCGGACTGGAGCGCCGCGGCTTCTCGCGGGAGGCGATCTCGGCCCTTCGTTCGGCTTACAAGCTGCTATGCCGCGATGGCAGGAACGTCACCGACGCCATCGCGGCCATCCGGGAGCAGATTCCCGACACTCCGGAAATCCGCGCCCTTGTCGATTTCTTCCTCTCGACGCAACGCGGCGTGGTCCGCTAGTCTCGTTCACACAGCCACACCAGCAATTTTCCCCGCCATGACAATCCGCACTCTTCTTCTGGACGCAGCGGCCCAGAGTCCCGACTCCACGTTCGTTCGCTGGAAGGCTCCAGACGGAACGTGGCACACGCGCTCATTTGCGGAAACGCTCGAAACTGCCCGCGCGGTGTCCGCCGCGCTCGGCGAACTGGGCGTCCGGCGCGGCGACCGCGTGGCCCTCATGATGGAAAACCGCCCGGAGTGGATGACCGTTTATCTCGGCATCGTCTGCTGCGGGGTCACGGTGGTGCCGGTTGACGCGCACCTGCACGTCCACGAGGTATCGCATATCCTTCGCGACTCCGAGGCCGTGGCGTTCTTCGGCTCCGGCAAGACCGGCCCCCTCGTGCGCGAAATCATGGGATCGCTCAAATACATGCGCTCGGTGGTGCTGGCCGACGGCGCCGTCCCGGAGGATCGCCGCGAAAGCGGAGTCAGGCTCTACGATCTGGAGCGTCTCCTCGACAAGACCTCGAAGTCGGCCGCTCTGCCCGATTCGTTCTTCGAGCGCAATGTCGCCGAAGAGGAGGACGTCGCCTCCATCATCTACACCTCCGGCACGACAGGGCGCTCGAAGGGGGCGATGCTCACTCACGCCAACTTCTGCGCCCAGCTGGAGGCTCTGAAGTATTTCACCGTTTACAAGAGCGACAACTTCCTGCTCGTCCTCCCGCTGCACCACGCCTTCGCGTTCACGGCGAACTTCATAGTCCCGCTCGCGGCGCAGTGCGAGATTTCGATCGTCGAAAACCTGAGGACCATTCCTGACAACATGCGCGAGACGAAGCCCACGGTGCTGCTGGCCGTGCCCTTGCTCGCCGAGAAGATGCTCGGGGCCATTCGCAAGAAGCTCCAGAAGAGCGCCGCCGCGCGCGCGCTCATGTCGATCGGGCTGACGCGCGTCGTCGGGCGCAAGGTGATCGCCGGGCTTGGCGGTCGGATGCGCATCATCATCGTCGGCGGCGCGGCGAGCGATCCTGATGTCCTGCGCGCATGGTCGCGCTTCGGCATCAAGACCCTTCAGGGATACGGACTCACGGAAACGGCGCCGATCTCCGCCCTTGCGCCGGAAGACGCGATCAAATTCGAGTCCGTCGGCAAGGCGCTTCCGGGGCACGAGCTGCGCATCGCCGACCAGAACGAGGAGGGTGTCGGCGAAATCCAGGTGCGCGGCCCATCCGTCATGAAGGGCTACTTCCGCAACGAGGACGCGACGGCCGAAAGCTTTGACGGGGACGGATGGTTCCGCACTGGCGATCTCGGCACGATGGACTCCGACGGCTACGTCACGATTACCGGACGGAAGAAGAGCCTGATCGTGAACCGCGAGGGCAAGAACATCTATCCCGAGGAGGTGGAGATCGCGATAAACGCCTGTCCTCACGTTCTTGAATCGATCGTGCTTGGATACCACGTCCCCGGAGAGGCGAAGGGCGAGCACGTCGGCGCGATAATCGTCGCCGATCTCGACAAAATCGCCGAGGAGCGCAACCGCAACGCGGCGGCGAGCGCATCCCCGATGTCCGACGACGAAATCCGCGCCCTCTGCCTCTCCGAGGTCCGCGAGGCGATGAAGCAGCTCTCCTCCTACAAGCACCCGCGCCGCATTCGCGTCCGCTTCGAGCCGCTGCAGAAGACGAACACGCTAAAGGTCAAGCGCTACCTCTACAGCCTCGACGCGGACGAGGAGCAGTAGAGTCCTGCCGCCGCGAGAGCGCGGCATAGAAAAGACAAAGGCGCGCCGCGATCACTTGCGGCGCGCCTTTGTCTTTTGCTTGGACGGGGCTCTCGGTTCGGATTCCCGCCCCGTCCCCTGCCATGCTCCGGACTATCGGCTGACGCGGCCGGAGGCGTTGCCGGCGGCGAGCGCGGCCACCTCGGCAACGGAAACGTCGTTGTAGTCGCCGTAGATCGTGTGCTTCAAGCAGCTCGCTGCCACGGCGAAAGAAATCGCCTTGGAGGGTTCGCTCCATTCCGGAGTGTTGAGCGCGTAGAGCAAGCCGCCGCTAAAGGAGTCGCCGCCGCCAATGCGATCGACAATCGCCCGGATTTCCCACGGGCGATAGGCTCCGTCCGGCCCCACTGGCGCGAAATGGGCGACCTTCGCGGCCGTGTCGTAGAGCATCGCGCCCCAGCCGTTCCAAGTTGCGCTGTGGCTTTCGCGGAGCGTGATCGCAATGTATTTGGCCTTCGGAAACTTCGCGGAGAGAGCGGCGGCCACGTCCTTGTAGCCGTCAAGCGAAAGCTCTCCCTTTTCGATGGAGGAACCCGCGGCCTCGATTCCAAAGACGTCCTTGGCGTCTTCCTCGTTGCCGATCAGCACGTCGGCAAGGGCGGCGAGCGGCTCCATGCAGCGGGCGGCGAGCGCGCGCGGCTCCACGCCCGGCTCCCAGCGCCAGAGCTTTTTGCGGAAGTTGAGGTCGAGCGAAATGGCGGCGCCCCTTGAAACGGCGGCCTTCGCAAGCGCGAGATTGGCCTCGCATGCCTGGCGCGAAATCGACGGCGTGATCCCGGAGAGGTGAAGGCAAGTGACGCCTTCCAGCATCGAGTCGAAGTCGTATGCGTCGACCGAAGTTTCCGAGATGACCGAATGCGCGCGGTCGTAGAGAACCGTCGAGCCGCGCTGGTTGGCCCCGGTCTCCGTGAAGTAAACGCCAAGGCGGCCTGCGGCGGTCCGGAGGACCCGGGACACGTCAACGCCAATTCCGCGCAGTTCGGCGAGCATCGAGTCGGCGACCGCGTTGGATGGAACCGCGGTGAGATAGCGCGAGGCCATGCCGAAACGCGCGATGGATGCGCAGACATTGGCTTCCCCGCCGCCAAACGTGGCGCGAAGCGATCCAGGCAGCGCCTGATTGAGGCGGGAGAACCCTTCTGGGGTAAGACGGAGCATGATTTCGCCGAAGCCGGCGACGAGAGGTTTGTCAGACATTGCGAAAAAACCGGATTGAGGTTGTGTTTCGGCACGGAGACTACCGCACGGCGCGCCGCCGTGTCAAATCCGCCCCCTGGGAGCGCGGGCTTCCAGCCCGCGAAGATAGGGTGCGGCGTCTCGCCGCGCCGCCCCCTGGGAGCGCGGGCTTCCAGCCCGCGATGAGCGCGGCCTCCGGCCGCGCCGTCCCCCTGGGAGCGCGGGCTTCCAGCCCGCGAAGATAGGGAGCGCGGCCTCCGGCCGCGCCTCGCCCCCCCCCCTCCCCTCCCGACTTTAATGCTCGATTTTCATGCTTGCCTCGTAACCGTCCATCTGCTATTCTTTCGCCCGTCGGGGTTCTTGAGGCCCCGTAGGACAACCGAACCCTTTGCAGCTTCTGCAAACGTCGCATTTCCCGGAACCTAGGAACTTCTTACGAACGGCGACACGTTGCAGGGTTGCGCGTCCCAATCGCGCGCCCCTTCCGTGTTTCGTTCAAAGGCTTTCCTAGGGCCTCGGGAAAGAAGACGGACAAGGGACGCGCTCTTTTGTCAGATTCATCGCGGAAGTTCGTATAAGATAGGTTGGACCCCAGAGTTCACCCACATCAAACAACTCCCGCAATGTTCCTCGTCTCCGATCTGAGAACCAAGTTCGCCGTCGCCCGCGACCGGACGAAACCGCGCCTCACCCGCGCCTTCGCCCTCGCGGAGGTGTTCTGCGAGCCGGTCAGCCTCTTTACGATTCTTGGAGCCGTCGTCCTTGCCGTCCTCCGCGGAACCGGTGTCTGGGAGCCGCCGCCCGCGGTCGCGAAGTGTATCGTCCCGGTCCTCGTCTCCGCCGCCGTCGGCTACGGGACGAACTACATCGCGATCACGATGCTCTTCGAGCCCTACGATAAGACATGGAAGCACTGGCTCCCCTGGGTCACGCTCGGCTTCTGGCGGCAGGGACTCCTGCCCAGGAACAAGGGCCGCGTCGCCGCCGAACTCGCCGACCAGGTCGAGACGAAGCTGCTCCAGCCCGAGAAGCTCGCGGACGACCTCTGCGCGATGGTCGGCGGCGCGCTCCAGGACCCCGCCACGCTCCGCGCCGTGCAGACGCTCCTGCAGGAGCAGGTCGCCGCGCACGACGCGGAGATCGTCGACTTCCTCGTTCCCCGCATCGAGAGCGCGCTCGTCCGCGAGATCGACCGCCTCGTCACCCCGGCCCGGATCAAGTCCTTCTGGGACGCCGAGATCATGCCCCGTCTCGAATCGGAGGAGACCCGCGAGGAGATCGCGAAACTCGCCCTTCGCGCGATCCGCCAGCGCGCCCCGGACATCGCCGCCAAGGCCAGGCCCGCGATCTCCCGCGCCGTCCGCCGCTGGGTCAAGGAGAAGTTCGACGGCTCCCTTCTCGAAGGCATCCCGCTGGTCGGGAAGACCGTCAGCGACTCCCTGGCCTCCTTCTTCGCCTCCTCCGCCGATTCCCTCGCGGACTGGTTCCTCGACGAGAAGACGATCGAGGACGGCATCCGCGACTGGATCAAGCGCCCCGAGACGGCGGCGGCGCTGCGCGACGAGCTCGCCGGATTCGTCGAGTCCTTCCGCGCGTGGCTCGCTTCGCCGGAAGGCGTCGTGCGCGTCGGCGGCTTCGCCGGCGACATCCGCGCCCGGTTCAAGGACTACCTTCGCGCCTATCTGCGCGAGAACCTCGCCCCCGCCGCCTCGCGGCTCCTCAAGAGCGAAGCCACGTGGGAGTGGGTCGCCAAGGCGATCCCCGCCGTCCGCCACGGCGTCGAGAGCATGATCCGCGACATCGGCACCACGGCCATCGTCGAGAAGCTCGACGTCGAAGGCCGCGTCAAGACCGCCGTGGACGGCATGGACATGGCCGAGTTCCACGGCATGCTCAGCAAGATCATGTCCGAGCATCTCGGCGCCATCCAGGTCCTCGGCTACCTCCTCGGCGCCCTCGCCGGCCTCCTCCTCGTCTTCTCGTAAGCCACCCCGGTCATGGCCATGTCCCTACAGCGTCACGACACTCTCCGGGTCGAGGAGAAACTCGGCAAGGCCAATGTGCCCGATGCCGTCCGTGTCCCGGTATCGGGCGGATTGCTGCCCGTCGATGACGATCTTCTTGAAGTTGTCTCCCGTGTGCTTGAGCGAAAAGGTTTCCTGCGCCATCTTCTCGCCGTCGGGAATCATCCAGGCGGATTGGATGTAGAGAAGAAAACTCTTCCCGCATCGGCGAATGCCGGTGATGATCTTTACGAAGTCCGTGTGCTTGGCAGCAACAAGCTGGCGCAAAAGCCGAGGGCGGTCTATGGTCGTCACAAGGCTTACTCCTGTTGTTTTCGTGTGGATTTGTCCCATGGGAAGCGACATCGACAAGTCTGCCACAGTTTCCGCCGCAATGCAAGCGTAAAGCGCAAGTCCGGCGAAATTACTGTTGTTTTAGATGGGACTTATCCCATTTTCCGCCAGTCAACGAAACAGCAACCCTGCATCACGACTTCCGCCAGGTCCTAGGCTACCTCCTCGGCGCCCTCGCCAGCCTCCTCCTCGCTTTCTCGTAACCCTGCCCGTTCACATACACAACACCCCCACACCTCACAAGGAAAAACCATGAGCAAACAGGAAGCCATCCGCAACGCCGCCAGCGCCGTCAAGGCGCACGGCTTCTCCCTCCCCGCTGATATCGACAAGCAGATCGCCGGTCTGGAGAATCCCCAGTACCGCGTCGCCGTCGTCGGCAAATTCCAGGTCGGCAAATCCACGCTAATCAATAAGGTGTTCTATGGCGACAAGCCGCTGCTTTCAAAGGGTCATGGCATCCCGACTACGGCTGTCGCAACCGATTCGGAATATGGGCCCGAGTCCAAACTCGAGGTTTTTGATTGGTCAAATACCGAACACACGACCGAGACGCTTGTAAAGACGGTTTCCAACCCGACGGAAGACGATGTGAAGGCTGCAACTGTCGCCACGGCGACGGAGACCCGCGCCGAACTCGCGAAGAAGCGCGCCCGCGTCCGCATCCAAGTTCCCAATGAATCGCTCAAGGGCTATACCGTCATCGACACTCCCGGACTGGACGATCCGAACCAGGAACTTCTGGACAACACGACTTGGCGCATCATCCCCGGCGCGGACGTAGCGCTACTCGTCGTCGAAGGCGACCGTATGCTCGGTGACCGCCAGCTCGGGCTTCTACGCAAGGAAATCATGGGCCGGAACGGTATCTCGCGTCTGATGATCCTCGCCTCCTTCAACCCCAGAAAGATGGATCAGGATGCGGAAGACCGCAAGGCGATTCTCACCACCATCAAGGCCCAGCTCGCATCCATCGGCCGCGACAACATCCCTGTGGAGATGTATTGCTTCGATTCGTCCATTGAGGACATCATGTCGGATGTTTCCGAAATCCGCATGACGATTCGGCAGTTCCTCTCCGACAACGCCCTTCCGGGCCGCGAGGAGAAGGTGTCGAACCTTCTTCGCGCCGAAATCGAGAAGGATCTCGTCGAGGTCGCAGCCAAGCTGAAAACGATCGGCTCATCCGAGGCGGACCGTGCGACGCTTGCCGCCAAGGTCGAAACCGAGGTTGCACGCTTCAAGGAGAAGGCCGAACGCGCGTTCGCGCGCTTCCAGGACGAAGTGAAGGCTCTCAACGACGACACGATGCACGATGTCGATCTCGCCGTCGAGGCCGTCTTCGACAAGTTCTACGCCGAACTTGCCGAGAAGGAAACCGTCGATGCGATGAAGAAGGTCCTGTCCAAGGCGGAATCGACGCTCAAATCCGACCTTCAGGACAAGGTTTCCATTATCAGCCTCAAGTTGAAATCGGAGATTGCCCGATTCGTCGAAAAATATGGAAACGAGATGGAAGAGGGGCGGAGAACTTGGAACGTTTTTGTTTCGGACGAGTTTCAAATCAAAAAGCCTGTCGCGGCAAAAATTCCAACCATCGTCTGGACGGCGTTGGAAGTCGGCCTCCTCAATGTCATTCTCCCGTTTGGCTGGATTACGGCGATCATCGGCCATTTGCTGGTCGGCAATGCATTCAATCCGGCCGCTTGGCTGGTCAAAAAGGAAATCCTCCGCGAGGTGGGCGATGCCTTGGACGAAGCGAAGCCGGAAGTCCGCACCCAGATCATGCAGCAGATCGACGCAGGCATCCAAAAGACCTTCACGGATGTGAAGGCGGCTATGGAGGCCTCCAACAAGGCCCAGGTCGAAGCCATCCGCTCCGCAATCGCCGCCGAACCAGCCGGTTCCGGCGACCGCGCCGCGCTTGAAAGCGCCAAGGCCGATCTGGAGGCGGCACTTGCGGCACTGTAACCGCTGATTGCCTAGGCTTCCTAGGAGTCATAGGTCTCCTAGGAAGCCTGCCACTGGTCACTAACCACTAGCCACTGATCACCATGAGCACCATTGCCTCCCAACTCGACTCCATCCTCGCCGCCCGCACCGCGCGTCTGAAGGCCATCGACGCGACCGTTGCGGCATGGAAATCCCGCGAATCCGCGCTGAACGACGTCCTCGCCAAGACCGAGGACGCCGAACGCGTCAACCCCGATCTTCGCGGCGCATCCGCGCGGCTCCGTTCGGCCGCGGACTCCGCGCGAAAGGTCCTCGTCGACTACACCGCGCTCCGGGCCCGGTTCTCGCGCGATTCGCTCTGCATCGGCATCGGCGGAGCCGCACGGATGGGCAAGAGCACGTTCCTGCAGGCCGTCACCGGGCTTGACGAAACGCAGATCCCGACCTCGGACAAGTATTTCACGACGGCCGTCCGCAGCCAGATCGTCAACAGCGACGAGAACGTCGCCGTCGCCGACTTCCATTCGCCCGAATCCTTCCTCCGGGAGGTCGTCGGCCCAATGTGCCGCGCCATCGGCGTCGAGACGCCCGCCACCCTTTCCGGCTTCCGCACGGCACGGTTCGAGCTTCCGCAGGGGCGCCAGAAGACGCAGGAGTCCGAGGACATCCTCCAGCGCCTCCGCGATGCGCAGTCGCAGCTCGGCACCTACGAGCGCCATCTCACGGGCGAACGCGGGCGCCGGATTCCGCTGGACGAACTGCGTCCCTTCGTCGCCTATCCCGAAGGCGGTCGCGTCAAGGCCGGTCCCTTCCTCGCCATAGCAGACCTCGTCGTCCGCGCTCCGTTCCCGTCCACCGACGTGGCCCACTTGCGCGTGGTCGATCTGCCCGGACTCGGCGAGGCCGGCCGCGACCTCGCCGAAGTTCAGACAAGGGGCATGGCCGATGTCTGCGACGTGACGCTGCTCGTCAAGCGCCCGACCGACGCCAACATCGAGTGGACGCTCACCGACACGAACGCGCTCGACGCGATGGCCGCGGCCGTGCCGCTTCTCGACGACCAGACGAAATACACCGCCATCCTCGCCAACGTCGGCGGTTCCGGCGAGGAGCGCTCCCGCGAGTGCGTCGAGGCCATCCGCGCCAAGCTGACGCGCCCGTTCGAGATCATCGAGTGCGACGCCCGCGACCGCGCCGCCGTCGTCGGTGAGACGATGCCGCGCATTCTCGCGTTCCTCGCCGGGAACCTCCCGGCGATCGACGACGCGATGTCCGACCGCGTGGAGAAAGCCGCCGCGGCGGCGCTTCGGGACATTGGACGCGACGTATCCGCAGCTGCTGACAAGGTTCGCGCCGTAGCCCCCGCCGGGACGGGGGAGATCGACTTCGCACGCAATCTCACGAACGCCGTGGCG
Source organism: Verrucomicrobia bacterium UBA6982 (assembly GCA_002448475.1). Taxonomy (GTDB): domain Bacteria; phylum Verrucomicrobiota; class Kiritimatiellia; order RFP12; family UBA3636; genus UBA3636. The sequence goes on from DJYI01000019.1 coordinate 10,066, forward strand.
GGCGTTCTCGTCGAGCAGGAGCGCGCGGCCCGCGAGAAGTCCGTAGGAAACGATGCGGAATGGGACGGCGAGGTCTCCCGCATCCACGATGCCGTCGTCGCCTGGGTGAAGAACGGCTGCGGATACGGATCCCGGGACGCGCTCCTCGAGTCGATCCGAAAGGAGATCATGCTGCACAAGACGCAACCGGCGACCGTCATCAACGAATGCCGCGTCAAGTTCCGCAACGAGTGGGAGGCGATGGATCTTCACCTCTCCTCCCGTATCTCGGCGCTGCTCTCCGGCGTGATGGACTCCCTGCGCGGCGTCCTGCACGACTTCGTGCCGCCGCGCGGCAACGGAAACGGGCTGGAAGCCGTCCGCGACCAGATCGTCTCGTTTGCCGACCGCATCGACGAGCGCACATCCGACCTCGGCGACGACGAGGCGCTTCGCGAACTCTCGCGCCCGCTGCGCCGCATCGCCGAGTTCGACCTGCAGTTCCGGTTCCACCTCGAGCCGATGCTCCATGCGACGACGCACCTCCTGGTTGCCAACGAGTTGCCGCTCGTCAAGGACGAAAACGACGCTGGTTCCTTCCTCGAAGCGCTCGAGAAAAAACTGCTCGAAGCGGCCGATTCCTACGCCGCCGGGATGCGCAAGAGCGGAACGGGCAACTCCGCCGCGCTGGAGCGCAAGAAGAAGCTCTTTGAAAAGGCGATTCCCGACGCCTCGGTCCGCGCCGATGTGATCGCCCTTCTTGAGCAGTCGATGGGCTCCGCGCAGAGTTTCTGCCCGAATCGCATCTTCGCGGCCGTGGTCGAGACCTTCGCAGACGCCTTCATCCGCTCCAAGAACTCGGAAAAGGCGTTCCAGATTCTCGCCCGCGAGTGGCGCGACGAACTCACGCCCGCGCCGGACGAAAAAAACCGCCTCACCAATGCCGCCGCCGGCGCCCTCGCCGCGCTCGCAAAGGCGTTCTGAATCAACAATGCCCCGTCTGCCTATTTCGACGGACGGGGCAATCATTCCAATTCCCAAGCAGACTGATTCACCATGAACGAGAACGTTCCTTCCGAAATCATCGACAAGTTCCAGGCCAAATATGACTGGCTCAAGCGCGAGCAGTTTCCATTTATCGGCGATCCCGACGCAAACGGCATCCGCCAAATTGCCGCCGGTATTTGGACATGCTACTACGGAAACACGGCCAATCCCGACTGGTGCGGATGCACCATCGTGGTTCGCAGCGGCGAGGCAGAACCCCGCGAAGTGCACGGCAAAATCTGTGAGCGTTGGTTGCGGGAAGGCGGGACGTTGGGCTGGCTTGGCCACCCGATTTCCGATGAAGAGGTCTATGCACAGGACGGAGACCCCCTTGACCGCATTTCCCACTTCGAAAACGGCGACATCATCTGCACATCGAAAACTGTCTCAACTCGCATTGTCAACATCAAGGATCGGGCTAGATGGTATGAATTTCGGCGAAACGAATTGCTTGGCCTGTTGAATGAAGCTTCCGCGTTGAATGTCCCCGAGAAGTATGGCGACGAACTTCGCCAGACTATGCGGAAATGCCAGGAGAACGCCTTTGAAATCGCCCTCGTCGGCGAATTCCAAGGCGGCAAATCCACTACTTTCGACGCCCTCTGCGACGGACGCGACATCTCGCCTCGCGGGCTGAAAGGTGGCGGAATCAAGACAAGTGCCGCCGTCATATCCGCGCAGAACATCGCGGGCGACGAGACGAAGGACGGCCTTTCCGAATGGGCCGAGGTCAGTTTCAAATCGCCGGAGGAAATCGCACTTGGACTTTCCACCATTCTGCGGGCGCCGCTAATGGATTCGCCGGAATTGCGTTCCCTGAACAACCATCTCTCCGACGAGGAATATGAGAACGCCATCGTCCTTGATGACAGTTTCCCGAAACTGGTCGATTTGAACAATCCGGAATGCGTGGAACTCTTGAAGAGAACGGCGGGTGCCATTTGGAAACGATGGAGGTCGGACAGGGCAAACGCATTGACCACGGATCAGTTTGACCAGCTTTGTGTTGCGACTCTTCAACTACGCTTTTTCGGAGTGGAGGAATACCAACAGCTGTTGAGCAAGACAACGCTTCCAGTCGACCAATTCCAGAAACTTGTCGCATTCCCTAGAGACTGGGAGAAGCGACGGCTCAACGGCGAGACGGCCCAGTTCTCCTTTGACGAGGTCGCATTTGTTTTTGTCAAATCCGTTCTCGTCAGGCTTCATTCCGAAAACCTCGGCCGCCTTGGATGCCGTATCACGGATTGCCCCGGTCTTTTCGCCAACGCCTTTGACACAAGCGTGGCGGAAAGCGCAATACGACATGCCGATGCGGCCTGGTATCTGATGGACGGCCAGATGCAAATCGGCGATGCGGACAAGAAAGCCATCCGTAAGATTGCCGACTGGGGGCTGGACGGCAAAATTCAGGCTACAGCCAACATCCGGACGGATTGGGATGTCAAATCAACGGAAATTCTGGATGCGACAAAAAGCATACTTGACAGCATGGGGATGAAATTTGAAGTCATCCCCTACAATGCCCGATTGGCCTTTCTTGCAGTTCAGGGCGAACTGATGCTGAAGCACCCCGACAGGTTAAGCGAACTGGACAAGGCCAACATGGCCATTGACGCAAAGGTCAATTCCGGGGATTCTCCATGCTCCTCCATGTGGGTGAAAATGGTAAAACGCATTGGCTCATTCATGGGGTTGGAGGACGTGGAAAGCATCACTGCAATGGATGCTCCGTCGGTCAACCTTGCCCGCGACGCAAGCCGCCTGGACGATATTATCCATCGGCTTAACAACGACATGGTTCCGCTCAAGGCAGAAAGCATTCTCGTCAACAGGGGGAGCAAGCGAGCCGCTGCGGCTCTTGCCGCCTACGAGGGGATCTTGCTCGCTACGGAAAAGGCCGCGGTGGAAGACGAGGAAAAGTGGAATGCCGCGAAGATCAATGCGGAACAACAGTTGGCTGATTTCGTCGCTGCGGCCCGGAAGACCGTCGATCAGGCGATGTCTGACGATGCCTTGAATACGAAGGCACATGTTCTAGCAGAAGACATCCTCGGTCTGACAGCGGATGATCAGTACATGAACAACCTCGCGCTCCGCATCGCCGAAAAGTATCTTGATTGTTGCCACAGGCTGCTACTCCTCGTCAATTCCGACAAGAGGCGGGATCATCTCTCTCGGGAATTGGCCCCTCAGTTTTCAGAGGAGCTTAAGAATGCCATGAGTCGTGGTCTTGTGAAATGGAAAGCAGGGAAAGGTCTCCGCAGTTTGAAGAAATACGTTGAAGGGGTCTGCGGCGACATCCACGAACTATGGGCCGAACGGCAAATCGATGCCGTGGAATTGCTAAAGGGATTTTCACCTCCGTCTGTTTCGGAGGAAAGCCTTGACAATCTTTGCGACAACCTTTCGACGACAATGTTTAGACAGGCGCAATTGCTGGACACTCTTCGAAATGCGCAAAATCTCTGGACGTATGCCCTGCGCGAAATTGCCGGTATGTTGATAAAGTTTATCGGGGAGATAATTGCTATCATTGGCGGAGGAGGGAATTCGATGGGAAATACGGTTGATTCGAAGCGTGTAGCACTGATTGGAAAACTCGCGAACAAAATCAAACCTCTTGTCGAAGGATATGTCAACGACATCCGTTTTAGAAATGGCATCATTGAACCGCTGGAAACGCAACTCCAGGTGGAACTTGGCGAAATTCGCGGTAACCTCGATGCACAGTTGAACGATCTTGAAACAGACTTCTCGCTTCAGCGTGTAAAACCAAATGAGGACAAGTTCCGCCAATCCGTTGAACACCGCATGCAGATCGCCCAGAGAAACCGGGAAATCCGAACCGGCACCATTGAACCGCTGCGCAAGCGAATCGAGGCGTTCGCGCAAACCGTCAAGGCGGAGCTGGCAGGATGAGCGAAGTCTTGACTATCTCCATTGTCGGTGGACTCCAACGAGGAAAATCTTCGCTGGTAAATGCCCTTCTTGGTCGCAATGTTGCCGAAATGGGGCGGGGGCTTTCCACCACGCATGAGAACAGCCTGTATTCGCTGTCGCCAGCCGTTTCCATCATCGACACGCCGGGATTCGATGCAAATAGAGAGGATGACGATACGGCGGCATCCGCCATCGACAAGTCGGACGTTGTGGTCTATGTCCACGAGAGCAATCAGCTGGGCAAAAAATACGACGATGTATTCAATCGGGCGCTCGCAGCAAGGAAGAAAATGGTCTTCCTCCTGAACTGCCTGAACTTCGAGAAATGGTCACCGGACGAAAACGACAACATTGTTTCTACGATTGAAGCGGAGCTGGAGACAAAACGATTGAAGCCGATCACGATTCCATTGAATGGTCGAATCGTTACGCCCATCAACATCCTCTGGGCGCGATTTGGACTCGGTCTGATAGATTCCGATTCCAAAGAAGACGCAAGGGACATCCCCAAGATTCGAACATACGCGGAAAAAGATCTCGACATTTCCGCCTCAGGGGATGCCCTCCGCGCCGAGATGCTTCGCCGCAGCGGATTCCCTCCCGTCCGGAATTTCTTGAGAAATCTTCCGCTCGAACTGCTCAAGCACGCCGTGTCGAATCCCCAACAGGAAATAGAGCGGATTGTCGACCGGTTCGCGGCGGGACTCAAAAAGCGGTGGAGCGCCGCATAGGAGGAAGCCTAATGGCACAGTACACGTTTGTCACGGAGTCGCACAAATTTCGCGAGGAAAAGAAAACGGTCGAGATTCTTTCCCGTTCGGAAATCCGCGCAATTGTTGAGGACTGCTTTGCCGACGTGCAAGGCGGCATCAAGGAAATCAACGATGACAAGCAACGAATCTGGGACATCCTTGACCAGTTCAAACCACGACCTCCCCACGGCACGAAAGGCTCTTACGAGAAAACGGTTCGGGAATTCCGGGATGCCGCTCTTGCCGCTGCGAAGGATGCTGCGGAGGCAAAGGAAGCGGTCGAACGGCTCGTCGAGACGGCGCGGGAGTCATTCCGCGATGTAATTGCGGAACTGCTGGAGCCGCACTACCGCTTGCTGGCGCAACATCTCGGAATCGAGTTGCCGACCGCTGCGGCGAAGCCGAAAGCTGTCGAAAAGAAACTCCCCGTTTCCGAACGAAATATTCCCAAGCCCGACTCCGCCGGGAGCTCCCGATCAAAGGAGCCCGAGAAAAAACGGCGAGGTTTCGGCGTCACGTCCCAGAAGAAGAGAAAGACCACAAAGGCAACCGCGACCGTCCGTCGCACGAAAACGAAAGGAGCGCGGTCGTGTCCGAAAAAGTAATAAAGACTGGTCTCGCCGGACGAGCTGGTCTCTTTGGCGGTGTTGAAGTTGAGGTTCCGTCATGGAACGAATTCTGGCATGAGACGCAGCGGCTTTGGGGAGCTCTCGACCATCTGTTCCTGGAAAAGCCGGAACATGGTCCGGAGGACCCCCCGTACGAAAATAGGATTCACGATTTCAGGAATCAAGTTCTATCGATGCATGCTGAAATCAATGGCCCGCGCCCGAACGGCGGATGGACGATCTGGCAATGCATCGAGAACCATGGCAGGCGTCTCGACGGCTTGAACGATCGTCTCGACAAACTTCCCGATGCCCTGCGCGAAACGGTTCGCGAGGCCGTCCGCACCGAACTCGAACCGCTTCTCGGTCCCGCCGTTGCGAACATCCGTGCCATTCTCGAGGACAACCGCAAGCTCCGCGAAGAGCTCGACTCGCTTCGCGCGGAAATCGACGAACTGAAACAGAACAGGTAGGGACGTTTCCACGAAACGTCCGCCGACGCGGACGCGCCGTGGGCGCGTCCCTACCAGAAAAAGAGAGACCCCCAAATGCCCATCGACTACAAGCCCTTCATCCACCCCGAGGACCGCGACGCCCTCGAGAAGCTCAAGGCGGTCCCTCTGCTGGACTCCGCCGTGAAGAAATACATGCAGGTCTTCACGGAGGACATGTTCCGCGGGATCAACATGGCCTCGAAGATCCGCCTTGGCCCGTCCCAGCTTCCGGAAATCCATTCGCTCCTCCGGGTGACCTGCGAAACGCTCCAGATTCCCGAGCCGGAGTTCTACCTCGAAATGGACCCGGTTCCAAACGCCTACACCTACGGAGACACCAAGCCGTTCGTCGTGATCAACTCCGGCATCGTAGACCTGCTTTCGCCGGAGGAGCTCAAGGCCGTGATCGCGCACGAGTGCGGGCACATCCTTTGCCGGCACGTTCTCTATCACACGATGGCCGATCTGATTGCCAGCGCGGGCGGCGGCATCGGGGGGCTCTTCGGGCTCGGCATCGTCTCCGAGCCGCTCCAGTGGGCGCTCACCTACTGGTCGCGGCGCAGCGAGTTCTCCGCGGACCGCGTGGCGGCGCACGTCGTCGGCGACGCGGACGTCGTCGCGCGCACGATGATGCGGCTCGCCGGAGGCGGAACGAGGATCACCGGGCGCGTGGACATGGACCAGTTCGTCCGGCAGGCGGCCGACTACCAGAAGTTCATGAAGGACTCCGACAAGAGCAAGTTCCTCCAGAACTGGATGATCAAGGACCTCACGCATCCCTATCCCGCCGTCCGCGCAGCGGAGGTGAAGAAATGGTTCGCCGGACGCCGCCCCGCCCTTCCGCTAGGCGGGACGATTGGCAGAGCCAAACTGAACTGGTAGGAGGATACTAAAAATGGCAAACGACGATTCAATCGGTCTGGTCCTCTCCGGAGGAGGGGCGAAGGGCGCCTTTCAGGCGGGAGTCTGGAAGGCCATGTGCGAACTCGGTCTCGCCGACCGGGTGCGAGTGATTTCAGGAACGAGCGTTGGCGCAATCAACGGCGCGGCCTTCGCGACGTTGCGCGACCCGGAGAAGCTATGCCGTTTCTGGCGTACGCGTGTCGGAGAAATTGCCACACCCAACCTCACAAATCTGACAGCGGAGATGCTCATCTCCGCCATTACCGACGTGCTGTCGGGAAAGCCGTTTCCATTTCACGGGCTCCTCGACCGCAGCGCCCTGGATCAGATACTATCAAGCCTTCTTCCTACCAGATGGCCAACGGAAGCGCCGGGAGTCTTTGCGACTTCCCTGGAATGCCGAGCGGGTCTGCTTGCCACTCTCAACCCAGGCTGCTATGCGCGGCAGTGCTTTTCCCTAAACGAAGAGCTGGACGCGGACAAACGGATTCTGCGGATTCTCGCCTCCGCCGCCATTCCATGGGGCTTCGACCCGGTGGAAATAGACGGCAGGCGTTACGTCGACGGTGGTTGGGATGAAATGGGCGGCGAAAACATCCCCGTCACGCCGATCCTTAAACGCTGTCCGGACATCCGCACGATTATCGTCGTGCGATGCAACTGTGTGGCCGACGAACCGGAGAAGATAGACGTTTCCATCCCGCACGAAACAGCCCTCGTCGAGGTGCGCCCCAGCTCCACATTGCGTGGGCCGCTGGACCTGGCCGGGGACTTACTTTCCTCCGCCAATCTGCTAACTGGAGTGCCAATCATCGGGACTCTAGCTAGGAGTATCGACGCGATCTCGCGCCAGATTCGCATTTGGTCGGGAGCCTTGGCTTTCGACGGCGATTGCGCAAAAAGATTCATCAACCAAGGCTACGCCGACGGCATGGAGGCCCTGCGTCCTCTCCGCCCCAAGGAAACACTGAACTGGTAGTTTGCGCCAATGGAACATACGAATGAATCAGGAGCCAACGATAGTCAGCCGCGCAATCGACGGCGGAGAAGCTTCAACCAACTCTGTCCCATCTGGCGGACCGAGCGGAAAGTCTGCTGGAGAAACTCGGCAAGGCGATTCAACAACCCACGCCGTCACGGCGACTGCCGAAAAGGCGGAAGACATGATTGCGCCATAACGGCGCTAAAGCCAAGGAGAAAACCAAATGAGCACGAAAACAATCGCAGAACTGTTCAACCTAAAGGCACAAGGCAAAGCGGCCAATCTTGGAGGGGCTTTGGGGGAGGTTGTCTTCGACAATAAGAAGAACCGCCATTTCCAGCTGTTCGAGCACGGCGTCATCATCGCAAAAAAAGTCAACCCGAAAAAGTCTTCGGATCTTTCATGCACTTACGGACAACTCTTCCATGCTTGGTGGGAAAAGCCGAACGCGGCCTGGCTAGGGACGCCTCTTGAAGATCTATATGAGACGACAAATCACGACGGTGTCAAAATCATGGTCCAGCGCTTCGAGAATGGCGTGATATGGTGCCCAAGCGACGGGTCGGGCGGAATCACGTGGCTTTCCTGGCGCGACTGGAACGCGATTTCCGAGCCGGACAACCAGAGTGACAAGCATCGGTAACGAAATGCAAAAGGAGACCACATGATTGGCGCAGTCGTCGGCGACATCGCCGGTTCCATCTACGAGTTCCACAACATCAAGACGCGCGACTTCACGCTCTTCGCGGACCATCTTGGACGCCGCGCCCGCCCCACGGACGATAGCGTTATGACGCTTGCCATCGCGAGGGCCCTGCTTGATGCGGCGGACAACCCGTCTGCGCTTTCTGCGGCCGCCGTCCGCCGAATGCAGGAGTTTGGCCGTCGCTACCCACATGCCGGCTATGGTGGAGCGTTCCGGCGCTGGATTGCCAGCGAAGATCCCCAACCCTACAAAAGCTGGGGGAACGGTGCCGCCATGCGCGTGAGCGCGTGTGGCTGGGCTGCGCGGACGCTTGACGAGGCGCTTGCTTTTTCCGATGCCGTGACCGGGGTCACCCACAACGCCTGCGAAGGTCTCAAAGGGGCGCGTGCCGTCACGGCGGCTATTTTTCTCCTGCGCACCGGGACGTCCGTGGACGGCGTTCTTTCGCACATCAAGAAGAATTACTATCCGCTCGATTTCACCCTCGATGAGATCCGCGCAGACTACGAGTTCGATGTCTCCTGCCAGGGATCCGTTCCTCAGGCGTTGGAGGCATTCTTCGAGGCCGACAGCTTCGAGTCCGCGATTCGCAATGCGATATCCATCGGCGGCGACAGCGACACCATCGCCGCCATTGCCGGAAGCGTGGCGGAAGCGCGCTGGGGCGTCCCGGACAATCTGCGCGCGGAGGCGCTTGCGCGTCTCGATGAGTTCCAGCAGAAAACCATTCAGGATTTTGAAATCCGCTTCGGCAAAAAGGAAGCATAACTTAGTTCCACTCGAACAAGATCAGGGCAAGGACCTCGATCCCGAGTGGCTTGAGCTTGCGAACCAGAAGAGCGCGGAGATCAACCAGGCCTACGAAACGATCAAGGCGGCGAGAAGCTGAAATCAAAACAAGATTGGATTGGATGCTCCCATGAACGAAGTCCTGCTTCAGGCATTTGAACAACAGATTCCGGCCGACGGTTCGCATTGGCGGACAATTGGAGAAAAGGCCAGCGAGTTCGCATCGCTGGGCATTTCCGCCCTTTGGCTTCCGCCTGCCGGAAAGGGAGCCTCAGGAACGGAATCCAATGGCTATGACGTCTACGATCTCTATGACTTGGGCGAGTTCGACAAGAACAAACAGAATGTCGTCCGGCAAATCCTCCACTTCATCCTCGGTAGAAACGCATCTCTCCAGAATGCCGTCCGCACGAAATACGGGACGAAGACTGAACTGCTGGACGCAATCGGACGTCTACACGAGAAGGGGATTTCCGTGTATGCCGACATCGTGCTGAACCATATGACGGGCGCGGACGATAAAGAGTCCATTCCCGTCGTGGAAGTCGACTCTGAAAACAGGAACCGGCCCGTCAATCAGGTCCGAAAGGAGTCCCTATGGACGCGCTTCGACTTTCCGGGTCGCAACGGCCGCTACAGTTCGTTTCGTTGGGACCACACTCATTTCACGGGTTGCGAAGAAGAGACAAAACAACCTTGGTGGAAGTTTTGGAAGAAACTATGGAAAACAAACGGGGAGGGTTCCCGCAAGAGGATATTCCGTTTCGAGAACAAGCAGTGGGCCCAAGACGTCGACAACGAGAAGGGCAATTTCGATTATCTCATGGGATGCGACATTGACCACGCAAATCCGGAAGTCCGCGACGAGTTGCTCCGATGGGGAAAATGGTTCCTCGACGAAACACACGTAGATGGGTTCCGACTCGATGCCGTAAAGCATATTTCCGCCGCGTTCTACCGCGACTGGTGGCTTCCGGAAATGAGGCGGCACGCCGGTCGGAACCTGTTCGCCGTCGGAGAATACCTTTCGGGAGACGTTTCGCGATTGATCGCCTATCTGGACCGGGTTAACCGTTCTATGTCCCTGTTCGACTTCCCTTTGCACTACAAGTTCCATGACGCCTCCGTCGCGATTCGCGAGAACCGGGAATTCGATTTGCGTACGCTGTTTTCCGGGACGTTCGTCGAGGAACGTCCGGAACATGCCGTCACGTTCGTCGACAACCATGACACCCAGGTTGGGGGCGGCGACTTGGAGAGTCCCGTACTTAGGGAGTTCCTGGTTGCGGCCTACGCATTCGTCCTGTTGCGCGGGAAAGGACTTCCTTGCGTGTTCTGGCGAGATCTTTACGGTAACGGAGAGAACAAGGACATTGTCTGGTATTTGCCACGGCTGCTCAACATCCGGCAGTTAAGTGCGAAAGGCGACGAAACCCGGGTCGTCGACAAAGGACCGAACCTCGTCGGATTCGTCCGTCTCGGAACGGATGGAGACGACTGCTCTGGTCTCGTCTGCGTCATCTCGAACTCCAAGGAGGACCGCCGCTTTCCGTTCGAATTTCCCGACCGGTTTCGGGGACGGCGCTTCCGGTGCGTGCTCGGGGATCGGCCGAACGTGACGGTCAACGAGTTCGGTTTTGCCGATTTCTCGGTTGGTCCGAACCGCTGTTCCGTGTTCATTCCGGAAGAAGCGGCCCAACAGCTCGACCGGATGGGATAATACATTGGATCCTTTCGACAAGAGCAATCCATGAAAACGCGGATGATTCAAAACACGGGCAAGGACCTCGATCCCGAGTGGCTTGAGCTTGCCAACCAGAAGAGCGCGGAGATCAACCAGGCCTACGAAACGATCAAGGCGGCGAGAAGCTGAAAACAAACAAGGAACCACTCATGAAACGAAACACGAACAAAACGAAAACGATTCTGCTTTGTGCGGCGGTGGCTGCGGTGGCGGGGTGTTTGATTCCGGGAGCGGAAAAACCGCCGATGTTTCCGGAACCGTTCGGCAACGTCCGGTTGGGAATGTCCGAGACGGCGTTCGAAAAGGCGCGTCCGGACGCCTCGTCCAACGGACGCCAAAAGGACGGCACGACATGGTGGAGCGTGGGCCAAACGAACGGATATGAGGAAGCCGGTTTCCAGTTCAAGTCGGCGGAGGGCACGGCGGGACGGTTTTTGGACTACGCAATGCTGTGCGTCCAGCCAGGAACGCCCTTCCGCGAGGCGCTTGCGGAAGCGGAGAGCCGTCTCGGGCCGGCTCCGGCCTGCCGGACGGTCCTGTTCGACGGCGAGCTCTGCTTCCAGAGGACCTGGCGGGCCGGGAAGAACGAAGCGACACTGTTCGCTTGGCCCTTGTCGACCGGAACGCAGATCCAATGGCGGATTGCCGGAACGGAGGGTTCATCCGCGCACGACGGCTTTGTTCCTGCGCTTCCCGCAGAGGTCGGCGACGGCGCATGGGCCGGATTCCGCGTCGGGGTCGACGGGATCCCCTCCTTCGAGCCGCCCGGCGACTTGTCAGCGGAAGCGACCCGCCGTCTTTTCGACGCGCTCGCGGGATGGGAATCGTTCGATCCCGTCGATCTAGAGGCCCGGGCAATGGCGAGCGAGAACGCGGACGGACACTGGATCGTCGAAGTCCGGCCGCCCTCGTCCGTGATCGCCATCGCGGCCGATGGATCGTGGATCGCGAATCTCGGCGCGGACGGCATCGCAAGGGCCGTTCCCGAACAGCGGCGCTCGGAGATTCTCGCCGCCCTCGCCACCGTGTCGGATCGTTCATCCGGAAGGCCGCCGGATTGTCGTCGTGCGCGACCGTAACGCTCACGCCGGGGGCCGACGGCATACAGGTCGAGGTCGTTTCTGGAACTTGGATCAAAAAGGTCGGGGGAGATGATCCATACGGGTTCCTTCCGCGGCCAAAGCTCGCGGTTGCCGCCATTGGATACTATCGTCGAAGCGAGTTTCTCGACAACGTGTTCGCCGACATCCGGGACCGCCGCCGATGAATCGGCGGCTCG
>DJYI01000019.1:22414-34064 GCA_002448475.1 Verrucomicrobia bacterium UBA6982
GATGAATCGGCGGCTCGGCGCACGGGTGGCGTGGCGCACGGGGTGCCGCCAATGAATCGGCGCGTCGGCGCACGGGGGCGGCTCGGCGCACGGGGGCTCCATGCCCGAGAAACAACGAACGATGGGTCTTGTTTGGCGAGATTGATAGCGCTAGAATGCCCGCATGAACCATTTTCCCCAAATGCCATCGCGAAGTTCACAACCGAGTGTCGCCTGTAGTCGAGGTGCGCCGAATAGCCGATTCATCGGCGGGGGAGCTGCCGAAGGCAGCACCCTCCCTGGCTACAGGCGCTGGGCGGGGCACGACTACGAGGGTTGGGGCTACTACCTAATTACCTTCTCGACCGAGCCACGCCGTCCAATCTTTTCTAGAATCGAAAACTATCAGGCCATCCCCACGCCCTGCGGCGAAGCGCTAAAAGCCGCATGGCTCAAGATGGCCGATGAATGCCCGCAAATTTCCCTGCGCGAATACGCCGTGATGCCCGACCATTTCCACGGCGTTGTCGCGATGAAACCGGGCAGCGGGCATCCGCTCGGCTGGTGGGTGCGGCGTGCGAAGGCTCGCGCCACGCATGCCATCCACAAGATTCTCGGGGAGTCCGGGCCGGTATTTCAAGAGAACTTCCACGACTGGGTCTCGATTGACGCCGAAATGTTCGACACCTTTCGCGAATACACCGCCGAGAATCCGAAGCGCGAGCAATTGCGGCGAGAAAATCGGCACTTGCTCCGAACGGTGCGCGCGGCAAGCCACCCACGGCTTATTGCTGCCGCTCCTGATTTGCGTTGGGATTGCATCGGCGATTTGGCGCTCCTTGACTACCCCGTGCTGCTGCCCATTGTGGTGAGCCGTCGCGCCGATGAATCGGCGCGTCAGCGCACACTCGGGGGATGGCTGGAACAAGTGCGGCGCGGAGCAATACCGATAGGCGGCTTCATTTCTCCCGGAGAGAGGGAGGCGCTGAAAGCATTCTCGGAGATTCCCCGTGTCCGAGTAATCCGGTTGCTTCCCTTCGGTCTCAAAGACTGGAAAACGCATGGGCGCCAATTGGAAAACCTGGCCGAAAGCCGATTGCTCGTACTTTCCGCCTTCCCCGAGGAGGTGGAGGGGTGCAATTGGGACAACTGCCACCGAAACAACGGTCTTGCCGCCGCAATCGCGGCGGCAAGACCGCGCCGATGAATCGGCGCTTCTGCGCACGGGCCCGCCGCCGATGAATCGGCGGCTCGCCACACACGATTGTGGCGACGACGCCCCGTCGTCGCAGGTCGCGGGCTGGAAGCCCGCGCTCCCAGGCGTGGCGCGGGCGGGACCGGACTCAGGCCCGAAATCTAGTGAATTGCAGACCCGGTGAATACCATGAAGACACTCTCCGGACAAGGAATTGTGATCCGCGAATTCAATACCACACTTGCTGCGCAAACGGTTTTCATACGACAAAAATGGCACCGCGTCCGACCGTCCCGCGCGCAAATCGCGCTGGAAAGCCAACGCTGGAGGCGGACAATTCGCCCGCTCCAACAAGGAGATGGTCCCTGACCTTGCCGTCTAGGCGAAGTTCTTGCGGAAAGTCAGGACATTGCGCCCGTCGGCGCGACTGTATGACACGTCGTCCATCGTCCTGCGCACCAGGAGAAGTCCGAGACCGCCGATTTTGCGCTGTTCCGGAGGGAGAGAGACATCAGGCGGCGGAACGTGAAGCGGGTCAAAAGGCTTGCCGTCGTCGGACACCGAAACGGAAACTCCACGTGGCTCGTCAAAAAAGCCAACTTCCACCGAAACTTCAGTTGCGCCAGAACAGCGCACGACATTGGAAACAACTTCGTCCAGCGCGACCATGAGGCGCGTCTTGGCGCCGACCGGGCATTCGCCCGAGTCCAGAGTCTCCTCAAGAAAAGAAGCCGAGGCTCCAAGTGCCGATTCGTCGCACGGGAACGTTTTGACCTGACGAGCCCGAGATGGCAAATACTGAAGCGCGAGAATCGTAATGTCGTCGGCGCGCGGCGCGCCGTCCGCAAACGAGGACACGGCGACGCGAACGGCGATGTCGATCGCTCGCGGTTCGCATGTGTCGGCGGCGACAAGGGTGTCGACTAGACGCGCATCGCCAAAGAGCGCGCCGGACTTGTCCATCGCCTCCGTCACGCCATCAGTGTAGAGAAGCAGGGCGTCGCCGGAACCGAGTGTAAGTTCGCGGCGGACGTATTTGACGCCGGAAAAGCAGCCCAGGGGGCATCCGGAGCGCTCGCGAATCCATTCGGGAGCCGCGCCCGCGCGCAGCCGCAGCGGCGGATTGTGACCGGCATTTGCGAAAGCGACAACCCCCGTTTCAAGGTCAAGCACGCCAACCCAGGCCGTCACGAACATTTCCGCTGGATTGTTGCAGCAAAGTTCGTTGTTCACGCGAACAAGCGCGGCGGCAGGATCATGGGAGGGTTCGGAGAGCAGGGCGTCCTTGACGAGCGTCTTGGCGTTCATCATGTACAGGGCTCCGGATATCCCCTTCCCCGAAACGTCGGCGACGAGAAAAGCGCGGTGCTTTTCGCCGATCGGAAAGAAGTCGTAGAAGTCCCCGCCAACCTCGCGCGCCGCCTCCATTGAAGCGGCAATGCGGAAGAATTTGTCAGACGGAAAATCGACCGGCAGCGCCGCCCGCTGGATCGTGCGGCCGAGTTCAAACTCCGCGGTCTGCTTGGCGGCCTCGGCGGCGTAAAAGGCGCGAATACGTGCGGAATCGGAGTCGATGCGCCAAAGAAGAGCCACGAAGAGAGACAGGACTGCGGCCAGCACGAACGCCATGACAAGCGTGAAAAGGGAACGAACTCCATAATATTCGGAAGGCGGGAGCGCGGCCACGACGCGGTGGCCGCAGAACACTATCGCGCGGCAGTCGCAGATTTCGCCGAACAGCCGCTGCCTGAAAGTCGTTCGCCCGTCCTCCACGACATCCGGATCAGACGGGTCGTAACCGGTTTCCGAGAGGAAACGGGCTTCGTCGCGGTGTCGCGCGGGATTGGAAATGAGATGGCCGTCGCCCATGTCGGCGCACAAAAAGAACCCCTTTTCGCCCAAAAGCCACCCGTCGAAGATGAAGCCCATTATCGAGGGAAACATCCGAGTGACACGCGTTTCGTCAACACCTATCTGGACGAACCCGTCCCCTTCGGGAAAAGCCACGCCGACATATTTGCGGCGCACTTCGGGATTGTGGGCGCCTCTCCGAAACTTGTGTGCCAGCGCATGGCGGATCCCATTTGTCAGAACCATGAATTCTGACGACTTCGGCGTGTCGGTCATCGACTGGCCGACAAGACGCGAAACACTCGACGACAGGATGGAGCCGTCGCGAGACACGACATTGACTTCGTCGAGGTCGCGCTGCATGGCAATGGTGCAGACCTGGGTCGTCGGGAGCGCGCTGGGATGCCCCAGCTCCCCGACAATGGAATCGCCCGCGTGCATGAGCATCGTGTCGATCGCGCCATTGATGGTGGCGTCGAGGTCGAGCATCGCGTAGTCGAGCATCGCCTCTGTCTGCCGGGCGGCGCGACGGGTCGCCGCAATCCACGTGGCAGACGTCAGGGCGACAAGCAAGGCCACCGCCGCCGCGAGGACGAAGCGCATCCTCCGGTTTGCCGCATGAGCCGTCATTGTCCGGAACCTAAGGCTCGATGGTGAGGAAATCGGCGAAACCGGTTATCTCAAAAACATCCTTCACCACATCGTTGACGTGAAGGAGCTTCATGGTCCCCTGCGAATTCATCCGCTTCTGGGCGGAGAGCAAAACGCGCAGGCCGGCGGACGAAAGGTAGTCCAACTTTGAAAAATCGAACACGAGATCCGTCACGCCGTCCAGCGAATTGGACAGTGATTCCTCAAGTTCGGGCGAGGTCGTGGTGTCGAGCCGTCCTTCAAGGGCGATGCTTAGGCATCCGCCTTCGCGTTTTGTTTCAATTGTCATTTCAAGTATTCCTGAATTGGCGCGCAAGCGCCATGGTTCACCTGCGGCGCATTCTATCCGCCCGCCAGTCTCTTTGCAATACGGTTGATTCGCCAGGTCCTGACCGGCGGCAAGGCAAAGAAATGCCGACTCCCGCAAGACATGAAGTTTTCATCGACAACCAAGTTACGCGGTCATCCACTTTGTCTCGTGGCCTGGCAAAAAAATTGTGTTGCATTTGAACGGGGAAAGTCTTATCGTCCCCTGCCGTCACGCACTTTTATGCGTTTCGCGCCCCCATCGTCTATCGGTTAGGACACCTGGTTTTCATCCAAGTAAGAGCGGTTCGACTCCGCTTGGGGGTGCCAATGTTTTTAGGGCTCTCATTTGCCCCTTCCGCGCAATTGTAACTTAGGCGCATTTCGGGGATACGGTGGAGCCGGTCAATCCGCAACGGAGTTCAATGCTATCTCCGCGCCGGACGCTTTTGCAGCCCTAACGGGGCGACCTCTCGTGCGATTGGACGCGCCTAAACTTTGTCAGACCGCAAAGCCCCCAACTGAGCGAGCCGACGTGTCGAGGCGTCGCACGGTTGAAAAGTTCAAAGGTTGAGACGTTGAACGGATAAAGACGCGTGTCGCTTATAATAAAGATGGGCTGCCGATGGGCTGCCGAATGCCGAAGCGTTTTTTTGCCGCGCAGAACACAAAGAGAACAAAGTTTCCGGAAAATGGGGGACTGCGCACAGCAGCCCGCGCTCCCAGATGTGGCGCGGCTGGAAGCCGCACCGCCTTTTTTTCCGCGGGCTAGAAGCTCGCGCTCCCAGATGTGGCGCGGCTGGAAGCCGCACTGCCCATTTTTCCGCGGGCTGGAAGCCCGCGCTCCCAGATGTAGCCGGCTGGAAGCCGCACAGCCTTTTTTTCCGCGGGCTGGAAGCCCGCGCTCCCAGGCGTGGCGCGGCTGGAAGCCGCACTGCCCATTTTTCCGCGGGCTGGAAGCCCGCGCTCCCAGGAGGCGCGCCCGCTCCGGCGTTTGTGCCATTTGTGGACAATTGCCCTCTACGGTGAAACGAACTTCGCGCGAGACATGTGACGAACTCCGCGCGAGACAGCGCGACCGCCGATGCCGCGGCCGCGATTTTCCGTGCGACAGTGCAGTTCCTCTGCACGGACATGTTTTGGCCACCCCCGCGGTTTCCTCGATTCGATTTGATTTCCTCGGCGTGTTGTGGCAGAATCCGTGGCCGTTGCACGGAAGGGTGGCGGAGCGGTCGATCGCGGCGGTCTTGAAAACCGTTGACCCGCAAGGGTCCGGGGGTTCGAATCCCTCCCCTTCCGCCAGTTTTTCTCAATTTGCGCGTCTGTAGCTCAACTGGACAGAGCACGTGCCTTCTAAGCATGGGGTTGCGAGTTCGAGTCTCGCCTGACGCACCATTTTTCCCAACCCCCGCGTTCTCTCCGTGACGGAGTCCGATGCATACGTCGCCCTGAATCTCGTGCCCTCGCTCGGGGGCGCGACGGTCCGCGCAGGCATTGAACGCTTCGGCTCCGCGACTGCGATGCTTTCCGCGGGCGAGCGGGAGTTGTCGCTGGTTCGCGGCATTGGGCGCGTCCGCGCGGCCGAAATCGCCTCCGCGCTTTCGTCGGCGGACTGGCGCGCCCAGCGCGAGCGCGCCGCTTCGTCGCGCGTGACGATTGTGACGCCCGTCGATCCTGAATATCCAGAGGCGCTTCGCTCGATCCATGCTCCCCCACTCGCGCTGTATGTCGCCGGAGACCCGGCTTGCCTGTCATCCCCGACCGTCGCGATGGTTGGAACGAGGGCCCCGACCCTTTACGGACGCGAGCAGGCGCGGAATTTCGCCTATCGTCTCGCGCTTTCCGGCCTTACTGTCGTGTCCGGTCTTGCCCGAGGAATCGACACGGAGGCCGCCGAAGGCGCTCTTCGCGCCAAATGCCGCACGATTGCCGTTATCGGCGCCGCGCTGGACCGTCTCTATCCGCCGGAAAACCGCGAACTGGCGCGGCGCATTGTCGCCGCCGGCGGCGCCGTTGTGTCAGAGTATCCGTTCGGCCGCTCAGCGGACCGCCAGACGTTCCCGATGCGCAACCGCATCATTTCCGGACTCTGCCCTGGAGTCGTCTGCGTAGAGGCCGGCGTGACCTCGGGCACTCTCATCACGGCGGATCACGCAATGGAGCAGGGACGCGCCGTGATGGCCATTCCTGGGCGCGTTTCAGACCCTTCCGCGCTTGGCTGCATAAAGCTTCTTCAGCAGGGTGCCCGCCTCGTCGCTTGCCCCGAAGACGTTCTTGACGAGCTTTCCTCCCTTCCGGCTCTCCGCGCGGCGGCGCCCTCCCCCGCCCCGCGCTTCGCCACGTCCAACGCCCAGCGGCAACGTCCAGAACCCAGTCGCGAGCTCCACGCGGCCCCTCCCGCTCCGCAGAAACCAAGGCCGAAGTTGTCCCCCGAGGAGACCAAGATCATCGACTGCCTCAAGCGCGACGGGACGTCCACCCCGGACTCCATTGCCATAGCGACCGCGCTTCCGGCCCGCGTTGTCGGACCGCTTCTGCTTGCGCTCGAAATGAAATGCCTAGTGAAGCGGCTGCCCGACGGACAGTGCGAACTGGCGCGCCGCGCTCGCGAGGCGGTCTAGAGACTCCCACGGCCCGTTCGCCGCCATTTCACTCCACATTTTCCATTCCTTCTTTTTTCCCAAACACAAAACACGTTCACCAATGTCAACGAACAACTCCGCAACCTCGTTCCTTGAGCGATTCTTCGGGCTCTCCGCCGCAAAGACGAATGTCCGCACGGAACTCGCCGCAGGTCTTACGACATTCATGACGATGGCCTACATCCTGGCCGTCAATCCGGACATCCTCTCCGCAGCCGGCATTCCGAAGGGAGGCGCTTTTGTCGCGACCGCTCTCGCCGCTGTCGTGGGCACGGTCCTCATGGCGGTTCTCGCCAACTATCCGTTCGTCCTCGCTCCAGGCATGGGCCTAAACGCATTCCTCGCCTTTGGCGTGGTGCTCGGCATGGGCTACAGCTGGCAGTTTGCGCTTCTGGCGGTTTTTGTCGAAGGTCTCGTTTTCCTCGCGCTTTCCGTCACTCCGGTCCGCGAGGGAATCTTCAACGCCATTCCGGTCTCGCTCAAAAAGGCCGTCTCCGCCGGCATTGGTCTTTTCATCTGCTTCATCGCGCTCCAGAACGCCAAAATCGTCGTTGACAACGGCGCGACGCTCGTCGATTCGCTCGATTTCGGTTCCGTCCCGTTCCACACGCAGGGAATCTGCGCTCTGCTCGCCCTTCTTGGCACGATCATCATCGGAGTGCTTCTTTCCCTCGGTTTCCGCGGCGCAATCCTCATCGGCATTCTCGGCACATGGATTCTTGGAATGCTCGCGCAGGTCTGCGGCATTTACGTCCCAAATCCCGACGCCGGATACTTCGGCCTTTATCCGCGCTTCACCTTTGCGGGCGTCCGCGAATCGTTCGCCAGTTTCGGGCAGACGTTCGGGGCGATTTTCGCTCCGGCCTCCTGGACGCACGGCGAGGGCGAGACCCTGCGCTCCGGCTGGACGCTCGTGAAGTCGCTTGACTTCTTCGTCGTGATGTTCGCATTCTTCTTCGTCGATCTCTTCGACACTCTGGGAACACTGATCGGCGTTTCGATGAAGGGCGGGATGCTCGACAAGAAGGGACGTCTTCCCCGCATCACGGGAGCCCTCTCCGCCGACGCGATCGCGACCAGCGTCGGCGCCGTTTTCGGCACTTCCACGACTACGACCTTTGTCGAGTCGGCTTCCGGAGTCGCGGCCGGCGGGCGCACGGGCCTCACCGCAGTGACTGCCGCGGTGCTGTTCGCGCTCTCGCTGCTTTTCGCCCCGATTTTCCTCGCCATCCCCGCTTTTGCCACCGCCCCGGCGCTCGTGGTTGTCGGGTACATGATGCTTTCGTCCGTCGCCGACATCGACTGGCGAGACGTCCGCGAAAGCCTGCCCGCCTTCATTGCTCTGGCGTGGATGCCGTTCACATACTCCATTTCCGACGGCATCATGTTCGGAATCATCTCTTACACGCTCGTGAACGCCATCTCCGGCAAAGCGCGGAAGGTTTCGCCAGTCATGTATGCGCTCACCGCGATTTTCATCGTCAAATACGCGCTGATCTAGCAAATGCAACTCACTCAGCAACAGGAGTCTCTCGTCCGCGACTGGGCCGCGCAGGGCGCGTCCCTGTCAGAAATCCAGACCCGCCTTGCGGACGAATGCGGCATCAGACTTTCCTACCTCGAAACCCGTTTTCTCCTGATCGACCTCAAGGTCGATCTTGCCGAGAAGCCGGAGAAAAAGCCAGCGCCTCCGGCGGACCTTTCGAGTCCGTCGGCCGGCGACTACGGCGCCGCTCCACCGCTTGGGCCGAATGACGGCGCGGGCGCTTCCGGAGCCGACGACGCTGATTTTTCCGATGACGCCCAGGATCAGTCCGGCGATGGACTTCCGGATGAGGATCCGGCGGCGGAAGCCCCCGGCGGCGGATCCGTCCAGGTCGAACTCGACCGCATCCAGCGTCCGGGCTTCGCTGTTTCCGGATCGATCGTCTGTTCGGACGGCGTCAAGGGTCAGTGGGGAGTTGACGACTACGGCCGCCTCGCTCTCGCGTTCCCGGACAACAAGGGATACAGGCCCTCAGCCGCCGACCAGCAGTCGTTCATGATGAGACTTCGCGAGCTTCTCGCCGGGAGTTATTGAGAGCGGAGGAACGAGAAATGACCGTCGGTTTCATAGGTGCCGGACACATGGGAGGCGCGATGCTGCGTGGTCTCGCGGCGTCTCCTCTGTCGCCGCGTCTGCTTGTGTTCGACGCCGCGCCCGGCAGGGCCGCCCAGCTTGCCGCCTCGATCGGCCCCGCCGCCGCTGCCGCCGACTCCGCGTCGGCGCTTGTCGCCGGAAGCGACGTGGTGGTGTTCGCCGTCCGTCCGGCAGACTTGCCGATGCTGCTCGACGAACTGCGCACGGCCCGGCCGGCCTCCTCCCCTCTGTTCCTCTCCATCGCGGCCGGGCGGACAACGTCTTGGCTTGAGGAACGCCTCCCTCCTGCCTCGCGCGTTGTGCGCGCGATGCCGAACCTTGGCGTTTCCGTCGGGTGCGGCGCATCCGCCTTCTGCGGCGGATCACGCGCCACCCAGGCTGATCTGGACGCGGCTCAGGCCATTCTTTCGTCGTTCGGGATCGCCGTGCGTTTGCCTGAAAAGGATTTGAACACTGTCACGGCGCTTTCCGGATCGGGTCCGGCATTTGTCGCATGGGCCCTTCAGGCCATGATAGACGGTGCAACCGCGCTTGGCCTCCCTGTCGCCGCGGCGAATGCTCTGGCGCTTCAGACTCTCCTTGGCACGGCAAAGGTTCTCACGGCGTCGGGCGCGCCGTCTGTCCCGGACTTCATCGCCGCAGTCGCAACACCCGGGGGCACGACCGCCGCCGGGACCGACGTCCTAGACGCGTCCGGCGCTCGCGCCGCCTTCGCCTCGACGATCGCCGCAGCCGCCGAACGCGCGGCCCGGCTTGCCGCGCAGTAGTTCCAAGTCATTCACTCGCCCATCCCCTTCTCTCAATGAAACACGACAGACTTGCCCGCATCAACGAGCGCGTCAGAGAGGAACTCTCCGCCGCGCTATACCGCGTAGCCCCCGGAGAAGGCGCGGATGTCGGGCGCGTCTCGATCGTGGCGGCCAGAGTTTCCCCTGATCTTCACAACGCGATCATCTCCGTTTCGATTCTAGGCGACGAGGGGGAATCCCACGCCCTTATGTCGTGGCTAAGATCACACCGGGCTGATTTTCAGAGGTATCTCGCCGACAAAGTCGCGCTCAAATACACGCCCGTATTGGATTTCCGCCGAACCGACGCCATCGCCGCCGGAGCGCGTGTCCTTGGCATCCTCGACGAACTGGCGGCTGAAAAGTCCCCTGAGGCCGAGGCCGCCGACACGCCGGAGACTGAGCCGTGACGTCGGGCGGGCGCGCCATTCGTGCGCGAGCCGTTGTTCGCGAGATTCTCTCTCGACTTCCGCCTGATCTGCGAGAGCGCGCGGCGCTTGTGCCGGTAGCGTTTGAGACTCGACCGTCCCGCCCCGACATTGAGGCCGGCGCGGCCCCCGACGATCTGGGGGTTTTCTGCGGGCCGTCCCTTCGCGACGCCGACGCGTCCGAAAGCGACGAAGTTCCGGAAATCACGCTGTTTCTCGACAATATCTGGTCGTATTCCGGCCGTGACCTCGCCACCTTTGAAGAGGAGGTCGAGCGCACGTACTTGCACGAACTGGGCCACTACTTCGGCTTCGAGGAGCGGGACATGGCATCCCGGGACCTCGATTAGCGCGCGATCTCGTCTCTCTCTCTTCCCAGCCCACTCCCCCACCCGTTTCTCGCGAAACCGCCCCCTTTTCTCACTTCCCCTCCCCTTCAGCTTTTTTTGAACAATGCTTTCATTTCAGGACGTAGAAATATCATTCGGCACACAACGCGTTCTGCACGGTGTCACGATCAGAATCAACGCCCGCGAGCGCATTGGCATCGTTGGCCCCAACGGTGCCGGCAAGTCAACTTTCCTCAACCTCCTGACTGGCGAAATCTCGCCAGATCACGGCGAAATCGTCTTTGAAGGCGAAAAGCCCGCCATTGGCTACCTGCACCAGCAGCTCTCCAAATGGGAGGATGGCGACACATTGCTCTCCTACTCGCTTCGCGCCTCCGCCGACCTAAAGGCGATGGAAGATGAGATCGCGCGTCTTGAGGCGGCGATGCCGACTCTTCCGGCAGGGTCGCCGGAGCGTTCACGCGCGCTTTCTCGAATCGGGGATCTTCAGACTCGGTTCGAGGCGCGCGGCGGATACGACCTCGACTCCCGCGTCAAAAAGGCGCTGTGCGGACTTGGATTCCGCCCGTCAGATTTCGACCGCCCCTTCGGCGAATTCTCCGGCGGCTGGAAAATGCGCGCCGAACTTGTGCGGACGCTGGCAGGAGGACCGGACCTCCTCCTGCTGGACGAACCGTCGAACTATCTTGACCTTCCCGCTGTCGAATGGCTACAGCGCTACCTGCGCGAATTTCGAGGAACCCTCCTCCTCGTGTCGCACGACAGATACCTGTTGCGTTCGCTCACCAATCTCACCATCGAAATAGACGGCGAAACTGCCACGCGCTACAACGGACCGCTCGACTTCTACCTGCGCGAGCGTCAGGCGCGCTACGACACTCTCATCGCCGCCAAGCGCAACCAGGACCGCCTCCGCGAGCAGTACCAGCGCTTCGTCGACACCTTCCGCTCGCAGGCCAACAAGGCCTCGCTCGTCCAGTCGCGCATCAAGATGATCGAGCGGATGGAGCCGATCGCCGTCCCGCGCCAGGCCTCCGAGGCCGGGAAGCTCCGCCTCCCCGCGTGGCACCACTGCGGCACGACCGTCCTCTCCGTGCGCGACGCCGGCTTCACCTACGACGGCGAGCGCTGGATCTTCCGCCACGTCTCCTTCGACGTCGGCCGCGGCGAGCACCTCGCGATCGTCGGCTTCAACGGCCTCGGCAAGACCACGATGACGCGCCTCTTCGCCGGCGTCCGCGCGCCGAGCGAGGGCGAGGTCGTGATCGGCCACAAGGTCGTCCCCGGCTACATGTCGCAGGAGTTCGCCGAGACGATCCC
>DJYI01000013.1 GCA_002448475.1 Verrucomicrobia bacterium UBA6982
TGTCAACTGCGTTTTTTAGGTTCATTGTTCACAAATCACAATTGTTCACAAATCGGCTTTGTTCAACTCGCGTTCGTAGTGCGGGAGGCGGGAGAGGGGGACGCGTTCAAGGGTGAAGTAGGCGGGGCCGTCGATGACGGCGCCGAGGTCGTCGCGCCAGCGGCCGGGCGGCAGGGACACGCGGCGGGTGCCGTCCTTTTCGAGGACCGGCGCGACCAGGAGGTCGTCGCCCATCATGAACTCGTCGCGCACGTCCGCAAGGTCCTGGTGCGGGAAGGCGTATTCGAGCGGGCGCATCATCGGCTCACCGGTGCGGGCGGACTCTTTCGCGAGGGCGACGAAACGCGGCGCGAAGCGCTGGCGCAGCGCGACGATGTCGCGGAAGATCGCCTGGTGCTCCGGCGAGAGGACGCGCCACGGGGAGGCCGAAATCTGCATCATCGGGCAGAGCGCGTGCACCTGCGCCGAGCGCAGGAAGAGCTCCGGATCGAACGGCGACCCGGGCAGGAACGCGCTCCATTCGCCGCCGCCGATCATGTCGGGGCAGATGTAGGGGCAGCCCACCATGCCGGCGCCGAGCATGTCCGGCACGAGCCGGCCGAGAGCCTTCCACGTGTGCGGCTTGTCGTGGAGGCGCATGATCACCGGCTTCCCGGCGAAGCCGAAGCCGTTGCGGTACTCGCTGCCCTTGTATTCGAGCGCGAACCGGCCGTAGAGCGCGCTCTGCGCGGCGGGGGAGGCGGTTGGATCGTGAGCGAAGGTCTTCGGGGCGCACCCTTCGAGCCCGCGGACGCCCGCGTAGCTGTCCACCGATCCGCCGTCGAACTTGAATCCGTCGGCCCCGTATTCGCGCGCGAGCCGGTCGAGCTGTTCGGTGAACCAGCGGACGGCGTTGGGGTGCGTGAAGTCGAGCATCGCGCTCACGCCGTTCCACCACTCGATCGGTGCGGGCGGCGGGACTCCGCCCCAGCCGGGCGTCGGCGACGAGACGAGGAAGCCGCCCTTTTCCGGCCAGCCCTTCACGTCGTCGGGGTTCTTGCCCCACGCGATGCGGCGATAGGCGGGGGAGTCCATCGAGACGAACGGGCAGACCCAGAGCAGGACCTTGAATCCCATGGCGTGCAGTTCGTCCATCATGCGCTTCGGGTCGGGGAAGCGCCGCCGGTCGAAGTCCCATTCGCCATAGCCGTGCTGCCAGGTGTCGTCGATCATGAGAATGCCCGGCGGAAGGCCGTGGTCGAGCATCGATCGCGCGTATGAGAGAATGTCCTTCTGGTTCTGGTGGTATGTCAGCTCGATCCACGTGTTGAGCTGCGGCGCGGAGAAGTAGAGCAGCTCCGGCTCCTCGCCCGTGGGGCGGAACCACCGCGCCGCGGCGAAGCGGAACGCCTCCGCTAGCGACGATCCGGCGCGCTCCTCCAGTTCGATCGCGGCGCCGTCCGATTCGAGCCGGATGACGCCGCCCGAAATCTTCGCGCCGACGGGTTCCGCGCACCAGACGGCGCGCCCGGCGTCCGAGCAGAGCAGCGACTGCGACTGGTGCCCGTAGTTGTCCTTGCGAAGGTCGCATTCGAAGGCGGACGCTTCCGTGAACGGCATTTCGGTTCCGAAGGCGCTGCAAAGCCCCCACCAGCGCTCGCCGGGGAGCATTGCGATCTCGGCGAAATTGGGGGCGTGGCTTTCGGGGTGAGCTTCAAAATTGTTCATGTGGGTGGTTTTTACTAGGCTTCGAGGTTTCCTAGGTTTCCTAGGGCTCCTAGGCTTTCTAGGCTTTCTAGGCTTTCTAGGCTTCCTAGGCTTCCTAGGCTTCCTAGGATCCCTAGGGTTCCTAGGAAGCCTAGGATCCCTAGTCTCCTAGTCTTTTCAGCGAGAGGTTCCTGAAGCGTAGTTCATCGGTGGGGGCGGCGGCGCGAAGGAGCAGCGCCATGACGTCGGTCGCGTTCGCGTCGAAGTCTAGCACAACTTCGGTCTCGAAATGGACCCATGCGCCGTCGGCCGGAACGTCGAACTGGGTTTTGACGCTTTTCTCGTTGCTGATGAACACGGCGGAAACGGCGGCGCTGGCCGCGCGGCGCGAGGCCGCTCCCGGAGAGGATTCGGCCGCGATGTCGCCTTCCGCCTTCTGCTCCGCCGCGGCGTCCAGCGACAGGCGGTAGCGGCCGGGACCGTGGCGGAGAAACGCCTCCGTGAAGACATTCGCCATGCCGGCGTTCTTTTCGCACTGGCGCAGACGGTAGATGCGGGCGCCGGTTTCGTCGGTCTGCATGGCGTCGAACTTCGCAAGCCACGAAGGGGAGCGCTGCCAGACGCTGCGCGTGTCCGGGCGGTCGGCCAGAAGGTTTTCGTCCGCGGGCGGCGGCGGGAGGCGCAGTTCGCCGGCGCCCGCGCGATTCAGGCGCCAGTCGCGCGCAAGTGCGCCCCCGACGAACGCCTTGCGCGGATTTGTCCAGTGCGGTTCGGCGCGGGAGGGGGCGACGGGAACGGGTGGCGCGGCGTCCCGCCGTGACACGGTACCGTCGGCGCGGCCAGAGGCCGCACCCCCCAATGCCGCGGGCTGGAAGCCCGCGCTCCCAGAGACGGCGATTTTCACCAGATGCCCGTTTTTGACGGCTTCCGGCGCGAAGCCGTCCGCCGGCTTTCCGCCGATCCAGAGGTTCGTGATCGCGAGCGTGTAGTTGTTCGAGACGAGCCATCGGGCGGGGTCGTCGTAGATGGCGACGGCGACGCCGTTCGTCGTTCCGACGCTGCTCCAATGCGACTGGCCCGTGGAAAACGGGATTGCAAGGTTCTCGAACGCGAAGACCTTGGGCAGAGTCCCCATGTTGCCCCCCACGAAGAAGCGCGGGAACAGGATGCAATCGTCGGCCGAGAGATTGCGGAATAGGAAACTCTGGCGCCGGGGGATCAGGTCCTGCGGTCCGGGCGGGGGCTTCGCGCCGGCGGAGGTCATTTCGTCCCACTTCACGGCGCGGCGGAGCGCGCCGTTGTAGGTGTTTTTCACGAGTCCCTCGTCGGCGCGGAAGACGTCGATGTTCTCCAGAACGACGTTTTCGTTGCCATGCTGCGGGAAGATCGCGTTGCAGGAGGTGCCGATCGCCACGTCGCGGTAGGCGGAGTCGCGCAGCTCGCTCACGACGAGGCCGTTGTCGCCCACGTAGAGCCAGGCGCCGTCCACCGTGAGGCCGCGCCTGCCGCTCGTGATGCCGTCGCTGCACATCATCGACGAAAGCGCCTTCACGCGGCGCAGCGTGACGTTGGGGGCCCACGTGCCGAAATTGAACGTGCGGGCATCGACGATCTTCACGTCCTCCACGACCGCGCCATCGGCTCCCGGGGCGACGTTCAGCGCGAAACGGCGCGTGTTTTTCGTCTGGTCGAAGCGGAAGACGTCGGAGAACGGGTCGAGGAGCATCCCGCGCCCGTGCACGAACGCTCCGGGCGTCTTCACGACAAGCCGCGCGTTGAGGACCGCGCCCGGTGCGATGTAAACCTCGCGCACGGGCGGCTCCACGACGATCATGCCGTCCTCGCCGGGAGGATCGAGCCAGCCATCGACATACAGGACGCCGGGATCGCCATTCGCGGGAATCTTTGCCGGATCCTCCGGCGCGTCGGCGAAGATGGAGAGAATCGACTTGTCGGAGTCGTTGAGTCGGATGCCGAACATCGCTGGCTTCTCGACCAGGATCGAAATCACGCCGTCGCGAAACCGGTGCCGGAGGCGCCGGCTCGCGGGAAAGACGGAATACGAGCGCACGTCCTCGGTCGTCTCGACGTCCAGGCGCACGGGCGCGCCGTCGAAGGCGAATTCGCAGAAGCGGCGGTTCACGTCGCCGCCGCGGGTGCGCTCGATGAGCGGCGACTTTTCGCAGTGGTTGTAAACGGGAATTTCTCTCGTCGGATCCCCTTGCTGCGAGACGGTCACGCGGTAGGCGTAGTCGCGCTCGATCCGCTCGGGATACTCCGGATAGACGACGAGTTCCGCCCTCGCGCCCGCCGCCGCGGCCGCCGCGAACGCCGCGGCGGCGACGGCAAGGCGGCAAATGCCGCCAACCACTGGTGCAACATGTCCTCCGCAGAAAGCTGCGCGCATTCGACTTTTCATTTTTCTTTTTGAGGTCTGCTGATGATTGGCCCGACAAGCGACAAGCGACGCGCAACCTTTCAACTTTTCAACTTTTCAACCGGGATGGTTTCACCCGCGGGTGAAACCATCCCGTTGTCGCGGTCGTCGCGGACGCGGGTCTCGAGGTCGCGAAAGAGGCGTCTCAGGTCGCGCGTGGTGCCCCAGGCGAACCAGACGGTCGTCGCGATGCCCATGACGAGCGGGACGCAGAGTCCCGTGACGAACATTTTGATGGTCCAGGTGCGTGTGCTCCAGTGGAACGCCTTTGCAAGAAGCGCCACGAGCACGAAAGATCCGAAGAAGCCATAGACGATGTTGTAGAAGAAGACCGTCCACGCCAGCACACGGTCTTCGCGTGTGTATTCGGCGTTGATGCCGACCATGTGGGAAAGGAGGCGTCGGAGGAAGGGCGCCTTGCCTGGGAGCGCGGGCATCTTGCCCGCGGCGTTCGCGGGCTGGAAGCCTCCTGGGAGCGCGGGCATCTTGCCCGCGGTGTTCGCGGGCTGGAAGCCTCCTGGGAGCGCGGGCATCTTGCCCGCGGTGTTCGCGGGCGGAGCGCCCTCGCCGGGAGGTGCGGCCTCCGGCCGCGCCCCGTCGCCACGGCGCGGCGGGACGCCGCACCCCCCAAGCCCGTCCGCCCATTTGCCGCGATGCAGCATTTTGTCGAGATCGAAGGGCCGGCGGCAGGTGAGGAGCGAAACCGTCACGTAGAGCAGCGCCGCGAACAGCGAGGCGAAGAAGCTGATCTCGATGGAGTTCACGGGAAACTTCACCGCCCATTCCGCGTCGCTCACCGTCCAGCGGATCCAGGGGTCGAAGGGGGCGGAGGCGGCGGCGAGGAAATGCCGCACCGCGCCGTCCAGACCGTGCGCCGAGAGCCAGGGCAGCACGACGTCGGCCCAGTTGCGCTGCACGAGGATGGCGCCGAGCGAGAGCGACGCGGCGGACAGCAGCGAGGCGTAGGCGCCGGCCGTCGTGCCGCGCCGCCAGTAGAGCCCCAGCGTCACCACCGCGCCGGCGCCCGTGAACCACATCGAGCAGCCGATGGTGATGAACATGTTGATGTAGTCGAGCTGCGAAAAGACGCTCGATCCCACCCAGAAGCACACGCCCACCGCCACCACGACGCACTTGAAGATCGCCAGATGCAGCCGCGGCGACGGCGCCTTTTTGAAGAACGGCAGGATGAAGTCCTGCGTCCAGTTCATCGCGATGTCGAAGATGCGCGTGTCGTCGGTCGAAAGGACCAGCAGGATGCAGAGCGCGACCAGGAGCGCCACGAGCCATCGCGGGAAGACGGTGCGCGCGGCCACGGGGAGCATCTGCTGCATGTAGGTCGTGCGGAAGCCCTGGTAGAGCTTGTTCGCGTCGCCCTCGTCCGCGATCGAGGCGTGGAGCGCGCCGCGCACGGCGTCGAGCGTCGGGGTGTCGAGGTTCGCGGCGCGGGAAAGCGGCGGATCGACGCCGATTTCGTGCACTTGCGCCGGGACGGCGGCGGCGGCCCGCCCGACGGCCTCCGCGACCGCCGGGTCGGCGACGAGCTCCTCCGCCACGCGCGCCGAAAGCTCGCGGCGGATGCGCAGCGCCTCGTCCGCGTGGTCGCGGTGGTTCATCGTGGCGATGACGCCGATGACAAGGAAGAACGGCAGCATCCACGCGAGCCCCGCGCCGAAGGACGCCGTGAGCGAGGCCATCTTGCCCTCGTGCGCGGACTTCGCCACCGAGCCGTAGCCGTTGCCGACCCATTCGCCGCCCATGATGCGCCGGTAGAAGGCCACCATGAGGCCGAAGAGGTTGAAGTCGCGCAGCTGCCCGATGTCGTAGGGGTCCACGAAGCTCTCGCCCGGGACGCGGTCGGAGAGGACCGGGGCGATTTCGTCCCACCACGAGAAGCGGCACAGCACGAAGACGATGATCGTCACGAAGAGCGGATACGCGATGAGCCCCTGCGCCGCGTCCGTGACCAGCAGCGCGATGCGCCCGCCGCAGAGGATCATGCCGACGGCCAGGAGAATGCAGAGCGCCAGAAGGAACGGGAACGTCCGCACCTCCATGCCGAAGAGGTGCGTCCGGTGCGGGACGCCCAGCAGGTAGATGAAGAACCGCACCGCGACGGCCGGGCCGATGCAGTTGCCGAGCATGTCGGCCGAGCCGCGCAGCACGGAGGCCAGGCGCCGGACGCCGCGGCTGTAGCGCATCTCGAAGAACTGCCCGGCGCTCATCGCGCGCGTCTCGCGGAAGCGGTAGGTGATCCAGCCGTAGAGCGCGAGCATGATGCCGAGCGGCGTGAGGACCGCGTTCCAGAACTGGAAGGCGTAGCCGTTGTTGTAGCACGCCTCCGTGCTTGCGATGAGCGTCGTCACCGCGAGGTTTCCCATCATGCCGCCGGAGAGCAGCACGTAGCGCCCGGCGCAGCGGCCCGCGACGAGGAAGTCCGACACGCTGCGCACGTAGCGGCGGCTCCGGACCGCCAGTGCGCAGACCGAAAGGACGGGAACGAGAATGACGAGCCAGTGGTGCCAGGAGAACATCTTACGACTCCACGGGATCGAAGACGCGGACGTAATCGACGAGGAAGGCGTCGCCGGCGGCGAGCGCTGCTTCGAGCCCCGGCGCGGCCGGTCCGGTCATCCGGTTCTGCCGGAAGTCCTTGGCCTCCGTCGAAATCAGGAGAAATTCCGGCACGTGCGAAACCGCCTCGCCCGGGCCGGAGCCGACCTTCGCGCCGTGCTGCGCGCCATCGATGAAGAACGTGTAGCCGTCCGGCTCCCAGAGCATCCCGAAGACGTGGAAGACGGTCTTGTCGAGGTGGAAGGCGAACTGCCGGTTGAAGTCGCGCGTGGACATCCCCGCCGGCTGCGGCGGCACCGTGAAGCACATGTGGTCGGGGCCGTAGCCGTTGGCGTGGAAGGCGTGGGGGATCACCTCGCCGGGGCGGAACGACTCCATGATGTCGTGCTCTACGCCCGCGTGGGCCGGATCGAGCGAGCAGCCCTGCGTCGGCGACTGCATCCAGAAGGCGCTCCACCAGTCCGGCATCTGCTGGAGGCGGCAGCGGCACTCGTAGTAG
>DJYI01000095.1 GCA_002448475.1 Verrucomicrobia bacterium UBA6982
ACCCCTATCCCTGACCGAATACCGTCAGGGCGCGGCTCAAATTCCGTGCCTTGAACGCGATCGCCCCGCAGGGCGGCGTCAGAGCGCCTTCCGGCCGAATGCGAACACTTCCGGCGCGCTTTCGCCGGGCGGCGGAACGACGGAGAAAGACTCTACCTTTCCGTCGCGCCAGCGGCACGAGACGGTGTGTCCGCCGCGGACTTTGAGTCCTCTGAACTCGCCTCCACCCATCCACTGCCGCGGGAGGGCGGGGAGCAGGTCCACGCGCCCCCTGCCGTCGCCCTGCGCCAGCATTTCGGCAACGGCGGCGGAAAAGCCGAAGTTCGCGTCGATCTGGAAAACCGGAACGTCGGAGAGCGAGTGAACATGCCAGAGGTTCGGACCGACCTCGGTCTTCAGAAACGAGGAGAGATGACGCCCGGCCTCGCCGCCGTCGCGCAGGCGCGCGAGGCAAATCATGCGGTGCGCGGCGCCCCAGCCGCCGCTCATGCCGCGCAGGAGCAGCGTCTTTTTCGCCGCCGCCGCTAGTTCCGGCGTGTCGAACACGTTGATCGACTCGCCCGGCGCCAGCGCGCACAGGTGCGAAATGTGACGATGGTCCATTTCCCCTATGTCGCCGTAATGGTTTTCCTCGCGGAACTCCTTGAGCTGTCCGTCTGCTCCGATCTGGAACGGGTCGAGCTTTCCGATATGCTCGCGCACCGCCGCGGTTAGAGCGTCTTCGGGCTTCCCGAGAAGAGCATGCGCCCGCAGGAAGTCAGTGTCGTTCTCGAGTATCATCTCCTGGTCGAACGCGCATCCGACCGTCGAGTAAACGCCGGCGGCGCCGCTTGCGGCCTCGCCGGATTCCTCTGCGGTTCGGCGCTGCTCCGGAGACGCCGAGTAGATCGAAAGATACTTTCCGTCAAACAGGTCAACCGCGCGGCAGTCGAAGTCCGCCATGCCGCGCAGGAACGGATACGCGGTTTCGAGCGCGCGCCTGTCGCGGGTGAAGTCCCACCAGTCCCAGAAGAGCTTTGTCGTGAATCCCCCGGTCCCCGGCCCCGAGTGTCCGCCGGGCATGGCCGTTCTGAACGGAATCATGCCGGTGCCCACGTTCCACATCCCAGGTTCAGGCGGCGGGAGGGCGCGGCTTGTCGGATATCGCGCCAGATACTCCAGAGAGGCCGCGCGACTGGCGGGGCGCGCCATGTCAAGAAATCGCACGAGCGGCTCGAAGCATTCCGCGAGGTTGCAGCTGAACGCCGGCCAGTAGTTCATCTGCTCGTTGACATTCATCCACAGGCCGCCGGCCCACGGCGCCTGCGGCAGGGCGTTCCAGGTCCCCTGAAGGTTGCACGGCATCGCGCCTGGCCGCGAACTCGCGATGAGAAGATAGCGCCCGAACTGGAATAGCGACTCAGCCTTGCGAGATTCGGCGTCATCGCCGTCGAGCCGGAACGACACTCGCCCGAAAAGCGAGCGGTGGTCCTCCAGGTGACGCGCCTTGAGCGCATCGTATCCGCGCTCCGCCGCGCGGGAGGCGAACGCGTCCACTCGCTCGGGGAGCCGGGGATCGGTCACGCACATTCCGCTCAGCATGATCTCCGGATCGAACTTCCAGTTCGTGTCGCAGACGAAGGCAAAAGTGGCGGAGGTCGCGCCTTCGACGCGCAGGCGTCCGCCGTTGGCGGTCACGCGACCGTCGGTTTCGACGACGCGCAGACGCGCCTCGAAGTCAAGGTTGAACGCCCTGAAGTGCTGTCTGGCGGCGATCTCGCCTCCGGCTGCGGAGACTTCGCCGGTTCGCTGATCCATGAGATACGGGTTTTCGGCGCGGGCCTCAAGGGAAAGCGCGCCGGGACGGTCAGCCTCGAAGCGCGCGACCAGGGCCCTGTCCGGATAAGAGGCGAAGTATTCGCGCCTGAAGCGAACGTCGCCTGCGCGGTATTCGACGGTCGCCACGGCGTCGTCGAGCGAAAGCGCGCGCCGGTAGTCCGTCACGGCGCCCGGATCGTGCGGAAACAGGAAGCGCAGCTCAAGGGCGTCGGTCAGCTTCGGCAGGGAGACCAGCTCCTCGGTGTTCGTGAGCGTCGCCTTTCCGCGCATGGAGGCGTCGGGCCAGACCGGATCCAGATGCAGGGCCTTGTCCGTTATCTGGACCCGCTCGTCGGCGATCCAACCGAAGACGCTTGCCCCGAACCAGCCGTTGCCGATCGGGAGCGATTCCGCCGCCCATGCAGACTCGCCCCGGATCTCCGGCCCCATCCACCATTTGTCAAGGGAGAATCCTTCGCCCCTGTATTCGCGCTGCCATCCGGAGGCGGGCTTGTCGAAGGAAATTGTCGTTGCCTTGCTGTTCATAGGCGTCCTCGTAGTTGCATGATCTTTCGTCCGCGCCGCCGATTCCGGGCGCCAGACCCGCGCGGAACTGATCACTGACGCGGCGAGCGACCGCGAAAGGGTCCGAACGGCCCTGGGCCGCGCGGCCCGAACGCGCCCGAACGGCGCATGGCGTCGAATAGCGAGTTCAGCGACGACGGCGACACTCCGAACATCATGTTGAACTCGCCGCCCTTTTCGCGGGCGCCGTCCGGAAGGACTTCGGCTATGCCGTCGTAGGCGTCAAGCACCGCGGCGCTCATCTCGTTCATGATCCGCATCTGCATCTCGAAACCGAACGGAACGCCGCCATCGACCATCACGGCGAAGCGTTCGGCTATTTCCCGGACGCGGGAGTCGAAGGACTCCAGCTCCATCTCGAACGCGGCGCACTGCTCGACATCCAGTCCGGCCCTGGTTTCGAATTCCGTGATCTGCGCAGTTGCGTGCTCCTGCATCCGGGCCTGGAATTCCCTGCGGTGCGCCTCCCGCTCCTCCTCGGTGGCGTTTTCCCATTCGCGGCGGCGCGCCTCGCGTTCGTCGCGGCGCTCCTTTTCGATTTCCTCGACACGCGCGGCGGCGCGCTCCTCGACTGCCTTCTCAAACGCTTCGCGGTCGGCGGCGGCCGGAATCGCCGGAGACGCCTCCGGAGCGGTGGCGACGGCCGGAGCGGCCTGCTCCGGCGCGTCCGGCGCGCCTGGCGCGGGATCGTTGCCTGCGACGCGCACCGGCGGCGCCGATTCGGCAGGAGAAAGCGCTGCCGCGCGCGCCTCGGCGCGCGCCAGTTCCGAGCGCAGCGCCCGGTTCTGAACGGCAAGCGCGGCGGCGGCGGCAATCGCGGCCGTGCAGAAAATGGTCGGAATCGCGTTTTTCATTGTCGTGCGGTGTCCTCCGCGCGCAATACTACCACAATCGCCGCCGCTTCGCTCCATGATGTTCCTGAGACTCGATTGCCATCAGCCGCGCTAGTGTGCTGTTCGATAAAAAACTTGTCCATTGCGTAGGGATGGTGCTTTCCGGCTAGGCGTTGGTTTTAGGCGTAGTGACCTACGCCGAAAACCGACAACGAAGCAGGAATGCGCCAGACCAAGCAAAGGAAAGGAATTTTGAGAACGGCACACTAGAAGCCACATCGCGGCCGCATCGGCCTCATTTGATGTCAGTATTGTCAGATTGCCACGCCTGACGCGTATAAATCTGAATGAACATTGATGTCTCGCATCCTCTACCGCTGAAAAGCAAAGGAAAATCCAACCCCAAAAACATGAAACACAATTCTTCCCATTCCCGATTCCACCGTTTCTTTCCAATCATGGCCGTGTTTGCATTCCTTGCCTCCGTAATGCAGGTTCCCGCAGGCCCCAATGAACTTGGCGCCTATGTCAGGGGAATTTGGGATTCAACGGCGATCCCGGAGGTCAGTCTTGTCCTTTTCCGATGGGGAACGGCCGACACGGCCTTGAACGGAAAAGATCGAATGCTTGGCCAGATCGCCGCAATTGACATTTCCAGAGTCACAATCAAGATGCGAACGCCAGAAGGATCTCCAATTCAATATGAAGTGGAACTGACAGCCGGAGTCCAGATTTTCGGCGAGGGGTTTGAGGCATCGTGTACCGAGTGTCCGCGTCGTCGCAAATACAATGGGACGACGCTTGTTTCCCGCGGGGCATACAATTCCCAAATCTGCTGCTTCAACGCCGTTTTCGACCAATGCGAAAATCTCAACACTCTTGACATAACGGATGTTGTCGCCGACGGGCGTTCCGTTCCCTACATGGTGAAGTTTACAACACAACCGACACTCCACCGACTCGGTCAGAAGGTCATGATTCCAACAAAAAGCACACTTCACCATGCAAGTGTCGCCATCAGACGAGTCGAATCCAGCCAGAATTCCACTTCGTTCGATGGACGGGATTCCAATCACCGGAATTCGTGGAGCAGCTCTCGTTCCTATGGCTCATTCAGCGATGGAACAATGGAAGAGATCGGCAACGGAACAAGGCAGCCGGAATATTCCGTTTGGGGTTCATCGTGCTTGGCAGGACCGTTCGAGGTCATGCGTGGCGGGGAACTTGTTTCCGACAAGATCTCGTTTTCCTTTCCGAACACTGGATCAATGTCGGTTTCTGGTCCCGGGTTCAAAATGGAAGGAATTGATTGCCTGAAACAGTTTTGCACGGCACTCGGCGTCTGCTGGAGAACCGGAAAGGCAATGGAGCGGAATGTGTTCAGGGAATCGGATTTTAGCGCGCCAAAGCCAATCTTGTCCGCGAACTTTCCCGTCATTGTGACGACAACGTCGGGAGGAGCAGCAAAGCCAACCAGTATCCGTAGCGTCTTGGCTGCACAGGGGACGAAGCAAGATGGCAGCCTTGCCCTTGTTGTTCGGATAGAAGCACTGGACGCATCGGGAAAATCGGGAATGGAAGTCTTTTCCATCCCCATCGACTGGATTCCCGGCATTGTCAAAATTCTGAATCCAAGGGAGCCGATGCAGCGTATGCGGTAGTGGCCTAGGTGCATGCCTTTGGTAGGAACAAGCCATCGGCCCTGACCAAACTCTGCGTTCTCCGCGCTCTCCGCGTGAGACAAAACTCCGCGCTCTCCGCGTGACATGGTCTCCGCGCGGGAAATTGAAACTGCCGTCGGAATGCAATGACTTCGCTGGCTTTGCATATCCAGCCCGGAAAATCGCAACACACAAACGCATTGTTTCGTCAAGCGATTATATTTGACGGGGCTTTTGCCCTGAGATGGCATTGAAAAATGAAAACTCCTTGTGTATGATCCGTCACGTCAGTCCGCATTGCAGTTTTTCCAGGTCGTGGTTTTGCCTTGAGCGCTGGTGTTTTCGACGTCATTCTCCTGCTCCGGCTCTCCTACGGGTCGGGACGGGACATTTTGCACGGATTTTCCACCGCTGTCCGACGGGAGAAGCTTCCGTGGCGGCTCCATGTCGTGAACTTCGAGATTTCCAGAATCGCCGAAGACGTGCGAAAAATCGTGGAGACGGAAGTGCACGGCATAGTCGCGCACGGACTTACCCAGAACCTGCGGGACGCCATTGATCCGTTCCACGGTCCGATAGTCCTGATCGGCAATCCCATAACCGAACCGCGGCTCGTGGGCCGAAAATTTCCCGTGGCCTACGTCCACGCCGACGAGGCGTCGGTCGCGCGCATCGGAGCCGCGCATCTGCTCTCGCTCGGCAAAATGCGATGCTACGGATATGTCGGACATACCCCCGTTTCGGAACGCGCCACGACATTCCACGCCGCGCTGGAAAGCCGACGCGCGGAGATTCGCGATTTGTATTCCATGCGTCCGGGATGGGCCGACAGCGACGAAACGCTGAGCCGCTTCCTCAGGGACATGCCAAAGCCCGCCGCCATAATGACCGAATCCGACAACTACGCGCTCTGGGTGGAGGAGCGCGCGTTGAAATCCGGGATCAAGGTTCCGAAGGACATGGCGGTGCTAGGCGTTGACAACGACGAACTGCTTTGCGAATCCGCAGATCCGCCGCTTTCCAGCGTCGCCGTGGATCACGAACGCCTCGGCTCTCTGGCGGTTGACGCGATGCGCAGACTGCTTTCATCAAGGAAAAGGGACAACAGCTGGCCATTTGAGCTCTGCGCGCCGGCGCGGCGGGTCGTCGAGCGGCAAAGCGCCAGACCGGTCGCTCCGGCCGCCGCGCTCGCGGAGCGCGCGGCGGCGTTCATCAGGCGAAACGCGACAAATGGCATTTCCTCCTCGGACGTCGCCGCGCAGCTCGGCGTTTCGCGCACGCTCGCGGACATGCGGTTCAGGCAGGTGCACGGCGAGAGCATGCTTGCCATGATCCTGCGGCTCCGGCTTGACGCCGTAAAGAAAAAACTGGCCGAAACCAGTCTTCCGATAGGTCAGATTTGCGCCTCGTGCGGCTTTCGCACCGACTCGCGCGCCAAGCACCTCTTCAAGGAACGCTTTGGCGTGTCGATGCGCCAGTGGCGCGCATCGACACGCATCGGCGAGAAAGGCACCGGCGCCGGCGACTGACGAAACCGGCACGCGGCGCGGGTGGAGAAGCGGCGCTGATGGCGGCTCCGCCAGTCCAGAAACCTGCGCGGACCGGACCTACACGTCTTGGAAAAGCTGCCCCCGCTCCGGTATGTCAACGCGCTTTATCCCGATGGCGAGCAGATTGTCGCGATGGGCCTCGCAGTATTTCGGCTCGCCGTGGACGCAGAACGCGCGCCGGACCGACGGGCCCAGCGCCTTCGCGAACGCGGTCAGGCCGGCGCGGTCGGCGTGGGCCGAGAGGCCGTTGATCGTGAACACCGTGGCCCGCAGCGGATACATTTCGCCGTAGATTTTCACCTCCGGCGCGCCGTCGACAATGCGCCGCCCCAATGTTCCCTCGGCCTGAAACCCGGTGAAAAGAACGAGATTCAGGGGGTCGGGAATGGTGTTTTTGAGGTGATGCAGAATGCGTCCGCCCTCGCACATCCCGGAGGCGGAGAGAATCACCATCGGGCCCGGCTTCGAGTTCAGGGCCATCGACTCCTGGACGGTGCCGACAAAACGCAATCCGGGAAAATCGAACGGATCCGCGCCGGAGGACAGCAGCCCTCGAATGCGGTCGTTGAAGCACTCCGGGTGCTTCTTGTGGATTTCGGTCGCCTTGGAGGCGAGAGGGCTGTCAACGTAAACCGGCACAGGCGGAATTTTTCCGGACGCCCGGAGTTCGTCCAGAAAGCGCAGCATCTGCTGCGTGCGCCCGACGGAAAACGCCGGCACGACGAGCTTGCTGTGGTGCTGGACGATAAAGCCGACGTAATCGCGCAGACGCCCGCGGATGTTCTCGTCGGCCGGATGCTCGCGGTCGCCATAGGTGCTTTCCGTTATGAGCGCGTCCACGCCCTCCACAGGCTCCGGCGCGCGCAGAAAGGGCTTGTCGCCGCCCTGGCCGAGGTCGCCCGTGAAAAGCAGGCGGCGGGGCTTTCCCCATTTCTCGTAGTCCAGGGCGATCGTCGCCGATCCGAGGATGTGCCCGGCATCGTGGAAGGTTGCTCTGAGGCCAGGCACGATTTCACGAGTCTCCCCGTATTCAAACGTGCGAAACAGGGCCATCGTGCGGTCCACGTCCGGAATGTCGTAGAGAAGCTCGAACGGAGTCTTTCGCTGCTCGCGGCGCTTTTTGTTTACGTATTCGACGTCCTTGGCCTGGAGGTAGGCGCTGTCGCGCAGCATCGCGTCGCACAGATCGCGAGTGGCCGACGTGGACCAGATCGGGCCGCGGTATCCGGCGCGGACGAAAGCCGGAATGCGACCGCTGTGGTCGATGTGCGCGTGCGATAGGATTATCGCGTCGATTGAATCGGCGGGGAACGGGAGCGCGCGGTTGGCCTCGAACGCCTCCTTGCGGTGCCCCTGGAGCAGACCGCAGTCGAGCAGGACGCGATGGCCGTCGAATTCCAGACAGTGCATGGACCCGGTTGTGGTGCGCGCGGCCCCGAGAAAACGAATGTTGAGCATGGCGCGTTCATTCTATCGCTGTCGCCGTAGCGCGCAACCGCTCGAAATTAGTTGCAACGCGCGGGGGGGTGTGATAACATCCCCACCGCTTTCCGCGTCCCGGCCCGGTGCCGGAGCGGATCCGGCATGCGCCGCATGGCGCGCCGGGTTGGAACGGAGGTGAAGAAAATGATCGTAGTCAAAGTCAAAAAAGGCGAAGCAATCGACAAGGCCGTGAAGCGTCTGAAGAAGGCGATGGACAAAGAGGGCATCATCAAGCACCTCCGCGACACCCGTTACTTCGAGAAGCCGTGCGTGCGCCGCCGCCTCAAGTCCGTCCGCGCGCGTTCCCGCGCCCGTTCGATCGCGCGCCGCCAGGCGCTCGCCGCCACGCTGCCCCGCATCTAGGCGCGCGGCTTTCGCAATCCGTTCCCAACACGAAACAAGTTTTTAAAAATGCAACCATACGCAGTCATCGAAACCGGCGGCAAGCAATACCGCGTTCAGGTCGGCGACTCGATCCAGATCGAGCGGCTGCCCGAAGAGAAGGGCGCCGAAGTCCGGATCGACAAAGTCCTGGCCGTATCTGACGGCACGTCGCTGAAGGTCGGCGCGCCATTCGTCGAAGGCGCCGCCGTGACGCTCGAAATCACGGATCACATCCGCGGCCCCAAGCTCGTGAGCTTCGACAAGAAGCGCCGCAAGGGCTATTCCCGCACCGTCGGCCACCGCCAGGAGCTCACGGTCGCCACCGTGAAGGCGCTGTAGCGCGAAAAGGAGGATCAAGCAATGTCCAAGAGTCACCAAGGAGTCAACGGCCGCGAGTCGGCCGGCCAGCGTCTGGGCGTCAAGCGCTACGGCGGGCAGGCTGTCAAGGCTGGCGAAATCCTCGTCCGCCAGCGCGGGACGAAGTTCAAGCCGGGCGCCAATGTCCGCCGCGGCGGGGACGACACGCTCTTCACCGTGGCCGCCGGTCGCGTGAAGTTCGAGAAGGAGGGCACGGTCGTTTCCGTGTATCCCTAGAAAATCCTCCATGGCGAAGGCGCGGCCTGTCCGCTCCCTCGCCGCCGATCACGATCCGGCCGACGGCGGTTTCGCCGTCGGTCGGTTTCCTTATGTCAGCCGCCCGTTTTCGGGAAACGTTCCGCTCCACACAACTTGCGAGCGTGGAACTAGCGAAAGCGAGAACCGGTCGATGAGTTCGCGCGGCGTCATTTCGCATCCGGGCTGCGCCAGACCGCTCCACGCGGCCAGCATGCCGATTATCCGCTCCGGACGCATCCCACGCTCCCGGAACGAGGCAATCCTGGTGTCTCCGTGGCGCTTGGCGAGGCGGTGGCCGTCCTGGGCCACGACCAGCGGCACGTGCGCGTAGTCGGGCCGCGGCAACCCCAGGGCGCGTTGCAGGGCCATCTGGCAGTGCGTGGCATCGACAAGATCGTCGCCGCGCAGGACCTCCGTCACGCCCATCGCGGCGTCATCGACGACGCATGCCAGCATATACCCCGCTCCATCAGGGTCGCGCGCCACGGCGAAGTCTCCGATTTCCGAGGCCAAATCCAGAGACTTGCGACCGAGAAACAGGTCGTCAAACGACGAAACGCCGGGCGCGACGCGAAAGCGCCAGACTGGCAGTCGCTGCGGCGGAAGCAACGCCGCGGCCTCCTCCCACGAGGAATACCGCCCGCGGCATGTCCCCGGGTAGGCGAGAGTGTGCGGGTCGCGCCCGTGCGGCGCGGACTGAGCGTCCGCCACGTCGCGCCGCGAACAGGTGCACGGATAGACGAGCCCCGCGGCGCGAAGGCGATTCAGCGCATCGTGGTAGAGCGGACGGCGCTCCGATTGAACGTATGGGCCGTTGGGGCCTCCTACGTCGGGCCCCTCGTCCCAGTCCAGGCCGAGCCAGCGCAGATCCTCCAGCGCGGCCGCGGCCGCGCCGGACTTGACCTTGGGATGGTCGAGATCCTCGATTCTCAGAACGACCCGACCGCCGCGCGAACGCGCCGAAAGCCACGCAAGGAGAAAACTGCGCGCATTTCCAAGATGCAGCGCCCCGGTAGGACTTGGAGCGAGGCGACCGCATGGTGCCCCAGAGAGGGTTCGAACCTCCGACACCCGGTTTAGGAAACCGGTGCTCTGTCCAGCTGAGCTACTGGGGCGCATCGGCGGGTGATGATACTCATTTGCCCCTCCAAGTGCAACTGTCCGTCGGCGCGTGACGTGACAATGGCGTGCTCGGCGAGCGCGCCCTACCAAA
>DJYI01000111.1:0-37235 GCA_002448475.1 Verrucomicrobia bacterium UBA6982
AGGGTTGAAGGTTGTTTAGTCGCAAAAGACTTTTCAACCTTTCAACTGGGCGAGGCCCAGGACACATCGGCCCGCGCGATTGCGTCCTTTGCGTTCTGACAAAGTTTGGTCACACCCTCCGGAATTCCGGAATTCTCCGATTTGACACCGTCAGGGCGCTATGGGAGAATGGGCCCGTCACGAAAACAATGGCGGAATTTTGCATACCGGCAGACGGCATCCAAGCCATCGGATGCGAAGGGCACGACGAAAAGATCATGACCTTCGTCTCATTCTGCCTCGAATGCTACAAGGCGCGTCACAGAATGACCGGCCGCGAGACCGCGGAGCTTTTCCGGCGGCATGGCGTCGAGAAATACCTTTGCGAAGAATACGACGTGCTTCATTCCTTCGGGGAACGTCAGGTCCTGGACTACATCGAGCGGTTTATCGAAGTTCGAAAGGGGGCGTCCACATGATCGTTTACCACGGAGGCCTTGGCGAGGTTCCCCGTCCCGAAATCCGGCGCGGCAGGTATGTAGGAGATTTCGGCATCGGCTTCTACACCACGAGTTCTCTTGAACAAGCCCGTCGCTTCGTCCGGACGAAAGGCGGGCGCGAAGGGCTTGCGTCGGGCTTCGTGTCCTTCTACGAATTGGACGAACGCCTGTTCACGAATGCGTTCAGGGGACTGTCTTTTGCGCAGCCGACAAAGGAATGGGCGGACTTCGTGCTGGCTAACCGGAAGCGGCCGGAATTCTCCCACGACTATGACTATGTTCGCGGCCCCGTCGCAAACGACCAGGTGTATGCGTCGTTCTCGTTGTTCGAAAGCGGAATCATCTCCTTCGAGGAGTTGCTCGAACGCCTGAAGGTCCGTCGCCTGTTCGACCAGATTCTTTTCCATTCCGAATCGGCCCTTGCGCTTCTTTCATTCATTCGTTCG
Source organism: Verrucomicrobia bacterium UBA6982 (assembly GCA_002448475.1). GTDB lineage: Bacteria > Verrucomicrobiota > Kiritimatiellia > RFP12 > UBA3636 > UBA3636. The sequence goes on from DJYI01000111.1 coordinate 926, forward strand.
GAGGCGGTCACATGGGAGAGATAAACCAGTCGAACGTCCATTTGCTTCTGCCTTGGAAGGTCGCCGGCGTGGCGGAACTTTGGGCGAAGGACCTCGGGGTGGCGCCCTTGGAGGCGATGATGCGCTTCTACGAGACCGATTTCTACCGGCTTCTCGAAGACGAGTCAACGAAACTGTGGACGAACAGTCCGCAGCAGCTCTATCTTCTTTTCCGCGAAGTCGCCTGATTGGCGCCGCCACGTCGCACCCATGCCGAGTAGCACGATTTTTCCGCGCATTTTTGCGTGATTTTTCCTTTATTTTTTTCCTACATGGTGATAGGCTTGCCCTCGTTCACGCACGTCCGGGTGGACGTTCCGCGTGGCGAAGACAACGGAAACAACTGGAGGAATCACTTCATGAAAAACAACGTGACTCGACTTGCCGGACTCGTCCCGACGTTTGCCGCGTCGGCTGTGGCGTTTTCCATATCAACGGCAAAAGCCGATCCCGCAATCTACCAGCTGGACGGCGACATCTCCGAGGGCATCGACCTCACCGCGATGAGCGGATACTACGCCGACCGAATGGAAGGCCCGTCATCCGCGAACATGACGTTTGCTGGACCCATCACCGTCGATTCGTCCGTCTCGGCCTCCAACCCTTTCCAATTGATGGGAAGGGGCTACAAAATCACCGTTTCAGCCGCCGGATCGGGATTTCACCCGCTGCCTCTTCGTTTTCAGAACGCCGATGGCGTCACGAAAACGTCCGAACTTGCCTTTGATGCCGGAAATGAATATGGCGCCGCCACCGTGGATGTCGGGCGGGGCGGAAAAATTTCATTCGGCTACATGAATAACGGAAACGTGACGCTTTCCGGAGAAGAATTCGCTTTCCACGATGGAGGGAAGATGGCCGGCTACAACCTGTATTTCGGCAAGGACAATTCGCCTTCCCTCTCCGTTGTTGACGGCGCGGAGATCGCGGCGAACTACACCATGCGACTGGGCAATCAGACGAAGAGCATCCCTTCGGGCGTGTCGGCGTTTCTGGGAATGACCAATGCCACGGTGTCCACGGGAGCGACGGAGAATCGGAAACTTCAACTGCTGTTTGGCGTCCCCAGGACGCAAAGCGGTGGGTGCGATGTCGTGCTGGGCGAAGGCGCCGTCTTGTCCTCTGGCGCGATCGAACTCAATGGCGGAGGAATCGCGAACATCGTCTTCGATGGAGGCGCCTTCAAATCCACGTCCGACGCCGATCTTTCCTCCGTAGCGCTGTTTCAGGCATACGGAAATTCGTTTGGCAACGCCAAACAGGATGCGACGATTGTGGTGCAAGCGGCAAATGGCAATCCCATCGACGTGGAGATCAACCAGGACCGCCGCCTCGCGTCCGTCCGCGCAAATAGCGCAAAGTCCCTTGCCGTGAACCTTACCGGCGACGGTGGTTTCACCAAGCGCGGTTCGGGAGTTTTGGCCTTTGTCTGTCCCAAGGAGTCTTCGACGCAGACGCCGACTTGCGACTACACCGGCCCCACGACGGTTCTTGCGGGCGGAATCGTCGTCTCGGACGAGACGTACAAAGTCGGACGCGGCGCGCTGGCGGTTTCCGAAAACGCGTTTCTCGACTTGAACGGGTTCGATGTCGAGTTCTCGGGCGCAACGGGCGATGGAATTGTCACCAACGGGGCGGCGGCGACTTCGACGCTGACGCTTGGCTACGGCGGCGCGGACGGGGCGTTCTCCGTCGCGGTCGGCGAACGAATCCATGTCGTGAAGACGGGGGCCGGGACGTTGACGATTTCCGGCGCGGCGCTCGCCAACGCCTGCGATCTCACGGTTTCCGCAGGCACGGTAGCCTTTGCCGGCGATTCCACGACTTTCGGCACCGTGACGGTTGCGTCTGGCGCAACGCTGGATGCCGGCGCGGTGGAGTTTTCATGCTCCAACCTCGTGAAGCAACCCGGATCCGCCGTGCTGCTCAAGCCGAAAGCAACGACTTTGATCCTGCGATAGGGATGCCATGAAAACCGTTGATATGGACTTCTCGGGCGCGCCGCCGAACCGTCCGAAATCGTGGATTTCATCCTCTACCTTGCATCCGGGAAGGGCGCGTTCGCCACGGGTGCGAACTACGTGCTCGATGGAGGTCGCTTGTGCGTGAAACCATGACGAGAAACGGCTTTCTGGCAATGATGCCGGGCCTTGCCGTCTTCGGCATCCTTTTCTCGCCCGGCACGGCGTCGGTCGCCGAAACGACCGGGACGCCGCCGGCGACGATCGAGGCGGGTCGGGACTGGATCCCGCTCGCGGCGAAGCCGTGGATCGAACCGGGATCGGCGCTGGACTTCAGCAACGTCATTCCTCGCCATGAGCCAGCCGGGACGTTCGGGCGCGTCGTCGCGGTCGGCGACCATTTTGAATTCGATGGATTGCCCGGCGTGAAGCAGCGCTTCTACGGCGTGAACGTCTGCCGGGATTCCTGCACGCCGTCCACGCCCGAGGCGGCGGAACGTTTCGCAGCCAATTTGGCGCGCGTGGGCTACAATACCGTTCGTGTCCACCACCACGAACGCTGGCTCCTCGAAAAAGACGGGAATTTTGCCGGTCTCGCCGACTACGCGGTTCCCGATGCGGAATGCATGGACCGCTTCGATGATTTCGTACATGCCTGCATCCGCCATGGCATCTACATCACGACCGACCTTTACGTTTCGCGCCGCATTCCGTGGCGCGATCTAGGCATCGACGAGGAAGGCTTCGCAAACGGCGCAAGATACAAGATCATGTGCGCGTTTTGGGAACCGGCGTACTCCAACCTCTGCGCCTGGAGCCGAAACTTCCTGACGCACGTGAACCCCTATACCGGCAGAAGTCTTGCCGAGGAGCCGGCCCTCTGTTCGATTGCACTCATCAACGAAGGGAACCTCGGAGTCTACGGGATCGACATGCTAAAGGAAACGCATGGCGTCATGGAGGCATGGGAAAAGTGGTGCGCCTCGCGGAATCGGGCTGGCTTGGCTTTTCCGGATCGTACTGACGACCCGGAACTCGCCCGGTTCCTTGCCGACGCGGAGATGCGCCTCGCCAATCGCCTGCGCGCCTTCCTGCGCGACGAACTCGGCTGCAAGGCGCCGATTTCATCCATCAACCGAGGCTACAGCCCTGTGCAGTACCAGCTCGTGCGGCAAAAATGCTTCGACTATGTCGACGCCCATTTCTACGTGGATCATCCCAAATACATCGGGGAACAACGGTGGCGCCTGCCTTCGCGGTGCGACAACCGCAATCCCATGCGGGGTGACAGGCACGGAGTCCCGGAAATCGCATTCAGGCGTCTCCTTGACAAGCCCTTCTGCGTGTCGGAGTGGAACTACGCGAGTCCCGGACGCTATCGCGGAATGGGCGGCATGGTAATGGGGGCGATTGGCGCTCTTCAGGATTGGGACGGGATGTGGCGTTTTGCGTGGAGTGCGGGCATCGAAGATGTGGAGAAACCCGAAACCATGCCGATGCACTATTGGGAAATGTGCAGGGATCCACTTTCGCTGGCGACGGAGCGCGCCGCACTCTGCCTCTTTCTGCGCGGCGACATTGCGTCCCTCTCTACCGAGTGTCCGGTGGTTCTCGACGAAGACGCCTTACTCGATCCCGACGGCGACGCGCCGGAATGCGACGCCAGGGAGTGGCGTCGAGCCGCATGGATGGCAAAGGTGGGAACGCTGGTGGTGAAAGGCAGGGAACAGGCGGAGACCAACAAGTTTTCCGCTGACTTTTCGACTCCAGCCTCCCAAGTGTTCGCTGAATTGGCGGCACGTGGAGCAGACAAACCCGGCAACGGAGCGGTATCCATCGACCAGGACGCCGGAATGATCCTTATCAACACACCGCGCACGTGCGGCGGCTTCGCCGAAGGCGGCAGACACGTGGCCGGGGCGCTCTCGTTTGAAATCGCCGACCTTTCAACTTTTCAACCTTTCAACCTTTCAACGGATCGATGTCGGCATGACATGCCGACAACGATCTGGGCGTCCTCCCTCGACGGCAAGCCGCTGACCGAATCGGCGCGCGTCCTCGTCACGCACCTCACCGACCTCCAGAACACCGGGGCGCGCTTCGCGGACGCCGACCGTTCCATCCTCCTCGACTGGGGCCGGCTCCCGCATCTCGTGCGCGTCGGGGAGGCGAAGGTCGAATTGAAGCTTCAGTGCCAATTGCCAATTGCGGACAATTCCTTCCGGGTATTCGCCCTTGGCACCGACGGCCGGCGCGAATGCGAGGTCCCGTCCGATTGGAATCCAGCCGCCGGCATCCTCCGTTTCACCGCCTCCGTCCGCCAGCCATTCGGGGCTTGCCTGTATTATGAGATCGTGAGAGAATTGCGCGGCAAATGAACACTCCCCTTCTATTCGGCGTCCTCTCCGACCTCCACCTGCTCGATCCGGCGCTGGGGTTGCCGGAAGGCGCGGCGCGGTCCGCACTTCTGCGCACGGCGCTCGCGCGCTTCCGCGACCGGGGCGTCGATGGCGTCCTCGTCTGCGGCGATCTCACGAACAACGGGTTCGTGACGGAACTGGAGGAGGTCGCGCGCGTGTGGTTCGAGGTATTTCCGGAGGGGTGCCTTCCAGACGGCTGCCGCGTCGCCAACCTGCTGCTCTACGGAGACCACGACATGGAGGGACGCATCCGCAAGGGCGAGCGCGTCCGCCGCCTCTACGAGGAACGCGGCGTTCCCCTGCCGCCCGGTCTCGACGAAGGCGACAACCGCTCCGCCGTCTGGGAGCGCCTCTTCCATGAACCGTGGGCGCCGCTCCGACGCGTCACGGTGAAGGACCACGACTTCCTGCTACGCTCGTTCACCCCGGAATACATGGGGCGCTCGCCGGGACTCGCGGAGTCCGTCGCCGCCGTCCGCGCGGACCATCCGGAGCGTCCGTTCTTTTACGCGCAGCACCGCACGATCCCCGGCACCTGCCGCTTTCGGGACCATCTCTGGGGCGCGGAGGACGGCGCCGGAGACTGCCGCCGCGTCCTGGACGGCTGCCCGGAGGGCGTCGCCTTCTTCGGCCACACGCATTCGAGCCTCGCCGACGAGCAGTCGGCCTGGCAGGGCGGATTCACGGCGATCAACGCTGGGGGCTTCGTGAACGCCGCCGTGCCGCGCGGCCGAGAGAACTCGACGGCGATTTCGTGGCTTGCCGACGATCCCGCGCCGTTCTCGCAGATGCGCGCCGTGCCGGCCGCCGCCGCGCACGACGCGATGCTAGTTTCGGTCGAGGGCCGACACCTCCGCGTCGAACGCCTCGACGTCGAAACGGGACTTCCGCTGGGCCCCGACTGGCGCATCGAAACCGGCCCCGAAGCGATCGCGCGCGGAGCGTTCGGCAACGCCGCTCGCGCCGCATCGGCTGGTCCGGCGCCTGAGTTTTCTCCGGATGCGGCGCTCGTCGTCGAGGACGTCCCCGACGGCGCGAACCGCTCCGGCGCGCCCGTGCCGCAGGTGCGTGTCCGCTTCCCGCGCGCCGAAAAGCAACCCGGCGGACTTCGCGTGTCCGACTACCGCGTCCGAGTCGAGACGCTGGCGCACGGAGAACCGCGGCTCCTTCTCGAAAAGCGCGTCCTGACGCCCGGCGCAAACCGTCCCGAAGCGCTCGACGCCGAGCCGCCATGCTGCGTCTTCTCCCGCGCCGAACTTGCGGCCCCCGGCCCGCTGCGCCTCACCGTCGCCCCCGCCAACGCCTGGGGGCAGGAAGGTCGCACCCTTCGCGCGACAATGCATCGCAACGGGGACAGACTCACGGGCCACTCCAAGTTCGGCGGGAACGGCCCCGGCTTCATGAGCGTTTAGCTAATGTTGCCAATGTGAAAGTGTTGCCAGTTGCCAGTTCCAATTTCCAATGATGGCGAAATTGGAAACTGGCAACATTGTTATTGGCAACATTCGCACAATGGCAACATTCGGCTAATGGGGACAGACCCCGCAAAATTCCGCGGGGCCTCGCGCGCGGGGCCTCGCTGTGCCTAATGGGGACTGACCCCGCTAAATCCTTGCCCGCCTCTCAGCAGGAACAGGCACGGCAGGGCTGGGCGAAGATCCTGCGCCCCTTCCAGTGCCGCGAGCCGTGGCTGAGACCTGCCTGAACAAGCGCTCGCCGCGCCGCGAGGGCGCCGGCGCATTCGTGGCGGCGAGCTAGCGGAGGAGTTCGGCGGGGTCGAGGGAGAGGAATTCGGCAAGGGACATCCCCGCGGGACCGACGATCAGCGAGGCGGCGGGGGCGAACCGGCGGCGGAACTCCGCCAGGCCGTCGGTCGAGGTCTCGGCGTTGGTTTTCACCTCGATCGCGGCGAGCCGTTCGCCGCGGCGCAGGACATAGTCCACTTCGAGTCCGCCATCGCGCCAGTAGAGGACCTCGAAGCCCTTGGCGAAGGACTGCGAGAGGAGATGGGAGCCCGCGGCGGATTCGACGCACCGCCCCCACTCCTCCGGGTCGGCCGCGACGTCGGCGAGGGTCCGGCCGGAGGCGTAGTTGCGCAGAGCGCTGTTGTGGACCTGCATCTTCGGAATGCTCGCGCGGCGGCGGGCGGCGTCGTTTGCACACTTGCGGAGCCCGGCCAGGAGACCGCTCGCGTCGAGTAGCCCGAGATAGCCCGAGAGCGTCGTCGTGTTGCCGGCGTCCTGCAACGATCCCATCATCTTGGTGAGCGAGAGCTCGCGCCCGGAATAAGCCGCGCCGAGCTCGAGCGTCTGGCGCAGGAGCGCGGGCTTTGAGACCGGGGTGTCGACGAGGACGTCCTTGTTGATCGTCGCGTCGACGATCGATCCGCCGATGTACTGCACCCAGCGCTCGGGGTCGTCCGCGAGGGCCGCCGCGCCCGGATACGCGCCGAACCAGACGTGCTTCTCGGGCGTCCACCCGAAGGCGTCGCGCATTTCGGGAAAGGTCCAGTGCGGCACGCGGATCTGCTCGAAGCGGCCCGCCATCGAGTCGGCAAGCCCGCGTTCGAGCAGCACGCGCGAGGAGCCGCAGAGGACGACCTTGAGCGGAACGTCCGCGAACGAGTCCGCGTCCCATTCCTTCTTGACCGCCTCGCTCCAGCCGCGGATCTTCTGTATTTCGTCGATCACGAGCGTAAACGACGCGTGGCCGCCCGCGCGAAGTTGCGTCCGCGCCGACTCCCACGCGGTCCCGATCCATTCCAGGCCGCGGCCTGCGACGGCGTCCGCGCTGTGATAGGCGAACGGGACGCCCGCCGCCGCAAGGGCCTGCTTGAGCATCGTGGTCTTCCCGACCTGCCGCGGCCCCATTACGACCTGGACGAACCGGCGCGGCTCCTTCAGCCGCGAAACAATCTGTCGGACCAGCGGTCTTGCGTACATCGGAACTCCTTGATTTTGCGTTGGATGATTTTTTTACTCAATGTAGCGCGCAATTTTACTCAACGACAAAGGCAAGTCAAGCGAAAATGGAGGGGGTTGTGCAACGACCGCGGTTGCCGCAGCCTCCCGAATCCCCGCCGTCCCCCGCTGCACGACATTTCGTCCGCCGTGGCGCAAAAGCGCAACTCCTCAACCGCACGAAGGCGAGGGGCTAGGGCGACGCGGTCTCGTTCGTCTGCATGCCGCTCGTCCACGGCGGGCAGGTCGTCGGGACGTTCCGCCGCCGGCCTCTTCCGGGCCGCGCTTGCCCGCGAAACCGGCGTCAACGTCCGCAACATCCAGCTCTACGAGACCGCTTTCCGATGCCGCCGGAGGGCGATGACGATTGCGGTCTTCCGCTCCAGCCAGCCGGCTCTGCGAAGCGCCCCTCCGTTCCGTCCGGCCGCCGTCTGACGCGGGCGCAACGAACGCTCCGTCCGCGCGACGCAAGCAGCCGGACAGCGTGGGTCCGGACGACCCCGACTCGCCCATCCGCGTCCTCGCCGAGCTCGACATCCTCAATGCGTTCAAGCGCATCCGGCCCTGCTACATCAACGTCGCGGAGACGCTGTCCGACGGCAAGGACAAGGCATGCCCCGATCGCTTGTCGCCAGAATCGTCCATGACGATGCCCACGCCGCGCGGCGTCGGGCGGGCCGGCCGCTCAGGGAGTGATTTTTGCGAATCTCCGCCGTGCGTCGCGCCAGTTCTGGAGAAGTCGCGCGGCTTTCGCGGAGCCGGTGCGCACGGCGTGTTCGCGCAGCAGTGCGCGGAGGCGCGTTTCGTCCTCGCTCCCCTTTTCGACCGGATGCAGGTCGACGGAGTCCAGATTGCACCGTAGGTCCAGGTCGCCGGTTTCGTCGAGGACGTAGGCCACGCCGCCGGTCATGCCGGCGGCGAAGTTCACGCCGACTGGACCCAGCACGACGACGGTCCCGGCGGTCATGTATTCGCATCCGTGGTCGCCGACGCCTTCCACGACGAGAGTCGCGCCGGAGTTTCTGATTCCGAACCGCTCGCCCGCCAATCCGTTCACGAAGATCGCCCCCGAGGTGGCGCCGTATGCGATGACGTTGCCGGCGATGACGTTTTCCTCGGCGATTCCCGCGAAGCCCTGCGGCGGCGCGATGGTGATGACGCCGCCGGAAAGGCTCTTTCCGACGTAGTCGTTCGCCTCGCCGCGCAGGTTGAAGGTGACGCCCTTGCCGAGAAACGCGCCGAAGGACTGCCCGGCGACCCCGGTGAATTCGACGGCGATGCCGCCGTGTTCGCGCCCGACGAGCCAGCCGGAGAGCCCCGCGCCGACGGAGCGGTCGCGGTTGCTGATCACGCGCGACAGGGCACTTTCGCCGCGCTCGACCGCCGGAATCAGCTCGCGAACGTCGTAGTTGTCGCGTGCGGTCGACGGCGCTCGATTGTCCTCGCTTGCGGTCGATGGCGGTCGATGGTGGTCGATGGCCATCGATTGCAAAACGTCCCCGAAATCAAACCGGACTCCGTCCTTTACCTTGAGCAGGTCGGCGCGGCCGCGGGCCTCGGCAAGCGAAGAAAGCCCCAGCGCCGCGAGCTGTTCGCGCACTTCTTCGGCAAGAAAGCGGAAGTAGCGCTGGAGATGCTCAGGTCTGCCGGCGAACTTCGCGCGAAGCGCCTCGTCCTGCGTGGCGATGCCGACCGGACAGCTTCCAAGGTTGCAGTTGCGGCACTGGACGCAGCCGAGTGACACCAGCATCGACGTGCCGAAGGCGAACTCGTCCGCGCCGAGCAGGGCCGCGATCACGATGTCGCGCCCGGTGCGAAGCTGTCCATCGACCTGGAGTTTCACGCGGTGCCGCAAGTTGTTCTTCACGAGCGTCTGATGCGCCTCGGCAAGCCCCAGTTCCCACGGCAGTCCGGCGTGCTTCATGGAGGTCAGCGGCGCGGCGCCCGTCCCGCCGTCGAAGCCGGAAATCACCACGACGTCGGCATGCGCCTTGGCGACGCCGGCGGCGATGGTCCCGACGCCGGCCTCGGAGACGAGCTTCACCGAGACGCGCGCGGCGGGATTGGCGCATTTGAGGTCGTAGATGAGCTGCGCCAGGTCCTCGATCGAGTAGATGTCGTGGTGCGGCGGCGGCGAAATGAGCGTCGTGCCGGGCTTGGCGTGGCGCAGTCGCGCCACGAGGTCGTTCACCTTGCCTCCGGGAAGCTGTCCGCCTTCTCCGGGCTTGGCGCCCTGCGCGAGCTTGATTTGCAGGTCCTTCGCCGAGCGCAGATATTCGATCGTCACCCCGAACCGCGCCGACGCCACTTGCTTGATGGCGCTGTTCTTGTCGGTCCCGAAGCGCGCCGGGTCTTCGCCGCCCTCGCCGCTGTTGGACATGGTTCCAAGTCCGTTCAGCGCCAGCGCGATCGTCTCGTGCGCCTCCGGCGAGAGCGATCCCATCGACATCGCGCCGCCGACGAAGCGATGCACGATCGCATCGATCGATTCGACTGGGTCGTTTGTTCGCTTGATCGTTGGATCGTTTGCTCGTTTGGCGAACTCCAGCTGCGAGCGGAGGGTGACGCGGCTCTCGGCATCGATGGAATCGGTGTAGCGGTGGAAGCGCGCGTAGTCGTCGTTGCGGACGGCTTCGCGGAAATCGACGACCCTCTGCGGGTTCCACAGATGCTCCACGCCGCCCTTCCGGAAACGGTATTCACCGCCGGGGGAAAGGACGGGGGAACCTAGGTTCCCCCGAACCCCTTCCAGCGAGTTTCCCCGAACCCCTTCCAGGCAGCGCTCGATGTCCGCAAGTTCCAATCCGCCGACCGGAGACGCCACGCCGGCGAAGTAGTCGCGCACGATCTTCGGACCGAGGCCGACCGCCTCGAAGATCCGCGCGCTGCGGTAGGAGCGCAAGGTCGAGATGCCCATCTTGGACATGATCTTCATGATGCCGTGGCAGACTGCCGACACGTAGTTCGAGGCGGTCTTAACCGCATCCCTGCCTCCGATTTCCGATGCGGTCGCAAGGGCAAGCCACGGGTTGACGGCGGTCGCGCCGAATCCGAGCAGCACGGCGAAATGATGCACTTCACGCACTTCGCCGCTCTCCACGACAATGCCCACCGACGGGCGCAGTCCTGCTTCGACAAGCGCCTTGTTGACCGCCGCCACGGCGAGAAGCGAGGGAATGCGGCGAACGCAGGAGCCGTCATCGCCGGTGGCAGCCGATGGCAGCCGTTTGCCGTCGTTTGCCGCACGGTCGCTCAGAACTATGATTTTCGCTCCGTTTTTCGCCGCATCCAGTGCGGTTGCGGCTAGAGCGACGAGTGCGGGTTTCAGTCCGCCGCCGAAATACAGGCCGAGCGTTTCCGCCGGGAAGCCCGGGATGTTGCGCAGACGGCAGAGTTCGTCGTCCGTCAGGACGGGGCGGGTCATCTTGACGAGCCGCGCGTGCCGCGGAGTCTCCGCCAGGATGTTGCCCTCGTTGCCGATGTAGGTCATGATCGACATCACGAGCTCTTCGCGAATCGGGTCGATCGGCGGGTTCGTGACCTGCGCGAAGAGCTGGTGGAAACAGTCGAACAGGTTGAATCGGTTCCGGAGGCACGCAAGCGCCGCGTCGTTGCCCATCGCTCCGACAGGCTCGGCACCGCTTTCCGCCATGGGCCGCAGGATCAGCTCCACGTCCTCGAGCGAATAGCCGAAGCGCCTCCGGTCCGCCGGTGCGGATGCGACGCAATCGGCCGACGAGGGCACGATTTCAGTGAAGAGTCCAGTGACGGGGATGTGGTTCTCCTTGATCCAGCGTCTGTAGGGGCGCCGCCGCGCGTAGAAATTCTTGATCTCCGCGTCCTCCATGAGCCGGTGCTCCGCGAGATCGAGCCAAAGAATCGTGCCCGGCCGGAGGCGTCCGTGACGAGCCATTTCGTCGGGCGCAATGTCGAGGACGCCGGTTTCCGATGCCAGGACGAAGAGCCCGTCCTTTGTCAGCGTCCAGCGCGCGGGGCGCAGCCCGTTGCGGTCGAGGGCGGCGCCGAGGCCGATGCCGTCCGTGAAGGCGATGGCGGCGGGGCCGTCCCACGGCTCCATGAGCGCGGAGTGGTATTCGTAGAAGGCGCGGACGTCGTGCCCCATGTGATACTTGGCGCCCCAGGCCTGCGGCACGAGCATCATCATCGCGTGGGGGGCGTCGCGCCCGGCGGCGACGAGCAGCTCGAACACGTTGTCGAGCGACGCGGAGTCGGACTGGCCGGGGCGGACGACGGGCAGGAGTTTCGCGAGGTCGGCGCCGAAGAGCGGCGACGCAAGCGACGCCTCTCGCGCGGCCATGGCGTTGAGGTTGCCCTTGAGCGCGTTGATCTCGCCGTTGTGCGCCAGCGCGCGGAACGGATGCGCAAGCTCCCAGCTCGGGAACGTGTTCGTGGAGTAGCGTTGGTGGACGATCGCGAAGGGCGAGACGAACGCGGGGTCCGAGAGGTCCGGGTAGAACCGCTCGATCTGCGTCGCGAGCAGCAGCCCCTTGTAAACGATCGTCCGAGACGAGCAGGAACAGACGTAGGCCTCTGGCGCGGCCCGCTCAATCTGCCGTCGGATGACGAGCAGCCGCCGCTCGAAGGCCGGCGCAAAAGGAGAATCACCGCCGATTGCGGTCGATTGCTGTCGATTGCAGTCGATGAAGAGCTGCCGGATCCGCGGCATGACCCGGCGCGCGTCGTCACCAATGGCGTCGGGATTCACCGGCACCTCGCGCCAGCCGATCACCGCGCAGCCCTCGCCGCGGACGGCCTCCTCGATCGCCGCCTCCTCGTCTTCGCCGCCGAAGATCATCGCGACGCCGTATTCTCCAGCGGGCGGCAGCTCCGCGCCCCCCGCGGACTCCGCGTGAGAAAGAATCTCCGCGGCCTTCGCGCGGAAGAAGGCGTCCGGGATGCGCATGAGCAGCCCCGCACCGTCGCCGGTCCGGGGGTCGTTGCCCGTCGCGCCGCGGTGCATGAGACGGCGCAAGATCTCGATACCCTTTTCCACGATCCCGTGATCCGCCTCGCCGGAGAGGTTCGCGACCATGCCGACGCCGCAGGCATCGTGTTCGTATTCACCCCGGTAGAGACCCTGCCGTGCTGTCGTGTTCATTGTTTTCAAATTCCTTTTTCAGAGTGAAATGTTTTTCCCGCTCGCGATGGCGCGGACAACGAGCGAAGCGCCGCTTGCGCAGTCGCCGACGCAGAAGATCTTGTGCGCAGGATCGGAGACGAGTGCCGTGCGCGGCGTCATCGCGAGCCCCAGCTGCTCCGCAATCGCGGAGTCCTTCGGGACGCCCGTGAAGCCCATCGCGAGCAGCACCAGATTCGCGGGGATCGTCTCGTGCGAGCCGGGCACGGCCGCGAACTTCACGGGCCGGCCTTCCGGCGACAGCGACCACTGCACCGTCTCGACCTCGACGCCGGCGACACGGCCCCCATCGCCGGGAACGAACCGAAGCGAGTTGAGGCCCCACCGCCGCTCGCATCCTTCGAGGTGGCTCGAACTCGTGCGCAGCTTGCTCGGCCAGAGTGGCCACGGCGTCGACGGGGCGCGAAACTCCGGGGGCTTCGGCATGATCTCGATCTGCGCCACGCTTGCCGCGCCATGGCGGATCGCAGTGCCGACGCAATCGCTCCCGGTGTCGCCGCCGCCGATCACCAGGACGCGCCTGCCCTTGGCCGAAACCGGCGGCTCGGAGATTTCGCCCGTGAGAAAGCGGTTCTGACCTTCGAGGAATTCGAGCGCGAGATGGATTCCTCCGAGTTCGCGGCCGGGTATGTTCAGGTCGCGCGCCGCCGGCGTGCCGATGGCGACGACAACGGCGTCGTGCCTCCGTTTGAGCCAGGCGGCAGACACGTCGCGCCCGACCTCGCAGCTCGTCACGAACCGGATTCCCTCGGCTTTGAGAATCGTGCGGCGCCGGTCGATGTGCGCCTTGTCGAGCTTGAAGCAGGGGATGCCGTAGCGCAGGAGGCCGCCGATGTTTTCGCGACGCTCGTAAACCGTGACGGCGAAGCCGCGCCCGCGGAGCGTCACGGCCGCAGAAAGTCCGGCGGGTCCCGCGCCGATCACGGCGACGGACTTGCCGTTTTCGCGCTCGGGCGGACGCGGAACGACCCAGCCGCGTTCGAACGCCGTCTCGATGATCCGTTTTTCCGACTGGCGGATCATGACGGCCTCGTCGTCCAGCTCGCGGACGCACGAGGCCTCGCATAGCGCCGGACACACGCGCGAAGTGAATTCCGGGAACGCCGAGTTCGCCGAAAGAAGTTCGTAGGCGCGGTGCCAGTCGCCCTGGGCGACCGCCCGGTTCTGATCCGGGACGATGTTGCCGAGCGGGCACCCGTAGGCGTGGCAGAACGGCTGGCCGCAGTTCATGCAGCGCGTGGTCTGCTCGCGCAGTTCGGCGTCGCCGATGGCTCTCTCGACCTCGCGCCAGTCGCGCTTGCGCTCGTCCGTGTCGCGGTAGATGTCGTGCAGTCGTTTCATGGGTTTCTCCTGTGAATGTCCTGGAGCGACGTTGGTTCGATGGCCTGAAGCCCATTCGCGGCTTCGAGTCCCTTCACCGCCTCGGCGAACGCCGCCAGTGTCGTCGTGACCGGGACGCCGTGCAGGACGGCGAACGGCCGGATCTTGGCGCTGTCGTGGGCGGCCATTTCGCCGCCGTCGCGCGTGTTCACGATCCATTTGACCTTGCCGAGGCGCATGAGGTCGAGCGCGTTGGGCGAGCCGAGCGCCACGCGGTAGAGGGCGTTGCACTCGATGCCGGCCTTCCAGAGCGCCGTGGACGTGCCGCGCGTCGCCCAGATTTCGTATCCCAGGTCGTCCAGGCGCCGCGCGAGCGGAATCGCCGCCGCCTTGTCCTCGTCGCGGATCGACAGCATGATGCCGCCCTCGCCGGGACGCGGCAGCGGACTTCCCGCAGCGATCTGGCTCTTGTAGTAGGCCGTCGCCGCGTCCGGCCCGAACGCCATCACCTCGCCGGTCGATTTCATCTCCGGCGTGAGCGTGATGTCCGCACCCGGGAACTTCGCGAACGGGAACACCGCCTCCTTGGCGCAGTAGCGCGAAGGAGGAATGTTGCCAGTGTTGCCAGCACCCAATTGGCAATTGGAATTGGCAATTGGCAACATTTCCACATTGGCAACATTCCCCAGCCGTTCCCCCGCCATGCAGCGCGCAGCGACGCCCGCAAGCGACCAGCCGACCGCCTTGGACACGAACGGCACGGTCCGGGACGCGCGCGGGTTCACCTCGATCATCCAGACTTCGCCCTCCTTGACGGCGAGCTGGATGTTCATGAGGCCGCAGACGTGCAGCCGCTCCGCGAACGCCTTCGCGATCCGCTCCACCTCGGCGATGGTTTCCGGCGACAGCGAAACGGGCGGCGTGACCGCCGCGGCGTCGCCGGAATGGCACCCCGCTTCCTCGACGTGTTCGAGAATCGCGCCGATGGCCGTGGATTCGCCGTCCGACACGCAATCGACGTCGAGCTCGGTGGCGTGCGTCAGGAACTTGTCGATGAGGATCGGCCTTCCCTCGGAGACCCGCACCGCCTCCTCCACGTATTCGCGAAGCCTCTCCTCGCGGTAGCAGATGGCCATGCCGCGGCCGCCCAGGACGAAACTCGGCCGGACGAGCACCGGATAGCCAATCCCGGCGGCGATTTCGACGGCGTCCTCGACGGCATGGGCGATGCCGCTCGGCGGCTGTCGCACTCCCAATTCCGCCACGAGATTCCTGAAGAAGTCGCGATCCTCGGCTAGCGCGATGTCGCGCGGCGACGTGCCCAGCACCCGGACTCCGGCCTCTTCGAGACGCGCGGCGAGATTGAGCGGGGTCTGGCCGCCGAACTGGACGATCGCGCCGTCGCACCGCTCGCGCTCGTAGATCTCCATCACGTCCTCGAACGTCAGCGGCTCGAAGTAGAGCCTGTCGCTCGTGTCGTAATCCGTCGAAACCGTCTCGGGGTTGGAGTTGACCATCACGACCTCGATGCCGCGCCCGCGCAGCGCGAAGGCGGCATGGCAGCAGCACCAGTCGAACTCGATGCCCTGCCCGATGCGGTTCGGCCCGCCGCCCAGGATCATGATGCGTCCGCAGGGCGCATCATGATCCGGTTGAAAAGTTGAAAGGTTGAAAGGTTGAAAAGTTGCACTCGAATAATACGAATAGTAATACGGCGTCTTCGCCTCGAACTCGCCGGCGCAGGTGTCGACCTCGCCGAATTCGGGCCGGATGCCAAGCGCCAGGCGCATCCGCCGCACCGCCGCTTCGTCGCTTCCGATGGCGGCGGCGATTTCTCGGTCGCTGAAGCCGAACACCTTGGCCTGGCGCAGCAGTTCGGGCTCGATTGCCGAATTGCCGCCACAGGCGTCACAAGGGCTTTTACCGCTTCCGGAACCCTGTGCGTTCTTTGTGTTCTTTGCTTTCTTTGTGGCCTTTGTGTTCTTTGTGGCTAAAAACCTCCTGAACGCCTCGATTTCGTCCAGCTGCGCCCGGAACCACGGATCGAACGACGCGACATCGTGTCCGACGAGCGGCGCTTCGAGCGAGCGCACCGCCTTGAGGTACGCCTGCTTGAAGGTGCGCCCGATCGCCATCGCCTCGCCGACCGACTTCATCTGCGTGCCGAGCGTCCGGTCCGATCCGGGAAACTTCTCGAACGTGAAACGCGGGACCTTGACGACCACGTAGTCCAGTGCCGGTTCGAAGCAGGCCGGCGTCGCGCGCGTGATGTCGTTGGCGAGCTCGTCGAGCGTGTAGCCAACGGCGAGAAGCGCGGCGATCTTGGCGATCGGGAAACCGGTCGCCTTGGACGCGAGCGCCGAGGAGCGCGAAACGCGGGGGTTCATCTCGATGATGCACCGCCGTCCCGTCGCGGGATTCACCGCCCACTGGACATTGGAGCCTCCCGTCTCGATGCCGATCTTCTCCAGGACGCGGATCGAGTCGTCGCGCATGGCCTGGTATTCGCGATCCGTGAGCGTCTGGATCGGCGCGACGGTGATCGAGTCGCCCGTGTGGACGCCCATGGGATCGAGGTTTTCGATGGAGCACACGATCACGGCGTTGCCGGCCCTGTCGCGCATGACCTCCATCTCGAACTCCTTCCAGCCGACGAGCGACTCCTCCACGAGCACTTCGGAATTGAGCGACGCGTCAAGGCCGCGCTGGACGATGTCGTGGAATTCGGTTTCGTCGTGCGCGATTCCGCCGCCGGTTCCGCCAAGCGTGAATCCGGGCCGTATCACAAGCGGCCACGTGCCGATTCCGGCCGCCACCGCTTCGGCCTCCGCCAGCGAATGCGCGCTCCCGGAGCGCGGCATGTCGAGGCCCAGTTCGCCCATTGCCGCCTTGAAAAGATTTCGGTCCTCGGCACGGGCTATCGCGCCGGCGTCCGCGCCGATCATCTCCACGCCGCATTCGTCCAGCACTCCAGAGCGCTTGAGCTTCATCGCCAGATTGAGCGCGGTCTGCCCGCCGAGCGTCGGCAGCAGGGCGTCGGGACGCTCCTTCCGGATGATCGCCGCGACCGAGTCGACCGTCAGCGGCTCGATGTACGTGGCGTCCGCCATCTCGGGATCGGTCATGACCGTCGCGGGATTGGAATTCACCAGAACCACGCGATAGCCTTCCCTGCGCAGCGCCTTGACGGCCTGGCAGCCGGAATAGTCGAACTCGCACCCCTGCCCGATGACGATCGGGCCGGAACCGATGACGAGGATGCCTTTGATGTCCGGGCGTTTCATTTCACAAGCATCTCCCTGAACTTCGCGAAGAGACCGGCGCCCTCGTGCGGCCCGGGGCACGCCTCGGGGTGATACTGCACCGAAAACGCCGGAAGCGTCTTGTGGCGCAGCCCTTCGATGGTGCCGTCGTTGAGGTTCACGTGCGTGACCTCCAGGCAATCCGGAAGCGACTCTTCGACGACGGCGTAGTTGTGGTTCTGGCTCGTGATTTCAACCTTGCCCGTGGCAAGATCCTTCACCGGATGGTTGCAGCCGTGATGGCCGAACTTCAGTCGCGCGGTCCTCGCGCCGCACGCCAGCGCCAGAAGCTGGTGGCCTAAACAGATTCCCATCAGGGGGAGTTGAAAAGTTGAAAGGTTGAAATGTTGAAAAGTCGATCGAGTGGGAGGTTGAAAGGTTGAAACGTCAGGCCGGGTGGGAGGTTGAAAAGTTGGGCCGAAGGGTTCAAGGCCCAGCAGTTTGCGGATGTTTTCGACCGCATACGGAAGCGCGGCGGGGTCGGCGGGGCCGTTCGAGAGAAACACGCCATCGGGCTTCATGGCCAGCACCTCTTCCGCCGGGGTCTTCGCCGGAACGACCGTCACGCGCGCCCACGTCGCAAGCGAGCGGAGGATGTTCGCCTTCACGCCAAAGTCGTAAACCGCGACCAGCGGTCTTCGAGCACTGGAAGCGGGGTTGAAAGGTTGAATTGCCGACTGGTCGAAAGTCCCGTCAAAATTCAACTTTTCAACCTTTGAACCTTTTAACTTTTCAACCTCGCCGCGCGTGTCATCGCCGCCGAAGGCGTAGGCTTCGGCGGTCGTGACGCGCGCGGCGTAGTCCTGCCCGTCAAGACCCGTCCAGGCCGTTGCGCGGCGCACGGCGTCCGTCTGATTGAGAGGCGCGCGCTCCACGTGCAGAAACGCCTTGCGGTTCCCATGTTCGCGGATGTGGAGCGTCAGGGCGCGGGTATCGACGCCGTAAATGCCTGGCACGTTGTTCGCCTTGAGATAGTCGTCAAGGCTCCGCTCGCTGCGCCAGTTGCTTGGCTCCGTGAGATCGCCGATCACGAGACCCGAAAGGAAAAGCCCGCGCGACTCGGCATCCTCGCCGTTGACGCCGTAGTTGCCGACCTCGGCCGTGGTGAGCACGACGAACTGGCCGGCGTAGGACGGATCCGTGAGAATCTCCTGGTAGCCGGACATCCCCGTGTTGAAGACGACCTCGCCCAGCGCGTCCCTCGCCGCGCCGAAGGCGACGCCGCGAAAGACCATGCCGTCGTCCAGCGCGAGAAACGCGCTCCGCTCGCGCTCGGCTTTCCATTTCGCTTTGAAATCTGTTTGCATTGAGATTCGCAGAAGCATTTTCCGTGCCATCCTGTTCCGCCTCCCGGAATATGCGGGAGTGCCTCCTCGGACGGTCCAAACCGCTTCTGCGCACGACATGTGTTTTACATTTCCTGAAATACCGCTGCCAGTGGATTTACACTTTTTGCAAAACGCCGTCAGTAGGACCGGTCGGCGCTGCATGAGAGATAGTTCGCCAACGCCTTGCGAAGAACCTTGTAGCCGCCCGGTGTCGGGTAGTCTCCGGTGAAATACCAGTCGCCTGCGGCGGCGCCGCCGCCGCAGGCGGCGGTTGAAAAGTTGAAAGGTTGAAAGGTTGAAAAGTTGGATGGTTGAAAAGTCGAAGGCTGGAGGCAGCGGCGCATATTCGCCACGGTCTGGAAGACGACCTTGACCTCGGCCTTCATTCCGGGCGGCGTCAGGAGCCGCGCGATTTCCGCGCAATGCTCTTCGTCGGAAAATCGGGCGTAGAGCGCGGCGAGGGGATCGGGCGCGGCGCTTTCGAGCGCCTGGCGCAATTCCGCGTCGGCGTTCACGCCAAGCAAACCCACGAGAGCCTTGAACGCCACCAGTTCGCCCAGCGTGGACATATCAATGCCGTAGCAGTCCGGGTAGCGGATGGGTGGCGCGGAGGACGCCACGACGATGCGCTTCGGGCCGAGTCTGTCGAGCATCGGCAGAATTGCGTTTTTCATCGTGTTGCCGCGCACGATGGAGTCGTCCAGGACGACAAGCGTGTCCTTTCCAGGCCTCAGCAAGCCGTATGTGACGTCGTAGACGTGCTGGTAGAACTCCTCCCGCGAATGCGCGTCGGCGATGAAGGTGCGGAATTTCGCGTCCTTGACGGCGATCTGCCCGAAGCGCGGAAGGGGTCTGGCAGTATTATCATGATTCATTGTGCAGGCTAATCCTGACAATCCTGTTAATCCTGTCGAAAATAGATTTCTGAGCAGTTCCTCCAGCAGTCCGTGGAAGGCGATTTGGGCGGAGTTCGGAATGTAGGAGAAAAACACATCGGAGAGGTCGGCATCGGCAGACTCCAGAATCTGCGGCAGGAGCGCGGCGCCGAGGGCCTTGCGTTCGCGGTGGATGGCGGCGTCGTTGGCGCGCGAGAAATAGATTCGTTCAAAGGCGCATGGACGCGGCGCGGCCGGGGCGAGGACGCGCTCGAAGGAGACATCACCGACGGGCGAAACCAGCAGCGCCACGCCTGGCGGCAGCTCCCGGACGGCCTCCGGCGGCACATCGAACGCCGCCTGGATCGCGGGCCGCTCGCTTGCGACGGCCACCGCGCGCGGGCTTTCGAGGAACCACCCCGGCCGGATCCCGCGGGCGTCGCGCACGGCGAACGCCCAGCCGTCGCCCGTCATGCCGCAGAGCGTGAAGGCGCCGTCGAGTCTTGGAAGGACCGCGCGAAGGGCGCGGAGGATGGGTGGCGCCTCGCGGGGATTTAGCGGCAGGGCGCGCTCGCCGAGCGCGCCGGGATTTGGATTTGTGACTTGTGGACAATTGCGAGCAATTGTGGTTTGTGAACAATCCGCCAGTTCCCCGGCCAACAGTTCGCAAATGAGATACCCGTCCGCGGGACTTGCGGCGTGGTTCCCAGCCTGGCGGAACGACTCGAACAGCTCGTGCGTGTTCGTGAGGTTGAAGTTGCCGGCGAGCAGGAGCGTGCGGTCGAGGCGCGGCTCGGCGTGGACAAACGGGTGGCAGAATGATTCGTCGCCACGGCCGTAAGTCGCGTAGCGCAGATGGCCTAGGAAGATTTTCTCGCACGGAGGCACGGGGGCGCAGAGAGTCGTGTCCGTTTCAGCGTCCCTCTGTGTCTCTGTGCCTCTGTGTGATATGGCCATGCGTTTCCCGATGGCGCCGAGCACGTCCGCAAGCGCGGTCGGCGAGGCGGACTTCGAGACCCAGCAGGCCGGCTCTCCGGGCGCGGGGTCGAGCAAAAGCGCCGCCGCGCCGGCTCCGTCCTGCCCGCGGTTGTGCTGCTTCTCCAGAAGGAGCGAAAGGATCGCCCCGCCGGGATCCGAGGCCACCGCAAGGGGACCGCTTCGAGCCGGCTCCCCGTCCCCGTCGAGGAGCCGTAGCAGCGCCACGGCGCATTCGTGCTTGATTTCGTCGGACATTCGGAAGGCTCGCAGGTTCGAAAGTTTGCAGGTTCCGGCTTTGAAGTCGGCTCCGCCGACGGTTCCGAGCGCCCGAAGGCGACACGGCCGTTCAAATCAGAGCCAGCAATCCCCGTGCCAACTCCGCGCGTCCGCCCTCGGAACGCAGGAAAACGCATGCATTGTGCAGATCCAGCCCGTCACCCCCCCATCGGCCCCGTCCGTCCGACCCGCGAACATAACCCCGGTCTTACATTTTTTGTCGGGTTGGCCGTCTTCCAAATCCGCCGTCCAATCCCGCCCCGATTTCTCCACCCCCCACGAGAGTCGCTGGATGTAGGCCAAGACGCACGGCCGTTTTACGGATGCGATTCACGGTTTTCGCGGCGCCAGTCGCGCATGGTGGTGCCCGTGATGCGCCGGAAGAGGATGGAGAGGTCGCTGTTGTCCGCGAATCCGCAGAGCGCGGCGATTTCGCCGATGGGGAGGTTCCCCTGTTCCAGCAGCCCCTTCACGCGCTCGATGCGCTCGCGCTGGGCCATTTCGCGAATGGTGGTGCCGAGGAGTTGGCGAAAGCGCGTTTCGAGATGCCGCCGCGAGCACCCCGCCGCCGCGACAACGTCCGGCACTGCGATGCGCATGGCCGAGCGCGCACGGATGTACGAGACCGCCCGCGCCACGGCCGGGTCGCGCATGGCGTCGTAGCCCGTCGAGCTGCGCGTCGCGACGCCGAGCGGGGGCACCGAGATATCGCGCGGCTCCGGTTCGCGCCCGTGCAGCAGCGCGTCGAGCCGCGCGGCCGCCTCCCGGCCGTGGCGGAAGCGGTCCGTGCGGATGCTGGAAAGCGTCGGCATGGTCGCTTCGCAGAGGATCGGGTCGTCGTCCACGCCGAGGACCGCGATGTCTTCGGGGACGCGCAGCCCCGCCGCCGAGCACGCCTCCAGGACGAAGCGGGCGCGGCCGTCCATCGCGGCCAGGATCGCCGTCGGGCGCGGCAGCGCGCGCAGGAAGCGTATCATGCGCGGCCGTTCGGCCGCCCAGCTTGCGCGTTCGCGCTCTGGAAACGGGCCGCCGTAGAAGTCGCAGGGGAACCCGGCGGCGCGCACGGCTTCGAAGAAGCCCCGGTGCCGCTCGCGGCTCCAGAAGAGGCCGAGCGTCTCGTCCACGTACGCGAAATGACGGTACCCGCGCGCGAGATAGTACTCCGCCGCAATGCGACCAACGGCGCGCGAGTCCATGCGCACGCACGGCGCGCCGACAAGCGGATGGCCGGCGGGGAGACGTCCGCCCGGCGCCGGGTCTTCGAGCAGCACGACGGGGACTCCCAGTGCCGCGATCTCGGCGGCGTGTTCGGGCGTGGGGCATTCGGCGATGACCCCCGCGACGCCGAGGTGCGGCAGGTCGAGCACCTGCTCGCCGATCCTCCCCTCCTGGAGAAGCACCTGCCAGGACGTCTTCTCGCGGGCGTAGTCGAGGATGCCGCGGCATTCCGCACGGCTTCCGCCGTACGCCAGATCCAGATGGAGGGCGATCTTCAGAGGGGCCATCCCGTGCGCTCCTCAGCCACGTTCCGCTTCACGAAGGCACCATTTCCACGCGGGGACAACGGCGATGCCGTCGGTCTCGAAATCGTCGTCCCAGGTCACTACCGTGCAATTCTCCACCCCGGTCTCCAACCGGGCGTCGCGAAGCGCCGAGAGTTCGCGCCGTCGGGTTGGCTCGGTGGACATCTCCCATGCGACCTGGACTAGGCGACGCCGTTTCGACGTCCGGTCCGTCACATGGAAATCGACTTCTCCACCCTTTTTCGTGTTGTAGTATTCGACGATGTTGTCCCCGCGGCGCAGGGCCAGGAAAACGAGGTTCTCCAGAAGCCATCCCCGCGCGGCGTCAAGCTTGGAGGTCGTCGCTCGCGCCAGACCGGTATCGACGAAATAGTACTTGTCGGGATTCATTCTGCGGATGGCTGCGGAATCGGTCCGGAGCGGGACGCGGTACACAAGGTACGCCTCCTCCAGCCAGTCGAGGTAGTCTGAGATCGCCTCGCGGTTCGCCGAGACTCCGGCCTGTGCGAGAACGGCGGAGATGGCCCGTGTGGAAACCTTGTGGGCGAAGTTGTCCTTGAGGTAGTCCAGCGTGTAGCGCAGGGCCTGGGCGCTGGGCACATCGTGCCTCTCTATCACGTCCCGGTACAGGACCGCATCGACGTACTCCTGAAGCATTTTCACGCGGACTCGTGGCGTTTCGCCCTGAACATCGGGGAACCCTCCCTCGTCCAGATAGCGTCCCATTGCGTGGTGGAGCAGCCCGGCTGTCCGGGCGGAATGGGGTTCCAGCGGCGGCGCGTCCGCGAGCGAGTTGAAGCGCAGGAATTCCGCAAAGGAAAGCGGGAACACCTCCACATCGAGCGCCCGGCCGCGCATCTGTGTCGCGATTTCCCGTGAAAGGAGTTTCGATGACGATCCCGTGAGGCAGAGCTGGACGAGATGCGAGTCGAGAAGGCGGCGGGCGTAGAGCTCCCAGGCCGGAACGTCCTGAAGTTCGTCCAGGAAGTACCAACAGTTTTGCCTGGCCGCATCCGGGAACAGCTCGGCATGGATTTCCCCGACGAGCCGCAGGTGTTCCAGCGACAGGTTCTTCAGCCTGTCGTCGTCGAAGTTGACATGGACGATTCTTTCCAACGGCACGCCCGAATCGACGAGCGCTCGCATCCGCTGATAGGTGACGTAGGTTTTCCCCGTGCGACGCATTCCCGTCACGACCGTGGCGACATTGCGCTTTTCCGGGATCTCGACATCGCGGGACTGGACATCCGGCGGAATGCCGAACTCGTAGAACTCGCGCATGACTTGTCCAAGGATGGCTTTCATGCCTGCGGATTCTACCGCGTCTCGGTCGCCGAGTCAAGCATTGTGGCTTGTTCATCCGTCCAGAAATGATTTGCTCTGGCAAGATTTTAATGCCAGATTCTTGCGCAATCATTAAAAACATTTTGCGGAATACGGGCTATTTTTTTCGGGAGGGAGCGACGATAATGCGCCTCGAAACGGCGCATTGTGCGCCGCGCAACCACCGAAGGAACACACGCCATGAAAAACGCCGGCCCTCGTTTCCCGTTCCGCCTTGCGCCCCTTGCGGCCATGCTGTCGCTCGCCTCCGTCACGCCCGCCGCATTCGCCGACGGCTCGCGCGCGCCCATGCAGGACACGTTCGTCCATTCCGGTGCAACGGGCACAGCCTCCGGCAGCGACGAAGACATCGTGGTCGGCAACAGCCGCGAGGGATGCCTAATGTTCGACGTATCTGGCCTCGCGAATGTCACCGCCGCCAAGATCAAGTTATACATTTCGCAGTGCGGCACGACGGAGGACGTGAAGTGGCCTGTCTATTTCCGCGTCATGCGAAACGACACATGGAACGAGGCGACACTTACGTGGAATTCGCTTCCAGACGAGTTCCGCGTCGCGCCATCGCCGATTCTTGCGACGAATGACGTGACGCTCGCAGGGTATGCCGAGATTCCCGCTGGATCACAGGGCAGTTGGCTTGAGGTCGATGTCACGGAGGGCGTCAGGACTGCCGCGTCTCGCGGTCGCCTTGCGCTGCACATCTATACCTATCAGGATAAAAAAAGCGGCGACTCGACACCGCTCGCATTCGCCTCTTCCGACTGCGCTGACGCGATGCTGCGCCCATATCTGGAGTTTACGGGCACCGCCGACGCGTCGGCCCCGACGCTCACGATTGTTTCGATCGCGGACACCTACATCTGTCGCTGGGACAACAACGACCACGGGGGCGAAGAGGACGCCACCGTGGACAGCACGGGCCGCGAGGCGTTTCTGAAGTTCGACCTCGCCGGTATCGGCGCGGAATCCGTCGATTCGGCGACGCTTCTTCTCAAACTGCACGAACAGTGCAACGACCTGGTCGCCGGGAACAATGTCGAGTTTCGCCTGACGGGCCGAACGGACTGGAGCGAACACGCCCTGACATGGGGCGGCGCCGAATCCGCGACGGGCGTCGCGCCCGGCGGCAGTTGGGATTCCGAAGCGTCGGCCGACGCCGTGCGAGGCCCGACATCGGCCGGAAACGAGTTCTATGCGGTCGAGCTCGCGCCCCTCGTGAACCGCGTCCTCGCCGCCGGCGGCACGACGCTCTCGCTCAACGTCCGGCGCAATCCGTCCGCCCCGCGATACTTCGATTTCTACACGAAGGACTGCGCCACGGACGCCTGGCGTCCGCGCCTTCTCGTCACGCCCAGCGTGGACGCCGCGCTCACGACCCGCAAGCCCGAACAGGAGACGTTCGTCGGCACATACGGGAAGGATACGGCCTACTTCCCGTGGATGGAAGGTCGCAACTGGGACTACCTGCAGATCGGCTGCACCGGCAACAACGTGGAATACGGACTGATGCTCTTCGATCCGGCGGGACTTGACGACGCGGCCTACGTGCGCTTCCGCGTCCGGTCGCGGGACACGGTCGCGGCCAACGCGGGCGCCTTGCGCGTGGCGGCGTGGACGACGGACCGCTGGAACGCGACCAACCTCACGTGGAACACGACCGGACCGTGGTTCCCGCAGCCGGCGTCCGTGGTGGACGGCACGGCGCTCGACGGCGAAGTTGCGTCCGTGAGGCTCGTGCAGGACAAGGCCGGCGGCACGTATTTCGAGGTTGACGTCACCGCCGCCGCCCGGGCGGCGGCGTCGGCGGGGCGGATGCTCACGCTCGGCCTTTTCAGCAACAACAGCTGGCCTGAAATCTACAAGGGGGAAAGCGGTTCTCCCGCCGTGCTGATTTTCCCCGACCCCGACGCCACGTTTGGCCATCGCGTCACGGCCTCGCTTGACGAAAGCGGCGCGACGCCCGCCCTCCGCCTCGCGTGGACGGCGCTTCCTTCTGGCCAGGGCGAATACACGGTCGAACGCCAGAAGGGCGACGGCTCCTGGAAGACGGTCGCATCGGGCCTTTCGGAGGCGTCCTGCCTCGACGGAACCGCCGAGCCAGGGATCCTGCACACCTACCGCATCACCGGCTACGACGCCGCCGACGGCTCCTCCACCGCCGTCGAGGCCACCGTTGCGTTGGATGCGAAAAAGACGGTCTTCGCCTGCGCCGACACCTACGTGCAGAACGGCGGCAACGCCAACACATCGTTCGGCACGGCGGCGTCGCTCGTCCACAAATACGATGGCCTTGAAAACAGCGGTGCCGTCCGCGAAGGATTCTACCGCTTCGACCTCGCGGAGATGCCGGAAAACTTCACGTCGGCGATGCTGAAACTGTATCCCACGGGCAACGCCGATGGCGTCAGCGCCAACGCGCATTTCGACCTCCTCAAATATCCCGACTTCGAGTGGTCGGACGCGAACGCACCGGCCTGGAATGATGTGTTCGGCAACGGCTGGGCGACGCCGCAGGCATACGGCAACCATCCCGACGGGAAGCGCCCTCTGGAAACGGAACTCGGCTTCCACATCGTCGCCGAATCCGGCGACATCACGGCGAACGTGCCCGTGGAGTTCGACGTGGCCGGCGCGATCCGCACGGCGCGCGCCAAGGGAGACACGCACATTACGCTGCACACCGCAGCCTACAGCAGCGGCCAGTGGAACTTCGGCATCATTTCGCGCGAGCGGTCGCAGGGCGTCTCCTGCGCCCCGCAGATCGTCTTCACGCTCAAGAGCTGGGTGTCGAGTCCCTTCGTCATGGTTGTCCGCTGACATCTGGCTTAATGCTCGCCACGCCACAATTCGAAATGAAAGTAGAACTCGCAGCCATGTGCGCTCTGTCCTCACTGGTCGCCGTTGCGAACGCGACCGACTGGCCCGCCATCAACGCCGCGGCACGCGAACAGGCGAAGAGCCCGATCCGCGCGGGCGCCCCGGGCGTCCGCCCGTTCTGGAACGCCCACGCCAGGGCGTTCATCCACCCGCAGGCGTTCGAGTTCGGCGAGGTGGAGGGGGCGAGTGGGTGGCGGTTTGCCCTCGAAGGCCAACGAGAGCCATCGAAGGCTGTCGAGGAAATCGCCACCTGGCTGGCCCCGCATCCCTGGCTCCCGGTGCCCGGCGATGTCTGGGATTCCCTCGCCCCCGGCTACTACACTCTCCGCATAGAGGCTCTCGGAGAGGACGGGACGCCGCTCTCCGCACCGGTCTCCGAGCGGCGCTTCTACCGCGCTGCGGTGTTCCACGGTCCATACCCCGCCGCCTCGCGGGACTATCGCGACGCCGCGGCGCGTGTCTATGCCGCCGTGTACAACCTCCCGCATGTGCAGGCGTGGCTGACCTCCGACGACCCGCCCGAGGGCTATGATCTCTACTGCTACCCGGCGAAGATCCTCAGCTCCATGATCCGGGCGCTGTGCAGGTTCGCGGAGGACGGCGCGCTCGGAGATCGCGTCCTACCGGTAGGGGCCGACCTCCGGGCGGCCCGCAAAAACGCCCTAGCCATTGCCCGCAAGATGGCCGACTGGCTCATCGCGCACTCCCAGCCCGATGGCGCGCCGCTCGCCAACTTCCCGCCCACCTACTGGGGCGACCGCCGCGACGTGGCCGTGAACTACGCCGGGCAGAACATGCTCAGCTATCCCGCCCACGCCGCCCAAGCCTATTTCGACCTTGCAGAGGCCACCGGGGAGACGAAGTACCGCGACGCCGCGCTGGCGATCCTGCGCACCTACGTCCGGCTCCAGGGCGACGACGGCACGTGGCCGCTCAAGGTACGCGAAAGCGACGGCTCGCCCGTCCGCGCCAACCGCCTTCTGCCCGGCCGCTACCTGCTTGGCGCCTTCGACCGAGCCATCGCCGCCGTTTCACCGGCAGGGAATTCGGGGCTCGCCGACCCCCGGTCGCTGTCCGGCGAAGCCGCCGACTTCGCCACCGCCCGCGACCGCGCCTTCGCGTTCATTGAGCGCGAACCGCTCGCCACTTGGAACTGGGACGGGCAGTTCGAGGACATGGATCCCATGCCTCCCTACCAGAACCTCCAGAAGGGCGTCGCCGTCGACACGGCCCTGCGCCTCTTCAAGATGGGGCGCAACGCCGAGGCGCTGGAAATCGTCGACTGGTGCGAGGACCAGTTCACCGTGTGGTCCGCCCCCATCCACCACATGGACTGGCAGCATTGGAAGACGCCGACCGCGCTGGAGCAATATGACTACTACACGCCCATCGACGCCTCGATGGGCGACATGATCGGTGCGTTCGCGGCCGCGTACCGCGCCACCGGCGACGCCATCTACCTTGAAAAGGCCAGGGCCCTTGCCGACAACATCACCCGCAACCAGCGCGCCGACGGCACGATCCCCACCTACTTCGACTCGCGCGGCGGCAGCGACTGGGTCAACTGCATGGTTTACGTCGCCGACCGTTTGGAGTATCTTTCCAGCATCGAGCGAACACCGCCATGCAAATGAACTTCGTCCTTCGTCCTTTGTCCTTCGCGCTTGCGGCGGCGGCCCTGTCCGCCGCCGCCGAACGCCAACCCCTTTGGCACGCCGGCGCGATGCCCGACCGCCAGCCGCACCAGATCGCCGCATTGGCCAACGAGGCGGGCGAACCGGGCTTCGACCGTGCCGCCCATGCGGAGCCTTACCTGGAGTGGCATGACCCGCCAGCACCGGAGACGCGCAACGGCGTCTGCGCGATTCTGGTCTCCGGCGGCGCCTACCAGAACTGTTGCGACGTCGGGCTATTGCGGCAATGGCGCAAGCGTTTCACCGAACTCGGCTGCCAGTGCGTTTCGCTGGTGTACCGGACACCCCGCCCCAAGGGGCTCCCGATTTACCAAAGCGCCTGGGAGGACGGCCAGCGCGCCGTCCGCCTCGTCCGCTCCCAGGCCGCCGCGCGCGGGTTCGACCCGGAAAAGATCGGCACGGTCTCGATGTCCGCCGGATCGCATCTGGCGACGCTCCTCGCCACGAGCGCGCTGTCGCCGGCCAACCCCCGGACCGACGACCTCGACGACGTGCCCTGCCATCTGAACTGGGCGGTCGCCTTCGCGCCTGCCTACGTTCTCTCCGACGGCCTAGTCGGGCCGAACGCCCGCGAGGGCGACGGCCCCGACATCGTCCTCGACCCCGTTTTCGCCTTCGACGCTAGGACCGCCCCGATGTGCCTGCTGCACGGAGGCGCCGACGCCTACTCCCCGCTCGCCTCCACGCGCCTCTACCGGCGCCTCCGCGCGAAGGGAGTCCCGGCGGAGGTCCACCTCTTCCCCGACAAGGGGCACGGTGCGCACGGCCTCGACCGCGCCGTCGAGTTCCTCCGTCAGATGGACATCCTCGGCCCCGTCGGCCCCGAAGTCCAGATCATGGAGCGCTACGCCTCGGACGCCGCCCGGGCGACAAGTGAGACGCAACGCATCTGGCCCGCGGGCCTGATGCCCGACGTCCAGCCCGACCAGTGCGATCCGCATATCGAGTGGCACGTCCCGACCAACCTCACGACCCGAGCCATCCAGATGATCTGGTCGGGCGGCTGCTACACCGGCAACGACACGGGCGGCTTCGAGGTTGCCCCCGCGCGGCGCTATCTCAACGAAAAGGGAATGACGGTCGTCACGGTGCGCTACCGCACACCGAGGCCCGCCGCGCCGCTCGCCAAGTACGTCTCCGCGTGGCAGGACGTCCAGCGCGCGATCCGCCTCGTCCGCTCGCAGGCAGCCGCTCGCGGCCTCGACCCCGACCGCATCGGCGTCATGGGCTCCTCCGCCGGCGGGCACCTTGCGCTCATGGCCGCCACAAGCAGCCGGCACCGGGCATACCGGCCCCTCGACGACCTGAAGGGCGTCTCCTGCGCCGTGCAGTGGGCCGTCTGCATCTACCCGGCCTACGGACTGACCGACGGACTGGAGAATCCGAACTCCGGCGGCGGGAATCGTCCCGACGCCCGCCTCGCGCCGGAGTTCTCCTTCGACCCCGACACGCCGCCAATGCTCTTCCTTCACGGCGACGCGGACGGCTGGGCGGCGATGAACTCGGTCGCCGCATGGGAGCAGCTGCGCCGCATGGGCATCCAGGGCGAAGTCCACACCCTCGCCAAGCGGAACCACTGCTTCCAGCGCACCGCCTCGCCCGGCACCGGCAGTTACACGTGGCTCGACCGCATCTGGGAGTTCCTGTCCGCCAAGGGCTTCCTCGACGACCCCGAACCGACGCCGACGAACCCGTGAATGCCCGCGCCCGACATCCGTCTTTTTGCATTGTGCTTTTTGCATTGTGCATTGCGACGGCGGCATCCGCCGCCGCCGAGGTCCGCGGCAAAGCTACGGGCTTCTTTCACGTGGAGAACATCGACGGTCGCGACTGGGCCATCGACCCGAACGGGCGCGGCGTCGTGCTCGCGGGCGTCGATTGGGTCTGGCCCGCCGGATTCCACTGCGAGGCGCTGGGCTTCTCGCCCTACGGGCGTTTCGTCGAGACGAACTACCCCTCCCGCGAGGCGTGGGCCGACGAAACCGCCGACCGCCTCCACGCCTGGGGCTTCAACTTTCTCGGCTCCGGCTGCGACGACGCCCTCCTCGCCCCACGCGGCTTCGCCCACGCCGCAATGCTCAACGTCGGCTACCGGCTCTCCCACGAGGATGAGGAAAAGGCCATAGCACCCGGACTCCACCGCCCCGGCACCGCCTTCCCCAATGTCTTCCACCCCGATTTCGAGGCGGCATGGGATCTCGCCGCCGCCCGCGCCGCCGCAAAACACCGCGACGATCCGGGGCTTCTCGGCTACTACCTCGACAACGAACTCTCCTGGGGCGGCGTCTCCCGCAACCGCGACGAGGGAATGTTCGACGCCGTCGCCGCCCTGCCGCCCGGACACAGCGCGCGGAAGGCGCTGGAAAGCTTTTTAGCCACAGAGAACACAAAGGAACACAAAGACTTTGTGGCCTCTGTGTCCTTTGTGGCTGAAACGAATCTCCCTGCGGCTCAGCGCGAGATTCCCCGCGAGACCAAGATCGCCTTCCTCGCGCTTGTCGCGGAGCGCTACTTCTCCGTGGCGGCCGGCGCAATCCGCCGCCACGACCCGAACCACATGGTGCTGGGCTGCCGCTTCGCCGGCATGGGCGCGAGCGACGTGGTGCTCAAGGCGGCGGCGCGCCACTGCGACATCGTCACGTTCAACTACTACCCCTGGGCCGATCTCGACCGGGGCGTCATGCTGACGCGCAAGGACGGCCCGCCGCTCGTGGACGCCATCCGCGCATTCCACGAGAAGTGCGGCGCGCCGCTCCTGATTACGGAATGGAGCTTTTCCGCGCTCGACGCGGGACGCCCCTGCTCCGATGGCGCCGGTCAGCGCTTCCGCACCCAGGCCGAGCGCGTGAAGGCGGCGGAACTTTGCCTCGGGACCATGCTCTCCCTGCCCTTCATGGTCGGCCACGCCTGGTTCATGTGGGTTGACCAGCCGGCCCTCGGCTTCAACAAGTATTTCCACGAGGACTGCAACTACGGCCTCGTGAGCGAGGAGGGCGTGCCCTACGCCGCCCTCACGGAGATGTTCGCGCGGGTGCACGCCTCAGGCTCATCGCTACGGCTCGCCGATCCCGGGGATGCGGCTTTCAGCCGCGTCTCCGGCACGACGCGGCCGGAGGCCGCATCCCCGATGACATCCGAACGCGAGCGTTTTCTTGCAAAGGCGAACCAAGCGCTCGTCTCTCGTCACCCGTCTCTCGTCACTCCACCCTCCGTCGTTTTCGCGAGCGAAAACGACGGCCGCTGGACCCTCTCCAACGGCCTCGTCCACCTTTCCGGGTGCATCGGATCGCCGTCGATGGTCGATGACGTCGCGCGCGAAGGCCGCGTGTACGGCCGCTGCAACGCGCTCGTCATGACGACGGCGCCAGATTGGCCACCCGTCACGCGGCTTGTCTCCGCCACGCCCGAAGAAGCGCCCGACGGTTGCCGGTCCGTTGTGTTGGTGGGGGAAGGCGGCGCGCTCGGAGATCGCGCCCTGCCGGGTGGTGGGGCGAGCCGTCCCGGCGAGCCGGTAGGGTCCGACCTCCGGGCGGCCCGCCCGGCCTTCGCCGTCACCCTCCGCTTCACGCTGGCGCCGGATTCACCCGAAATTCTCGCCGAAATCCTCTCCGTGCGGAACATCGGCACGGTCCCGCTCTCCATCCAGAAACTCTTCCTTTGCCCGTTCGCGGGCGGAAACGCGCCGCCGAAGCGCGTCCCGACGCCGGTGAACGTCTGGAAGGGCGGCAACGAATCGTACTGGCGTCTTGCGGATGGCTCGCGCTACGGCGCGCGTTCGCTCGACCCCGCGGCAGACGGCTTCAACCTCTGGACCGAAGCCGACGGCCGCCAGCACGCGGACATCCCGTTCCGTCCTGCGACGGCCCCGGTCACGCTGGCACCGGGCGAAACCCTTCCTGCCCCGCGTCCCATGGGGGCCGTGATGGTGCTGGACGAGAGCGGTTCCACGAAAAGTGCAGCCTTTTCGGGGTAGGGACGCGCCCACGGCGCGTCCGCCATTTCGGACAATTCGTGGAAACGTCCCTGCCGAAAACGGCTACGAAATCGTTGAAACCGCTCTAGTCGGAGGACTTGTGCGCCAGCGCCGCCGTGACGAGTCCGACGAAGAGCGGATGCGGCGTCGTGGGGCGCGACTTGAATTCGGGATGAAACTGGCAGGCGATGAAAAACGGATGGTCCCGGCGCTCGACGATTTCGACGAGCGAGCGATCGGGCGAAAGCCCGCTCACGCACAGCCCGCCCGCCTCAAGCGCCTTTTGCATCTCGGTTCGAGCGGCGAACTCGTAGCGGTGGCGGTGCCGCTCAGAGACAACCATCTTGCTTTTAGCCACAACGGACACGGAGTCCACAAAGACTTTGTGCTCTTTGCGTTCTTTGCGGCCATATAACTTCGCGGCGAGCGAGCCTTTCTCCAAAACGCACGGATACGCCCCGAGGCGCATCGTTCCGCCGGTGCCCACGACGCCGCGCTGGTTGGGCATGAGATCGATGACGGGATGCGCGGTCGTCGCGTCGAACTCCGTCGAATTGGCGTCCTTCCATCCCAGGAGGTTCCGGGCCGTCTCGATCACGGCGCACTGCATTCCGAGACAGATGCCGAGGAAAGGGATCCCCTTTTCTCGCGCGAAACGAATCGCCGCAATCTTGCCGTCGACGCCGCGCGCGCCGAAACCGCCCGGCACGAGGATGCCGTCGATCCCGGCAAGTCCGCCAAAGCCTTTCAACTTTTCAACCTTTGAACCTTTCAACTGCGTAAGCGTCTCCGCTTCGATCGGCACGATTTCGACATGGCAGTCGCAGGCCATCCCGGCGTGCTGAAGCGCCTCGTGGATCGACTTGTAGGCGTCGCGGATGGCGATGTATTTGCCGACGAGCGCGATGCGGCACGTGCCCTTGCGCGGTCGCGTCGCCTTGCGGACAAGCGAATCCCACACGGTGTGCCGGATGGGCCGCGCCTCAAGCCGCAGTTGCGCGAGGACGCGCTCGTCGAGATGCTGCTCCCGCAGCTCCCGGGGCACGGCGTAAACGGAGTCCGTCACGTCCTTTTCCTCGATGACGCACTCGCGGCGGACGTTGCAGAAGAGCGCCAGTTTGTCGAGATGCTCCTGCGGGATCGTGCGTTCGGTGCGGCACACGAGGATGTCGGGGATGATGCCGATGGCGCGGAGCTGGCCGACGGAATGCTGCGACGGCTTCGTCTTGAGCTCGCCGGCGGCCTTGAGGTAGGGCACGAGCGTGAGGTGGACAAAACAGGCGTTGTCGGGGCCGACTTCGAAGCGGAACTGGCGCGCGGCTTCGAGGAACGGCAGCGACTCGATGTCGCCCGAGACGCCGCCGATTTCGCAAAGCACGATGTCAGGAGCCGGCTCGGCGCCGTGCGGTTCGGCGGCCGAGCGGATCGCGGACTTGATCTCGTCCGTCACGTGCGGCACGACCTGGACCGTCCCGCCGAGGTAGCCCCCGGCGCGCTCGCGCGCAAGGACGGCCGAGTAGATGCGCCCGGAGGTGAAGTTGCTCGCCTTCGTGCACGTGACGCCCGCAAAGCGCTCGTAGTGGCCAAGGTCGAGGTCCGTCTCCGCCCCGTCGTCGGTCACAAACACCTCTCCGTGCTGGTAGGGCGACATCGTCCCGGGATCGACGTTGAGATACGGGTCGAGCTTCTGCATGAAGACGCGGTAGCCGCGGCTCTTGAGGAGCAGCGCCAGCGACGCGCTCGTCACCCCCTTGCCGAGGGAACTCACGACGCCGCCGGTGATGAAGACGTATTTGGCCATTGGGAAAGGACTTAGGTGTTGCTGAAGAACTGGAACGAGGCGTAGGCGTCCTGGCCGTGCTCGACGAGGTCGAGGCCCTTGAGCTCGGTCTTGGCCGGAACGCGCAGAATGCCGGCCCACCGGAGGGAGAAGAAGATCGCCGCGCCGGTGCCGAAGGCCCACGCGGCGGTGCAGAGCGCGCCGAGCGCCTGGACGCCGAGCAGACGCAGGCCGCCGCCATAGAGCAGACCGGGCGCGGCGTTGCCGTAGCCGGCGGCGACGGGGGCCGCGAAGAGGCCGACGGCGAGCGTGCCCCAGACGCCGTTCACGCAGTGCACCGAGACGGCGCCCACCGGGTCGTCGACGTGGAGCTTGTCGAGCGCGAAGACCGAGAGCACGACGAGTACGCCCGCGACGAGGCCGATCGCGATGGCGGCGTTCGCGGTCACGAGGTCGCACGGCGCGGTGATGGCGACGAGTCCCGCCAGCGACCCGTTGAGCGCCATCGTGAGGTCGGGCTTGCCCATGACCGCCCACGCCGTCGCGAGCGCGGCGACGGTGCCCGCGCAGGCGGCGAGGTTCGTCGTCATCGCGACGCGGCCGATGGAACCGATGCCGGCCGTGTAGCTGCCGGGGTTGAAGCCGAACCACCCGATCCAGATGAGGAACACGCCGAGCGTGCCGAGGACGAGCGAGTGGCCTGGGATCGGATTGGCGGAGCCGTCGGGCCGGTATTTGCCGAGCCGCGGCCCGAGCGCGAGCGCGCCCGCCAGCGCGATCCAGCCGCCGACGCTGTGCACGACCGTGGAGCCGGCGAAGTCGTGGAAGCCGAGCGCCTCCAGCCACCCGGCCGAGCCTTCGCCCGCCAGACCGCCCCACATCCAGTGGCCGCTCACGGGATAGACGACCGACGAGACAAGGATCGAGTAGATCAGGTAGCTCCTGAACTCGATGCGCTCGGCGACCGCGCCCGAGACGATCGTCGCGGCCGTCGCGGCGAACATCGTCTGGAAGAAGAGGAAGGTCCAGTTCCAGGAGCCTTCGCCCTCCGCGAGCCCGGGCATGCAGATGCCGCCCCAGCCGAGGACGCCCCCTAGCTTCGACGCGCCGAACATCAGCGCGGCGCCGAGGATGTAGAAGGCCAGCGAGCCGGCTGCGAAGTCCATCAGGTTCTTCATCATGATGTTCGCCGCGTTCTTCGCGCGGGTGAAGCCGGTCTCCACCAGCGCGAAACCCGCCTGCATCGTGAAGACGAGAATGCCGGCGACGAGCGTCCATACGACATTGAGATTGGCCTGCACTTCCGTTGGCATGATTTCCGTTTCCATCTTGCGTTCCCTTGCTTGAACCTTTCAACCTTTCAACTTTTCAACCATTCAACATTTCAGCTACCCTATGGCCTCCGGACCGCACTCGCCGGTGCGGATGCGGACGCACTGCTCCATCGGGAGGACGAAGATCTTGCCGTCGCCGATGTCGCCGGTGCGGGCGCCTTCGACGATCGCCTCGACGGTCTTCTCGACGAAGTCGTCGTTGACGCCGATCGCGAGGCGCATCTTCTTGTGGAGGGAGACCTCCTCCGTCGCGCCGCGATACATGTGGACGTAGCCGCCCTGCTGTCCGCATCCGAGCGCGTTGGTGACGGACATCTTGTAGATCTCGCGGGCGAAGAGCGCCTGCTTGACGGCGTTGAGCCGTTCGGGTTGGATGTAGGCTATGATGAGTTTCATTGGCGGATCAGTAGAGGAACAGCATGTCGCGGTATTTTGGCAGGGGCCAGCGCGAGGCGGAGACCAGGCGCTCCAGCGAATCCACCGTGGTCCGCAACGACAGGGTTTCGGAGACGATCACGTCGGTATCGCCGGCGGACAGGGCATCGTTGAGATGATCGATGTTCTCCTTCAGCGCGTCCATCCCCTTGCCCAGCAGGACGAGATCGGCGCGGAGGGCCGAGATGCCCGACGAGACTTCGACGCTTCCCGCGGCGGCAAGCGCCTGGGCGGTTTCGAGGAACTCCGCCTTTACGGCCGGGAAAACCAGTTCCGCCGCGATGTCGCGGGCGCAGGCGCCCTCGATGCGTATCTTCTTGGAGTAGTCCTCCAGCAGGATCTCGTGGCGGCTTTGCAGCTCTCGCGCGGTCATGACGCCGTATCGCTCGAAAAGCGCGGCGTTTTCCGGGTTGGCGAAGGCCTCCAGCGCCGACGGCGTGTCGGGCGCGTTCGGCAGTCCGCGCCGCGCGGCCTCCTCCATCCACTCCGCCTCGTAGCCGTTGCCGTTGAAAACGACGCGCTTGTGTTCCTTCAGCGAGGACTGGAGGATCTTCTGCAAAGCCGAGTGGAACGCCGGCGTGTGCTCGCCCGGCTTCGCGCGCCCGGCCACGCCCGCCTTCTCCAGTTCGCCCGCGATCCTGTCGACCGCCTCGGCGACGATGGTGTTGAGCACCGCCATCGGGCCGGAGCAGCAGACGCTCGAACCGGGTGCGCGGAACTCGAACTTGTTGCC
>DJYI01000111.1:37291-55204 GCA_002448475.1 Verrucomicrobia bacterium UBA6982
GCGAACGGCGACGTGCGGTTGCGGTCCGTGGCGTCCTTCGGGATCGCTGGGAGGGTGTCCACGCCGATTTGCATCGCGCCGCCACCCTTCGACTTGGCGCCGCCGCCCTTCTCCAGGCGATCCAGGACCTCCGCGAGCTGGTCGCCGACGTAGATCGAGATGACCGCCGGCGGCGCCTCGTTCGCGCCGAGCCGGTGGTCGTTGCCCGCGCCGGCGACGGAGGCGCGCAGGATGTCGGCGTGTTTGTCGACCGCCTCGATCACGGCGCAGAGCATCGTGAGGAACAGCGCGTTCTCGTCGGGGTTGGAGCCCGGGTCGAGAAGATTCCTGCCGCCGTAGGCGACGGACCAGTTGTTGTGCTTGCCGGAGCCGTTGACGCCGGCATAGGGCTTCTCGTGAAGCAGGCACTTCATGCCGTATTTGTCGGCGACATTGCGGAGCGTGTCCATCACGAGCATGTTGTGGTCGCAGGCGAGATTCAGCTCCTCGAACTGCGGAGCCAGCTCGAACTGAGCCGGGGCCACCTCGTTGTGGCGCGTCTTGGCCGGGATGCCGAGCTTCCAGAGCTCGCGCTCGACGTCGTTCATGAAGGACAGGACGCGATCGGGAACCGTCCCGAAATAGTGGTCCTCCAGCTGCTGGCCCTTCGCCGACGCCGCGCCGAAGAGCGTCCGGCCGGTGAGGACGAGATCGGGGCGCCTCTTCCAGTATTCCCTATCGACGAGGAAGTATTCCTGCTCCGCCCCGAGCGTGCACGCCGTGTGCGCCTCTTCGCGCCCGAACAGCCGCATCAGCCGCTTCAACGACTTGTCGAGCGCCTGCATCGACCGGAGAAGCGGAGTCTTCTTGTCGAGCGATTCGCCCGTGTAGGCGCAGAAGGCGGTGGGAATGCAGAGCGTCGCCCCGTTGGAATGGCGCTTGATGAACGCGGGGCTTGTCGGATCCCAGGCCGTGTAGCCGCGCGCCTCGAACGTCGAGCGAATGCCGCCGGACGGGAACGACGAGGCGTCCGGCTCGCCGACGATCAGGTTCTTGCCGCTGAACTGCATGATCGGCTCGCCGTCCTTGATTTCGAGGAACGAATCGTGCTTTTCGGCCGTCGATCCGGTCATCGGAAGGAACCAGTGCGTGTAGTGCGTGGCGCCGCGGTCCATCGCCCAGTGCCGGATGCCGTGAGCCACCTCGCCGGCAATCGAGGGATCGAGCGGCTTGCCCTCGCGAATCGTCGCCTGAAGCTTGCGCGCCGTATCCTTGCTCAAATAGGTGCTGATCGCCTCGTCGCCAAACACGTCGGCCCCGAAATCCGTGGCCTTCCTTGCTTCTTCCGTCATGGTTGGTATTACCTCGCTGACATCGCGGCAGACCACCTTGGCCGCCGCCGTCGGCCTTGTGAAAGCAACCACCATGCCAACGGCGAATTGGCATGTTCGGGAGGTTTTTTTTTACATCTTTTGTAAAGTTCGGCGCGGGGTTTTACATTTCATGGATTGACAGCGGAGGCGGGCCATCGCTAGAATCGCCCGCAAATCACGCGGACGCCCCTCTCCGGCCCAACCCGGTCGCCGTTGCGCCGCCGCACGGATTCGCGGCGTCCCGAAATTTATTGTGAGGCGGGGTTGCTGAATCGAAGCGGAGCAACAACGCCCGACGGGGCCGGCGCGAGGCGCCGGCCCCGTCGGACTTGCGAGGTAGCAACCGCCGTGCCACGCGGGAATCCGCGCGGTTTCACGTGCTTGGCCCGGAATCGCTTACATTTCCCGAAAGGAAAGGGCAAGGATCTTTACACGCAGAGAGCTCTGGGGGTTGATTCTCACGTAGAGAACGCGGAGGCCGCGGAGTTTGTTCTCACACAGAGAACGCAGAGAAACAACCGAGCCGCAGCGGCGTTCTCGCTTGGACTGCGTGTGGCGGGGTGCAGACCTCGCCATAGGCCTCACGCGGAGGGCGTGCAATATTGATGGTATGTGCTGATTGGTGGAGAGGACTCGTCCAATAAGCGCTTCCTACGATGCTGTCTTGCTAGACTTCGGAAGATAGACAAGAACAAGAATAGCGATTACGGCTACAATTCCAGATATGTTACGAGCTGAGACTTTATGTTGTAACGCGGCACTTGCAGACATATGTCGCTCTTGCGCCGTTTCAAGTTCTCGTGTTGCGTTCTCATATCCGGTTTGAACCTCGGCGATTCTGCTTCTTATATCTGATTCCCAACGCTCCAGACGTCGACTGGGGCCAAATATTCCATCGCTATCAAATACTCCGAACGTGAACCCGTTGAAGAATGATTCGCCGAAGCCTGCTACTACGCTTCCCCAAGAATTCTTTTCATCGATTTCGGCTTTTATGCTTTGTCCTTGGTTTTCCCAGTGTGTCTGACTTTCCTTTGCGGCAGCAATTTGGTGCTCGGAAAGAGAGATTTCACGCTTCAGCATCGCAAGCGTTATGATTTGATAGGCCCAAAAAACGCAACAAGCGGCAATAATCACTTTGATGGTCTTTCGAATAATGGCTATTTGGTTGTTTTTCATGATGGACTGCTCTACCTTGTGGTTGTGTTGATTCCGGATTCCAACGCCAAGGCAAAAAGAAAGCGCCTTCCTCCGATGTCCCATTCCAGGCTCCGTGGAAAGGCCTTCGCTGAAACACGTGGAGGAAGACGCGCGGGTGCGCGTTCCTGCTTGTGTCGTCAGCGAGATCTTTCCACGGATTCGGAATGGCGACGCTTGCAGTTAGCAAGCTGGTTCGTTTGTTGCCAAAGGGTGCTGGGTGGCGGGGTGGTCCTCAATGCGCGATGCGGAATGCGCAATGCTCAATGGGGGGGAGAAAGGCAGGAATCCGATTTTTGCAATTCAAGAAGATCGAAATACAGAAGGCGGGTCGACAGTTCGACGGGGTTTCCTTTCTTGCCTCCGGTGTATAGGAACTCCTGTTCTTCCGAAGAGAACAGGGAAACGAATCCGTTTTTGCGGTAGAAGGAAATGACGCGGGGTTCGTTTACGGCGTCGACAATGACGAACCGGCAACCGGTCTTGTTTTCCGAGGAGTAGAACCAGCCTTTGACGAAGTCCAACGTTTCGCTTCCGATCCCGCCACCCGCGAAACCGGTTCCCACGCCGAGCCGGCCGATCAACACGCCCGGATAGCGGCGAAGTGGCTTTTCGTGGTGGGTTAGGCTTTTCATGTGGTCCCGGCGTCCGCGAGGCAGATCGTAGATGCGGATGCTATCGTTCGACACAGTGAACGCGCAGACGATTCGGCGTGGATCGTCCGCCAAGCGGAAACAATACGTCTTGCCCATCAGAAAATGGGCGTAGCGGGTGGCGTCATGTGCGAAAAAGTCGTCCAAATCCTCGTTTCCGCAGGAAAACGGACGACAGAAGGAAAGAACGTCTTCCGTCAGCTCGCAGAACGTGCACTTGTCCGCCAGAAACGACATGGCCAACGGAAGCAGGTTTACTTGCCGACGCCAGATCGACTCAAAATCGCGCGGGCCATCCGGCAGAACGGATGGTCGTTCCGATTCCCAGAATTCCCTTGCCGGGAACGTTCGACCGTGTCCGCGCGGCGCAGAAAGGAACGCGCCTCGCGGCCTCTGAGCGTGGGAATCGCCTTGATCGCCGTTGCCATA
Organism: Verrucomicrobia bacterium UBA6982; assembly: GCA_002448475.1. Classification (GTDB taxonomy): domain Bacteria; phylum Verrucomicrobiota; class Kiritimatiellia; order RFP12; family UBA3636; genus UBA3636. The sequence continues at coordinate 40,923 of DJYI01000111.1, forward strand.
CAAGTCTCCGTTGTTGTTCGTTGACGAGGTGGATTCCAGCAGATACCGCCCCGCAAGTCAAGCGGAAAATGCGCTTCCCGTTTGCAGAGACGAGCCGCGAAGCGGCCAAGCGAGCGAGGGGCGCGGCGTTATCCGATCGCGCTTGGACCTCTTTCGCCGGTGCGGATGCGGACGCATTCGTCCATCGGGAGGACGAAGATATTGCCGTCGCCGATGTCGCCGGTGCGGGCGCCTTCGATGATCGCCTCGACGGTCTTCTCGACGAAGTCGTCGTTGACTCCGATGGCGAGGCGCATCTTCTTGTGGAGGGAGACCTCCTCCGTCGCGCCGCGATACATGTGGACGTAGCCGCCCTGCTGTCCGCATCCGAGCGCGTTGGTGACGGACATCTTGTAGATCTCGCGGGCGAAGAGCGCCTGCTTGACGGCGTTCAGCCGCTCGGGCTGGATGTAGGCGATGATGAGTTTCATGACAAGACCCGTCGAGCAACCGCCGTGCCATACGCGGAAATCCGCGCGTTTTCCTTGCCCCTCGCCCGCAAATCTTACATTTTCCGACCATTCGCCGCCGTGCAACTTACACACGGCGGCCCGCACAGCGCGCGCGCCGCCATTTGCATCCTACTTTCCGCTTGCCTTATTCGGGTTTTCGGCCAGGTGGAAGCGCACGGTTGCGATAGTCGCGCATGGAGACGCCAAATGTCTTGCGGAAGAGGACACGGAACCAGGATTCGTCATCATAGCCACAAAGATGGCCGATGTCATTGATCGGCGTCTCCGTGTGACGCAGGAGGTAGCACGCCTTTTCGAGCCGCACACGCTGGATTTCCTGAACAACGGTTCGGCCGAGGGCCTTTCGGAAATGGCGCTGCAGAAGGCTCGCCGAGCAGCCTGCGGCCTTTACGACATCGGTCGCCGTCCCGCCGGAGGTGCCATGGAGGCGGATGAAATCGAGCGCCAGATTGACGATGCGGGCCGTGCCACGGTTGTCGCGCGTCGAAACCCGCTCCACGATTCCGCGCATCCCGTAGCGGCGAATCCGCGCCTCCCTGCCGAGGGGTTTCCCGGACAGCAGCGCGTCCAGCAGCTCCATGGCCTCGTAGCCGCCCTGCTCGAAGTCCGGTTCGATGCTCGTGAGCGTCGGGACGCACTGTTCGCAGACGTATTCCTCGTTGTCGACGCCGACGACCTCGACAAGTCCCGGGACGTCGATCCCGGCGGCGCGGCAGACGTCCAGCACCCGCTTGGCCCGCCAGTCCGTGGCCGCGAAGACGCCGCAGGGCTTGGGAAGAGAGGCAAGCCAATCCGCAAGAACCTTCTCCTCTTCGGGAAGTTTGGCGTCCTCCGGAATCTCGAAAACCGAGGGCGCCTCATGGCCGCCCTGCCTCAGTTCGCCGGCAAAAGCATCTCCGCGCCTTTGCGACCACTCGACGTTGCGCCGGTCCCCGACGAAGCCGAAGTGGCGGAGATTGCGCCTGACGAAGAGCGAGGCGGCAAGCCGCCCTGCCGCGGCATCATCACAGAGGACGACCCCGCAGTCCCCCCGCGCCGACAGTTCATCGGGAGCGTCTAGAAGAAAAACTTCGGCGCCGACCCGGAACGGCCGCCTGGCCGCCTCGGCGCCGATGGGACCGTTGATCAAGCCGTCAGGCGTCCAGTCGCCGAGACTTGGCAGTCCCCGGGGCAAAACGCCTGAATGCGCGATCACGACCTCGCACCGCCGATGCGTTGCCGCATAGCGAAGAATGCCCACCGACATCCCCCTCGCGGCCTTGGTTTCCATCGACAGAGCCGCCAGAACTCTGAAAGGACTGCCCCGTTTCCGTTTCATGCCCCAAGTAAATCACGGAGCGGCGAGATTTGCAAGCAGAATGGGCATTCGTAAAAAACACGGTTTATTTCCGTTTTCCATTATTGAGCGCGGTCATGGTCCCCCTTATAATTCGACACGTTTTCACCACCCCCCGCCAGATCAACAATGAATGCGAAAGTTGGCCTTGCCATGACGTCGTTTCTTACCGCTGCATCGGCGACGGTTGCAGCGGGAGCCGTGGAGCCTTGCCATTCGGGAGCGGCAGAAGACCCGCCCCGCTTTCTTTTGGTGGCCGCCGCGAACTCGTCCGCCCGGGACAAGGCGGCAGCGGATTTCGTCTGCACCGGAAAAAACGACGAGCGATTCTTCAACGAGGCGATCTCGCGCCTGCGTTTCGGCGGGACGCTGAAGATGGCGGACGGCGACTACTTCTTCGACGCATTCGACGAGGAGGGCGACACCGCCGTACTCTTTGGCTTCAACGACGGCGACGCGCGCACGATCAACTTCGAGGGGACAACGGAGAACAAATCCTACAACACCCGCCATGGCGTTTCGATCCACGTCACCAAGGCCGCCGTGGAGGCCGCGCGCGGCGGCGGGCCGAAGTTCGTATTCCGAGGAACGGAGAAGCGGCCGCCGTCGCGCGGCGCCTTTTTCTCGATGACACACGTGAACAACGTGAACTTCGCGAACTTCTACCTTTTTCTGCACGACGCTTCCGCGCCGATCTGCGGCATCTCCGGAAACGGCTTCGGATCGATGTTCCTCTCCCAGATTGGGATCTACACGGAAAAGTATTTCGACGACCGGTTCCTGCACCGCAAGCCCGCCACCCCGGCGAAGGGCTCGGTTGGCGTGATTTCGCTCCACAACTCGAACGACGAAATGGCGCGCATCGGCTACGATTTCGTGAACGTGGGCGGACTCCATACCGGATTCCTGTTTCAGGGCGTTGACCACCTCGTCTTGCGGGACTGCTCCGCCGCGCGCTGCTGCTACGGCTACCGGACAACGGGCCGCGCTGCGAAGACCCTCACGATGATCAACTGCTGCGACGAGGGAAACGCGCATCTGCCGTTTTTCGGCGGGACGGGCCACCTCACGGCCATCGACTTCAACATCGAGCGCTTCAACGCGGCATTCATTCCCGACAGCCCGGACAACACTGGGCCCTGGGCAGTCGAGGAAACTCCCGGCGACTGGCACGGCTTCATTTCCTACACCATGCAGGGCGAGGCGTTTGGATTGAAGAAATTCTGGAAGGACGGATGCGGAATCAATTTCCGCACGGAGAACCTCAACCATTCGAGGATGGAACGTCCCGATTGTCCGGAATTTTTGGAGACGTATTTCGACCGGGCCACGGGCCGGACGCTCACATGGGATGGAAGCCGATGGGTGGACGCGCTTGGGCGTCCCGCAGACGAAGGAGCCAAAGACTGACCTGGAGGTTGGGATGGATTGCGACGTGCTGATCTATGGCGCCACGTCGGCGGGAATGGCGGCCGCCGTCCAGACTCTGCGAATGGGGCTGCACCCCATCGCCGTGGAGCCGTCGCACAGGATTGGCGGGCTGACGACGGGCGGCCTCGGCCAAACCGACATCGGCAACAAGGACGCCTTTGGCGGGATTGCGCGCGAATTCTACCGTGGCATCCGCGAATGGTATGATGACCCAAGACACTGGAAGTTCGAAACGGCGGCCGACTATTTTCCCGACGGGCAGTGCGCGGGGACTTGCGGGCGCGACACGATGTGGACGTTCGAGCCGTCGGCCGCGCTGGCAGTCCTTGAAGGCTGGGAGAAGCGCTTCGGCCTCGACATCCGGCGCGGGGAACGGCTACGCCGTCCTGGCGGCGCCATCAGGCATGGCGGCCGCATCGTAGCGGCAGAAATGGAGTCGGGGCTGACGATTTCGGCGAAGGTTTTCATCGACGCGACATACGAGGGCGACCTCATGGCAGAGGCCGGCGTCTCCTACACGATAGGCCGCGAGCCGAATTCGCTCTACGGCGAGACGCTCAATGGCGTCCAGCGCTTGCGCGCGAAATACCACCAGTTCTTCACGGGCGTCGATCCACACATCGTCAAAGGCGATCCGGCGAGCGGACTGCTGCCTGGAGTGGAGCCGTTCGACCCCGCAGAGCAGGACGGACAGGGCGACCGTCGTGTGCAGGCATACTGCTTCCGAATGTGCCTCACCGACGCGCCGGAGAACCGCATTCCGTTTGCGAAGCCGGAGGACTACGACGAGCGCGACTATGAGCTACTCTTCCGCGACTACGAGCAGCGGGCGCTGCACCCTGAGGAGGCCGTCGGCTACCGGGAGCCGGTGATTGGCTGGATCAACTCGCGGATGCCGTGCCGCAAGACCGACACCAACAACCGCCAGGCCTTCTCTTCCGACTTCATCGGACGCAGCGACGAATGGCCGGAGGCTTCCTACTCGCGGCGAGAAGAGATTTTCCGCGAACACCTCGCCTACCAGCGTGGCCTCATGTGGACGCTCGCCAACCATCCGCGCATTCCCGAAAAGGTGCGCGCGGAGGTCTCGCGCTGGGGGACGTGCAAGGACGAGTTTCTCAGCGCGTCCGACCCCGGCGGCGGCTGGCCGGGACAGCTCTACGTCCGCGAAGCCAGGCGGATGGCTGGCGAACAGGTCGTAACCGAGGATGTCTGCGCGGGGCGCCGCGACGCGCCACGTCCCATCGCGCTAGGCGCCTACAATTTCGACTCCCACCATGTGCGGCGCCAGGTCGGCGCCGACGGGTTCGTCCACAACGAGGGCGACATCGAGATGTCGCTTAATGGCCATCCCTACGGCATCCCATACGGGGCGCTCGTGCCCAAGCGCGCCGAGTGCGAGAACCTGCTCGTTCCCGTATGCCTCTCCGCGTCGCACATAGCATACGGGTCTATCCGCATGGAACCATGCTTCTTCGCCCTTGGACAGGCCGCCGGGACCGCCGCCGCGATGGCGGCGGCATCGCCTGCGGCCGTCCAGGACATCGACTATGAATCCCTTTCGCTGAGGCTCGCGGCCGACGGCCAGCGCTTCCGCAAATGAACTCTCACCCCGAACATTAACCAAACTCAGCAAAACGGAGGAACATAATGAACATATGCAAATCCACTGCAATCGCGCTCTGCGTTGGAACAATGATAGTCGCGGCCGACGGCGCACGCGCGGCTGCATTCTTTAAACCGGCCGGAGGCGCGGCGTCCGGATACTGGAACAATGTCGCCAACTGGTGGTCAAACGAGAGCGGAACCACGGCTTTGGATTCCCTTCCGAAAAGCACCGAAGTCCTAATCTATGCGCCGGGCGTCACGGCCATCGTCACAAACGACATCCCGACGCTGGCCGGCTATGCGAGAAACAACGCTCTGGCGGTCGGCACCACTACTGCCGGAAGCCAATCGACGCTGATTATAAAGGGGGATGGCGTAGTCAAAACCGTCTCCACGGACATCGGCGGCGTGAAAAACGGGACGGGCCGCAGCGGCGTCCTGGTCGTCGAAGCCGGAGGTTCTCTGACAAGCCAGGCGGGCGAATTTTCCGTTGGCAAGGAAAACGGCTTTGGCATCGTCACGAACGCCGGGACGATCACCGCCAGCCATGACATCGTCATTGGATCCGGCGCGGGCGGATACGGCCGCTGGGTCCAGGACGGCGGGGACGCGCGCCCCACATCGTCCGTCACGCACAACATCTACGTTGGCGCCGAAGGCCAGGGTGAACTGATCGTGAGGAGGGGCGTCTTTTCCGGCGGCAACTACGCAGCGGGTTACGACACGCAGGGCATTGTCGCCATCGGCGGGACGAACACCGTGACAAGCCGAGTCGAGGTCCAGGAAGGTGCCACATTCAAAAACGGTTTCTGGTATGTGGGCGGCTATCCCGGCCACCCGAAGGGACGTGGTGAAATCGCGCTGCGCGGCGGCGCCATCTGCTGCGGGGCGCAAATGGGCAGGAGGGATTCGTTATTCCTCGGCGCCTACCGCGATGGCGGCGAAACAATCGACGGAGACTGTTTCGGTGCGATCCGAGGATGGGGCGTTATCACCAATATTCCGGAAGTCACGCGATACAATGGGATCCAGGTTCTTCTTGGCAATGGCGAGATTGTCGCAGACGGCGAGGGGTTCGCCCGTGAGCTCGACTTCTCGCAGGTTTTCCAGGTCACGAACGCACTTGTCGGCGTCTCCGGCAACACCAGCGGATGGCGCGCCATGCGCAAAGGCGTCGCAAAGATGCCGTTTTCGTATCTTTTCGGCGCTGGATCGGCTGTATCGGGGGCAAAATGTGTCGGATGCGACATCAATCGCGCACGCCCCGACCTTGTGAACTCAATAAGGGTCGAACTTACCCGCTCCGGATATTCGGGCAAGGAATGCTACGCATACGCCGAACTATACGCCGCCGACCGCGACGACGTGCATCTGGACGAACTGAAGGGCGAAGTGTCCGTCCTCGGCGCATGGAAGGTCGGCACCTTCACCGGCACGGCTGCCGAGGACGAAAACAAAGTGCTGTCCGCCCTTTCCGCGAAACTCTCGTTCCGCTACGACCAGACCAAAGTGCAGAAGCCCGGATCTTCCATCGAACTGCACAAATACGATTCGGCCGAAGGGAAATGGACGCGCCTCACGCGCCTTGAAGCGGCGCAGGTGCCCGCCGACTACGTGATCGAATCGCCGGCGGGACTTGCCAACACGGGCGAGACGTTCAATCTCGGACTCTTCGCCGTCGTGGAGAGTTTCCACTCCCCGACAGTCCTTTCCATCCGGTAGCCGGCCATGGCAAGGGGTATGTCTTGCGTGGCGGCGTTGTGCGCGTTGCTCCCGGCTTGCGCGGCGTCGAGCGAGGCGGGCGAAACCTCAAACGCGCGGCTCCTTGCCGAAATCAAGGCGCTGGAAGCCGAACTGGCCTCTGTCGAAGAATCCATCGCCGTGGCGGAGCAGAGCGCCGTCATCCGCGAACGGACGGCGCGGATGATGGCGGGCGAAGCGGCGGAAGAGGATGCATTGGCAGACAAAACGCCTCCGCCCATCGGGCGGCCGGAGGTGCGGCCCCCGACCGCGCAGGCTCCCCTCGGACGGAACAATCCGCCGCTCCGCCTCCCCCGCGTAAGCGACGCGCCCTTCATCCGCGAATGGCTCGTCTCAGGCCCCTATCCGAACTACCTGGCCGACGACGGCTCGACGCTTGGCCTTCGCGCCGACTTCCTCGCCGGCATTGGTGGCGAGCGGGCCGCCATGCCGCGCGAAGGCGACGCGATGAGCGTCGAGTTCATAGCCGACAAATCGAAGTTGATTGCCGGCCTCGGCAGCGCCAACGAGTGGGGGCGCACGGAGACATTTACTGTCGATGCCTCATGGCGTCGTGTAGAGTTCGTTGACGGTCTGGTCGATACCGAACATTTGTTCCCTGAGGTCAGGGACTACTTCGCCTTCTACGCGCTATGCTACTTCGAGAGCAACGCCGAACGCGATGCGGCGGTGCTTGTCGGGGCCGACGACTTCCACGCCGTGTGGCTCAACGACATGGAGCTGGGGCGCGCGGAGACTTCGCAGACTGTCAGGCCGGGAGATTTCGCCTATCGCGCCCACATTCGCAAGGGTCTGAACAAACTTCTCGTCAAGATCGTCGATGTCGCGGGCGGAAGCGGCTTCTGCGTCCAACTCTGCGGCGCCGACGGCGCGCCCCTGGCTGGCCTTGCCATTCGCAACGACGTGGCGCGTTCCGAGCTGGACGCCCTAGCCGCCGCCCTGCATCCGTCCAGGCCCGAGGGCGAAGTGGAGAAGGAGGCGGCGGGACTGGAATCGCAACGGCAGGATTTGGAGAGGCGACTTGCCGAGGCGAAGTCCGCACTAGAAGCGGTTAGCGTGCGTGCAGATGCCGCCCGCGAACGGATGCGGGAATCGTTCGACGAGGCGGAACGGATGCTGGCGCGGCGTCGCGAGGGCAACCTTGTTGGCGCAAAGCGTTCCATCGACGAGCCGCTACCCCGCAGGGAAAGTCGCCGCAGGCTCTGCATCAACGGCATTTGGCGGGGAAGCCGCGACGGCGGCGCAACATGGTCGCCGATTCACCTCCCGAACATGTTTTGCGACGCTGGCAAGTTGTGGCTGAACTACCCGGTGGACAGGAGGGGTCGGAATCTCCAAGGCTGGGAGGACTGGTCGCTCAGTCCGCTCCTTGTCGAGTCGCAAAAGCCGGTCATCTACAAGTCGAGCTTCCAGTGGGACGGAACAGACGCGGCCGAACTCGTCTGCGAGGCAATTCTCGGCAAGGCTTCGTTCCGCTGCAACGGCGCCTACTGCGGCGACTACGACGGCATCGTCGGCGAAGTCCGCGTCCCGCTCCCCGGATTGAGGCAAGGGGAAAACGAACTGGAAATCGAGCTGCGTCCGGCGCGCAGATATGTCAAGTTCGGCAACCAAAGCGGCATTCCCGGCGACATCTACGTCGAATACCGCCCCGAAGCGCGCGTGGAGGGCGTGGCCGTAAGGACGAGCTGGGAAAAGGCGTCGATATCGGTCTCCGTGGAAGTCGTGAACGCCGGTGCCGCCGCTGGGAGCTTCACGCTTCGCCCAATGGTTGTGGAAAATGGCCGCGTGCGCCTTGAACTTCCAGAGTCCACGCTTGACGTGCGCCCCGGAGAAACAGGGATTGCCGAAACGGCGGCGAAGTGGGCCGATCCGAAACTTTGGGGAATCGGCGGCAAATACGGCGACCCCAACCTTTACGAACTGGTGACTGAACTCTTCCTCGATGGTAAGTTCATCGACCGTCACCGCGAGACATTCGGCTTCAGGGAGTTCAGGATTATCGGCACAGAATTCTTCCTCAACGGCAGGCGTATCGTCCTCCAGGGCGACGTGGGCAGCGCGAAGTTCGAGCTGAGGCGTGTGCGCGACATCGTCTGGAACCTGCTGCGGGAGGACGGCGTCAACATCATCAGGACGCATGGCAACGCATTCTGGAGCGTACCGCTTGTGCGCGACGCGGACAGGTCTGGCATGCTAGTTTATGCGCAGATGTATCCCATCTGGCGCGGTACGGGACCAAACTGGGAGAACCGCGTCCCATTCGAGGAGTGGCGGGAAACCGACGAGCACCGCTGGAACCTCGAAAACTACCGGCGCTGGTGGAAGGCCATGCGCAACCATCCGTCGGTCGTGATCTGGTCAACCGACAACGAGATTTTCACGCAGGCCTGGGACAAGCCGGCGGAAGCCGAGTACAACGTGCGGTCTGACAAGATTGGGGCGCTCTACAGCGCATTCATGAAGGAACTCGACCCGGACATCGTCGTGACGCGCGATGGCGACCTGGGGACGCTGAACCATCAGCAGCGCTGCTTCGACGACCCGCCGTGCGACACCGCCAACTACCACTACCCAGACTTCCATCCGGCCAAGACCATCGTGAACTGGCGGGGCCGCTACGAATACCGACCTGTGATATGGGGTGAAATCCTCTACGGCAGCTATGGGGCATGGGATGGCTGGATAGGCCCCGTTCCCTCGCAAGTCGCGAAGAAGGCGGAGAAGGTCCGGCGGATTGCATCGTTGCTCAAAGAGGAGGACTCCCCCTGCCAGATTTTCATGGGGCTTGGCATGGACTGCTATGCCGTGGCAGACGAAAGCGGCAAGGGAAACCCGTGGGGCATGAAGGAGAGCGAGCGCATTGCCTACACGAACGAAGGGGCGCTTCCAGCCGGGATGGGCGCGCGCGAATACCCGTGGTTTGAACTGAAGTGGCCGTCCAGATCCGGCTCCGGACCGCGCCACACCGCGATGCGCATGGACGCCTGGTGCAACACCGTCTGGATCGTGAACTGTTACGACCCGACGCGCCCTGTCGCCGTGCGCAACGCCGTCGCCGAGGCATACCGCGAGATACTGCACCCGCAGCCGCCGCTCCGCGCGGGGCAGTATGCCGAGGCGATGGTGGAAGGTGCGGGGGCAGGCGCCGATGTCTGGGCCATCGCGCCCGACGGAGGCGTTTCCGGCGTCAGGGCCGATGCCGACGGTCGCGCCTGGTTCCGCGACCTTGGGGATGGCGAATACGTTTTCACCACGACGAACGGCGAAACCACGGCGACGCTCCGCAGGCGCGGCACCGCCGCCCTCGCCCCCGGATTCGGCGATATTGCCACCATCAAAATGGCGGCACGCGTAAAAGCCGGGGCTGTCGCACCAGTGTCGTTTGCGCCGATGTTCGGCGACCATGCGGTCCTTCAGCGCGACTGCGCGCTGCCTCTCTGGGGCGCGGCCGCGCCGAACGCGGAAGTGCTCGTCGCCCTCCTTGATAGTGGCGGCGTCCAAGTCGCCACCGCCACGGGGACATCCGACGCAAATGGAAAATGGAGCGCCGTCCTGCCTCCGCATCCTGCCGACGGGCCGTTTTCGCTTCGAGCCGTTTGCCTGCCTGGAGCACCGGCGATTTCGCGCGACATTCTCTTCGGCGACGTCTGGTTCTGCTCCGGACAGTCCAACATGGACATGAACTACACGTGGGGCCTGACGCGCGGCAAGGAAGACATCGAGGAAACGGACGACCCGTTGATGCGCCTGTTCGACGACCATGACGCCGTTTCCGACGAGCCACTCGCCAATCTGGCCCGTCAGGCCGCCTGGACGGGAAGCGGCTTCAGTCATGCCAAGACATTTTCCGCATGCGCCTGGTTCTTCGGTCAGGCGCTCCGCAAAGCGATGCCGGACGTCCCGATCGGACTCATCGAGGCGTCCTGGTCCGGTTCGCCCATACGCACATGGATTTCCCGCGAGGCGTATCGCTCCATTGGACGCGCCCAGGCGGCGGAATGCGAGGCCGCCGCCGCCCGCATTGCCGCTTTCCGCGCCGCCGGTGGCAGGGACGGCTTCGAAAAGCGCTACGCCGCTTGGAAGGCAGATTGCCTCGCCAAGGGCGCCATCCGGGCCGATGCGGACGACTTCGACGACTCTTTATGGGAAACGGTCTCTCTCCCGGCGGCCATGGAGCGCCATCTCGGCAAGGACTTTGACGGCCGCGTCTGGTATCGGCGCGGCTTCACGGTTTCCGCCGTCCAAGCCGCCGGGGCGGCGACGCTCTCGCTTGGCAGAGTCGACGACGAGGACGAAACCTGGGTGAATGGCGTCAAAGTCGGATCGTCCAAACGCCACGACAAGCCTCGCCAATACGCGGTGCCGCCCGGAATCCTGAAAGAGGGGCGGAACGTCATCGCCGTCGAGGCGACCGACTGGAAGATGGACGGAGGTTTCGTCTCAGACGACCCGAATGAACTTGGCCTGAGGTTCGCCGATGGCTCCTCCATCGCGCTTGCGGGCGAATGGCGCTGCGCGGCCTTCGAATTCGCCCCGGAGCCGCGCGACGAGGACGTTGACTTCCAGACCCCTGCGGCATGTTGGAACGCGATGCTCCATCCTCTCTTTCCGATGGCGATCAAGGGTGCCATCTGGTATCAGGGATGCGCCGATGTTTACCGAGGCGCACCCATATACGGGAAGAAGTTCCGGGCCATGGCGGAAGAATGGCGCTCCCGCTTCACGCACCCGGACGGATTGCCAATCTATCTCGTCCAGCTCGCCTCATGGCGCGAAACGCATGAAGAACCGATCGAGTCGCAGCGTGGGGCGATGCGATGGATGCAAATGACGCTGGGCGAAAGCGTCCCCGGTTGCGGGACGGCCGTAGCCATCGACACCGGCGACCATAGGGACATTCACCCCAAGGACAAGAAGACCGTCGGTGAACGGCTGGCGCGGCTTGCCCTCGTCCGTACATACGGCGCCAAAGGGATCGTGGAGAGCGGGCCGATCCCGCAGGGCGCAGCGATTGACGGCGATGACATCGTCCTGACATTCCGCAACGCCGACGGACTCGCCGCAAAAGACGGCGGGCCGCCGAAAGGCTTCCAGCTCGTAGGCGCGGACGGGAAAGCCGCATGGGCCGAGGCCGAGATTGACGGCGTGACCGTGCGCGTTGCCGTGCCGGCTGGATTCGCTCCGGTCAAAGTTCGCTATGCCTGGGACGACTATCCCGTGTGCAACCTCGTGAACGGGGATGGCCTTCCTTGTGGATCGTTCGAAATACCCGTTGTCTTCCCGTAAAACAAGGGCGACGGCGGGGGGCGTCCCCCGCCACGCCCGCAACGCGCGGGTCCGCTCCGCCTGCGGCTTGCGAACGCGACCGTGGCTTCAGTAGAGGAACAGCATGTCCCGGTACTTGGGCAGGGACCAGCGCGCGGCGGAGACGATCTGTGGTGACGGACATCTTGTCGATCTCGCGGGCGAAGAGCGCCTGCTTGACGGCGTTCAGCCGCTCGGGCTGGATGTAGGCGATGATGAGTTTCATGACAAGACCCGTCAAGCAACCACCATGCCAACGGCGAACGGGCATGTTCGGGAGGCGTTTTTTTTACATCTTTTGTAAAGTTCGGCGCGTGGTTTTACATTTCATTGTTTGACAGCGGAGGCGGGCCATCGCTAGAATCGCCCGCGAATCACGCGGACGCCCCTCTCCGGCCCAACCCGGTCGCCGTTGCGCCGCCGCACGGATTCGCGGCGTCCCGAAATTCACGCGTCATGAAGCCAGCAGCATGAAACCGACCATTTCCAGAGAAATCTCCGTCCTTCGCGCAATCTCCTCCGCAGTAGTGCGCGAACGGAACGTCCGGCGCCTGTTCGGAGACGTCATCGACATTCTGGACCGCGAAATGGGCATGCTTCGCGGCACCATCGCCCTTCTCCAGGGCGACGAACTGCGCATCGAGGCCTCGGCCAGGATGCTCAACGCGGAGGAACGCGCCCTCGGACGATACCGCATTGGCGAAGGGATCACCGGACTCGTCGCCCGCACGGGCAGGGCGGAGGTTGTGCCGGACATCCGGAAGGACCACCGATTTCTGAACCGGACCCGTTCGCGCCGCAAGGACGAACCGCTGTCGTTCATCTGCGTCCCGCTCGTCCATCTGGGGCAGGTCATCGGCACGCTTTCCGTGGATCGCCCCATCGCCCGCGACTCCCAGCCGCTCGACTCCGATCTCGCGCTGCTGGAAGTCGTGGCCAACATCACGGCGGAGGCCGCCGAGGTGTTCCGCGAGGAATGCGCGGAGCGCGAAACGCTGGAAAACGAAAACAGAAAGCTTCGCGGGATGCTCGCCGAGGCGCCCGGACGGCTGATCGGGCAGTGCCGCGAGATGAAGGCCGTTTACGAGCAGATCCGGCAGGTCGCGCCAAGCGACGCCACGGTCATGATCCGCGGCGCCAGCGGGACGGGCAAGGAGCTGGTCGCCCGCGCCATCCAGAATCTTTCGTCGCGCAAGGAGCGGCCGTTCGTGATCCTCAACTGCGCCGCAATGCCGGAGGCTCTGGTCGAGTCCGAACTCTTCGGCCACGAGAAGGGCGCGTTCACCGACGCCCGCGAACGCCGCATAGGCAGGGTCGAGGCCGCCGACGGCGGAACGCTCTTTCTCGACGAAATCGGAGACCTGCCGATCTCCACGCAGGTGAAACTGCTGCGGCTTCTTCAGGAAAAGACCTTTTCGCGTCTCGGATCGAACGAGGAGCGGCGATCGGACGTCCGCTTCATCGCCGCCACGAGCCGCAATCTCGAGGAGCTCATCTCCAAGAAGCTCTTCCGCGAAGACCTCTACTACCGCCTCTGCGTCTTTCCGATCTCTCTCCCGGAACTGCGCCGGAGGCAGGACGACATCATGCTTCTGGCCAGGCACTTTCTCGCAAAGATCTCGGCTCGCTACGGCAAGTCGATCGACAAGTTTTCGGCGCCGGTCATCGGAATCCTGCAGTCCTACGCGTGGCCGGGCAACGTCCGCGAACTTGAAAACTGCATCGAGCGCGCGGTCCTCACGGCCACCGACGACTGCATCCGCACCTACAATCTTCCGGAGGCGCTCCAATCCGCCGGATTCCGGGACGACGAGTTGGCTCCCGCCGGGGCCATGACGCTCGACCAGCGCCTTGCCGCCACGGAGCGGAGCATTCTCGAAGACGCCCTCAGGCGACACAACGGCAACCGTTCCGCCGCCGGCCGGGAACTGGGCGTCTCCCCGCGCATGATGAACTACCGTCTCAACCGCGCCGGACTTCAAGGTTGATCGCCCCTCCATCTCGGGAGAGGGTGGGGCGAGCCGTCCAGGCGAGCCGGTAGGGGCCGACCTCCGGGCGGCCCGCATTGGAGGTTCAGGGGACGAGTGGGGACAGACCCCGCTGAAACCCGCCGTTGAGCTTGTCGAACGACTCGCGGTCGTAGGGCTTCGTGTCGAAAAAAGCGATTTTCTTCATGGAACGATCTCCTTCACGAATCGATTATCCGTCCGTCGAGCGAGAGAGTGACAACCTGCCACGGAATGAACTTGCCGGAAGCCTGCAATGCCTTCTTTGCAGCCATTTCGAGTCCGCCGCAGCATGGGACCTCCATGCGCACGATGGTGACG
>DJYI01000111.1:55275-70092 GCA_002448475.1 Verrucomicrobia bacterium UBA6982
CTTGATGTCGTTCTCGCGCAGGATGTCTGTCAGCTTCTCCGAGTAGTCCACGGGATCGAGCTTTGGGCAGCCGACGATCGTCGTCTTGCCGCGCATGAAGTCGCGATGGAAGGATGCGTAGGCGTAGGCCGTGCAGTCCGCCGCGACGAGCAGCTTCGCGCCGTCGAAGAAAGGCGCCTTCGCCGGCACCAGGCGGATCTGGCACGGCCACTGCGCCAGCGCGGACGTCTCGACCGCCGTGCCGGGTGCGGCGTCCGGTGCCGCTTGCGCGGGCGTGCGGTGGAACTGGCGCATCGCCTTGCCGGGGCAGCCGCCGGGCGGCGGCGTACGGCCGTCGGGGTGCAGTTCCATCCCGCCCGCCTTCATCCGCTCCTGCATTCTGGCGCGCTTCGCGGCCTCGACGGCCTTCTCGTCGTAGGCGGCGGCCTCGCGCTCCGTGATCGAGATCGCACCCGCGGGGCATTCCGGCAGGCAGTCGCCCATGCCGTCGCAGTAGTCGTCGCGCAGGAGCGCGGCCTTTCCGTCCACCATGCCGATGGCGCCTTCGTGGCAGGCCTTGGCGCAGAGGCCGCAGCCGTTGCATTTCTCGCGGTCGATCTGGACGATTTTCCGGGTCATGGTCGGGTCCTTTCCTTTCGTGTTTCGTGGAACGGCGCCGGATTCTAGACGAAGGGGCGGAGAAAGTCGGTTGCAAAAACAACGGAACGGAATAAAATTTCGGCCATGACTTCCGCCCCACGCTCCGCACCGCTTTTCGCCGCCCACGCCGCCGCACTCGCCGGGTCGCCGCTCTTCCGCGGCGCCGGGGCGGACGCCGTCCGCGCGAAGGTCGCGTCGCTCGGCGGAATCGTGCGCCGCTACGCGAAAGGGGCGGCGGTGCTGCGGGAAGGGGACCGCGCAACGGCGGCGGGCGTCCTGCTCGAAGGGCGCCTGCTCGTCTGCCGGACGGACTGGGACGGCCGCCGCGACATCGTCGAGACGCTCGGCCCCGGCGCGCTGTTCGCCGCGAGCTACGCGCTCGCGGGCGAGCCGCTCGCGGTCGGCGTCGAGGCGGACTCGCCCGTGACGGCGCTCTTCCTCGACGCGGCGCGCCTGGCCGCGTCGGATCTCGCGGCGCGGCTCGTCCCGCTGCTCGCGCGCAAGAACCTGGCGCTCAACGAAAAGCTCGCCGTTCTTTCGCGCCGCCGCACGCGCGACAAGGTCCTCGCCTACCTCGCGGCGCAATCCGTCCGCGCCGGCGCGAGGGACTTCGAGATTCCGCTCTCCCGGCAGGGGCTCGCCGACTATCTCGCCGTGGACCGCAGCGCGCTCTCCGCCGAACTCGGACGTCTGCGCCGCGAGGGTGTCCTCGACTTCCGCAAGAACCGTTTCCGCCTGCGCTGACGCGTCCGGCGCCAACCCCGCCACGGTGGACAACACGCTGCGCCGCATGGGGCTGACATATGAAAAAAGACGCTGCGGGCCGCCGAGCAGGACCGCGAGGACATCGCCGCCGAGCGGGAAGCGTGGAGGGAGCGGTCCAAGGTCTGGGATCCGGCCAGGGTCGTCTTC
The DNA here is from genome assembly GCA_002448475.1 of Verrucomicrobia bacterium UBA6982. Taxonomy (GTDB): domain Bacteria; phylum Verrucomicrobiota; class Kiritimatiellia; order RFP12; family UBA3636; genus UBA3636. The sequence goes on from DJYI01000111.1 coordinate 56,827, forward strand.
CTCGACGAGGCCGGCGTCACGACGAAGATGACCCGCCTCTACGGGCGGTCCATGCGGGGCGAACGGGCCCGCGACTCGGCGCCGCACGGTCACTGGTGCGTCCGGACGCTGATCGGGTCGATCCTCCGTCGGCGGACGGCTTCCTTCGGCTGACCTACTGGATCGACCGACGGACGAAACGGATCGTCCATTCCGGAACCGAAGTCCACGAAGACCGATGACGGACGCACCCGGCCCGCTCCCGCGCCCTCCGCCGCGCCGGCGGAGGGACGGACCATCTTGCAATTCTGTGACGATTTCCGGAGAAATCCGCGAAAACGCCCGCAAAACCGGCCCCTCCGTTCCGGATTGTAAAACCATCGTCAAATCGTCTCCCGCCCCCTTGTCTTCCTTTTCCCGTTCTGCTACGTTTCTTCTTGTCGTCGCGTAGGCAACTCTTCCCTTTTGCACACCCTTACAAACGCCGTCGCAACCACCCCGCTCCCTTCTTGATTCCGGACGAACTCGACTCCACTTCCCGCCTCGTCCTCGCTCCCGTCCGGAACCCCGACCCGAATCTCATCCGCCCGGTCCCGTAATAAGCCCCATCATCACATTTTCCCACTTGCCTCCAACTCCAAACAACGTCAACAACCAACAAAAGGACAATCAGAATGGCTACTCTGGAATACTTGGACGAAGAACGAATCAAACTCTGGACGAATGCAAAAGAACTCGAAAACAAAATTGAACAAACCCGTCGGGAGTTATCTGCTGAACTCAAAAAAGCACAAGATGGTTATGCTTCTGCGCTCCGAGCTCAAAAGCAATATGAAGAAGAAACCCGCAAAATTGCAATCTAAAAAACAACGGAAGACGCTCAACTTGTCATGCGGACGGCTCAGGAAGTCGTCGCCCAGAAAACTGCCATTTTCGCACAACTCAAGGATGCTGAGAATGCAAAATCACAGTTGACTGACATATTTGCCGCTTTCAAACGGGTGAGAAAGTGGGATTCAACATCGCAAGAGTTAGGCGCTAAAATTGAGACCATCTCCGCGGAAATTTCAGCGAGAGGAAAAGAAAGTGAGAAGAACGCAAGAACGCCAATCTGTCGATTGTTTGCTAGGAACAGGTGCAGAAGACCGCGCGCGAAGCGGAGGGCGTTTTTCTTCGGCGACGAAGCAAGCTCAAAACATTCAAGACATCAATGAGCAAGTCGGGACCATTCTTTCGAAACAAAAAGCTTCGCTTGAGTCAATTGTCGAAGAAAAGGAGCGCGTTTCGGCGATAGGCGCCGAACTTACCAAATTGAAAGCGGAACAGGAAACTGCCTTTTCAGAGTTTCAGAGCAAGTCAGACAAGACCATTTCGTCTTTGTACAAGGCAAAAGAAAACCAACTTCAACGGTTGCATTCGACCAATCAAGCGTTTTTGAAACAATTACACGAAGAGTATTCTGCCAAGCTGGAGACGTTGACAAGCTGAATTGAAGAATTACTTCCAGGAGGAACGTCCATAGCGCTGTCTTCCGCATTCGAAAAGCGAAAAAATGACGTCGAGCAATTCAAGTGGATTTGGGGTCTGATGCTTGGTGTGTCGGCACTTGGTTTGGTTGCCTTCGGCGTGATTTCCTTGTTTTTCAACGACAAATTAGGACTGACATCTTCCTTGTCTGCACGATTCGTTGTTGTCGGCGGTTTGGTCGTTCTTGAAGAGTTTTCTCGACGGAACTTCAATGTTTCTTCTCGTTTGGCCGAGGCATATGCATACAAAGAAGCTCTTGCAAAATCTTACACCGGATACAAAACTGAGCTTCAAGATATCAACATGCCGATCAAATCGGGTGAAGGAGGTCCTTCATCTTCCGTTCTCGTTAAGACCTTTTTGGATAAATTGGCCGACGAACCGGGAAAGCGTGTGTTTGATCGAGAGCGAACTGCATTGGGATTGACCGGATTCCTTGATCATGTTAAAGAATTTCCAGTCATTCATCCACAGTCGGATTCAACAGACGAAACAAGTCAGGGCAATCCGCTTCGGACCGACAAATACGATTTGCCGTCTTGGGGCGTCTTTCGAAAAGTGTCGTGGCCCGTTGTTTCTCTTTTTGGGATTGTTTCGACCTCTATTGTGGCTTCGTCTGCGCACATCAAGGAATTGGAACATAGGCCTGATCCACCGATGGGTCAGGAAACGGATAGTCAACAGAGTCCTTGAGCGGATCAACCGCTCCAGCCGACTCGTCGAGAATCGCCCAAATCTATTCTGGGCCACATAGCGGCGAGATTCGACCTTCCGGAGGCGGGGATGTCGTTTTAGAGCTTGAGAATGGCGTCCATCGAATAGTCGCAATGCGGACAACGCCAATAGGCGACATTGTCACGATGACGGACTTGGACGAACATTTCGGTTTGGCACCTTGGACACTTTTGGATCGTGACAGATCTCTTTCCGGTACAACTCGGATACATCACGCATCCCCAAAACGGAGGGAGTTCCGTCCATTTTCCGGTAAAGTATGAATGCATCTTTCTTCCCGGGCGGAGGACCATTTTTGATCCGCATGCGGGACAACGATCTGCAGGATAATCCGGATGAGATCGTTGCTGTTCCGTAGACGCCGAGACATCCGACCGACTCGACTCGACGGATGATTCAGTCGATAGTGGTTCTCCCGTAGGCGAGTTCCTGTTCTCGTCAACGGTGGGAACGTCGAATGACGAAGAACCTTTGTCAACACCGATCCGGGGAATCAGAATCGTGTCGATCCATTCGGGAAGAGAAAGACCTCCGAGTTGGGAGTCAAAGCTTTCAAAATAGGAAAAAGGCGGTTCTCCGTCCGCGTGAGTCACCTCGCAGAGAACGACGTTCTCTCCTTTGTCCGTCCCGTCAAATTGGAGAACGAGCGTGATATCCGGTTGTTCTTTCGGCTTGAATCTGCAGAACGTTGGCTTATGTCCGTGCCAGAAGTACCGTTCCTCGCCAGACTCTCCGACGTTGTCGAACTGTCCGTCCTTCCACCGGCTCCTCATGTCGAACACCCAGACGAGATGCCGGGCCGCTTTCGTGTAGAAACTGCAACGCCGCCAGAATTCAGTTTCGGAAATCGGGGAATGCTGGAATTCGACGGCAACGACGCCTCCGTGAAAAACATCCGTTCGGTGTTTCACGCCGTCCGCTTCAAGAACGAATTCCCGTTCATCCTCGGGAAAGAGCGACTGCCACCCGAGATGCCACGGCGTCATCTCGTGGGCGAACGAATCGCAATTCTTTTTGCTTATATGGGCGTAGTGCGCCATGCGTTGCGTTCCGGCGCGGAGTCGCACGGAGGTTTTGCAAATCGGACAGGAATACGGCGCGCGAGGCAACTTGGCGGCGACATCCGCCGCCACGCGTTCTCCGAAACTGTTGTTCGCGAAAATCACGATCGGGGTTCCTTGCTAAGTCGCTTCGCTTCGGAACAGCCGATCGATCTGTCCGGCGACATCCACCCCTCGGTCTTCCTTGTAGACGGTCGCATAGAGACAGTTTCCATGACTCTTGCCGGCCCAGAGCCGCCCGACGGCGTCCTTTTGCAGCGTCTCGGGATCGTTCCGAAGGTGCTCCCCCTTGTATTCGACCACAAACAACCGTCCGTCGTGCAACTCGCCGATAAAGTCCGGATAGAACCAACCGGATGGGATCGGAAGTCGAAAGGATTGGTCGTTGTTCGCCAAGTTGCGTAGCCATGTCTTGACGGCGGGGCAAGCGTCGATGACCTTGGCGCATTCGAATTCCTCGCCTTCTCCGTTTGGCTTCTTTCCGTCGAATGCCGGAATGGTGTAGGAGCCGAGATAATGCTTGGCAAACTGGTATGAACCCCTGTATTTCGGCATGATTTCGCGGACGGACTCGTAAAGGTGCTCGTCATAAAGGAAACGATTCGCGTCGTCGAATCGCAGCGAGAGGTCAGGGTTGTCCAGTCGAAACGTCTGTTGATACGCATGCTGCCGCGCTTCCTCGGCAGCCTTGTCAAGATGGCGTTCCAGAATTCGCTTGAGCGAATGCCGATAGGCGAAGAGCTGGTCCGGCTTGTAGCCGTCCACGCCGACGAGCCGGCGGACGAGCTCGCCGATCCACTTGCGCTTGGCCACCTGGGAAAGCCCGGGGAACGGCGTCATCTCGTCCAGCTTGTTCAGCACGTCTCCTTCGGCGATTTCTTCCGAGATGCCCTGTAGCACGGACGACGTTCCCGCCGAACTGGCCTTGATCTCGTTTCCGTCGAGAAAGAGCGTGAAGCCCGCGCCGACCGGTTCGAGACGGAATTCGTCCTTCGTGATGCGGTCGGAAAGAAACGTCTCGATTCCACCCTCGAGCGCGTCGTAGGCGTCTTCCGCAGTGAAGACCAGTTCCCCCTGGATCTCGGCGGCCAGCTTGGGTAGCGCGAACGTCTGCCGCTTGCACGGCGCGTCCGCGCCGGCCCTCTTGCGCTGCTCGGCGCCCTTCGCTCGCAGTTCGGCCGCCTTGGCGCGGAGCGATTCCGCGCCGGCCGCGTCGCCCGCCTTGGCGCGCTTCTCGGCCACCTTCCGGAAAACGTCCGCCGCCTGTTCGAGCGTTTCTTCCGATATGTCCCCGGCGACCGCGATGTTCGCGGTTCCGTCGGCGTGGTGCTCGACCCGGATCGTGTCGGGGAGCGCCGCGGCGACGGCGTCCGCTTCCGTCTTGTCGAGAAACACCGCGTCGGTCCGTCCGAAGAGCGATCCGTCCTCGCCCATTCCCGGAAGCGCCGTCTGCCGGAGCTCGATCGCGCGCGCCGCCTCGCCCGCCTCGAAGCCTTTTCTCCGCAGGCCTTCCGCTAGTTCGGACGCCGCCGCCCCGAACCGCTCGCTCCGCACGAACGCGTAGGCGCGGTTGAGCGCCGGCGTCTTCCGCCGCTTTGCGTCCGGCTGACGCATCACGCGCCCGAGAAGCTGCACCGTGTCCGTCCCGCTCTGCACGTTCGCGACGGAGCACAGGACGTAGGCCGACGGGCAGTCCCACCCCTCCTTGAGCGCCTGCACGGTGATGACGCAGGTCACGGGACATGCCGGATCCCGGACGTCCACGCCGTCCAGCTCCTTCTGCTCGGCCGTCACCGTCCTCACCGCCTCGGGCGGCACCTTGGCCTCCTCGACGAGAAACCGCCGGAGCTCGTCCGGCGGCACCTCGCCACGCACGTTCGTCGCCTGGAACAAAACGATCGGCCGCAGGAACGGCGCCCGCCGCTCCGCGGTCTCCTTCGCCGCCAGCTCCTCCAGCTCCTTCCGTTTCGCGAGCGCCGCCAAGACCGCCTGCGTCCAGTCGTCCCGGAATTCCGTCAGCTCGACCGGGAGCTTCACCATCTCCTCGTCGAAGAGCTCCGTCGCCCAGACTGAATACACCGTGTTGTTGCGCGCCTCCGGCGTCGCGGAGAGCCCCAGCACCGCCCGCGGACGCAACCGCGCCAGCGTTTCGAGCGAAAGGTCGCTCGTCATCTTGTGCGCCTCGTCCACCACGACGATTGGACGGAGCGCGAAGAGCAGGTTCGACAGCGAGCACTTCGGCTTGTCCGGCGCGTCCTCCCGCGGCTCCATCCCCGGCGCGAGCACGATCGCCGCGAAGTGCGGCTCCAGCTCCTCGTTGTCGGCGTAGACCTTGTATTTGGCGACGTCGCGCTTCACGAACGCCTGCTCCGTCGCGACGAGAATGCACGCGTTCTGCACAACGTCGCCCGGCCGGATCTGGAACTTCTCGTCCAGGTCGAAGACCCGCACCCGCCCCTTGAACGCCTCGTCGAGCGCCGCGCGGTACGGATGCCCCGGCTTCTTCAGCGCCTCCGCCGTCTGCCGGCGGATCGTTTCGCTCGGCGCGAACCACAGCACGAACGGATAGTCCTGCCCGTCCGCCTCCGCGATGGTCTTCACCGCGTGCGCCGCCAGGATCGTCTTGCCGCCGCCCGTCGGCACCTTGATCGTCACCACCGGCACGTCGAGCCGCGTCCCGTCCGGCAGCGTCGCCACGAACGGCGTGTAGCCCCGCTGCGCCCCGAGCCGCTCCAGCGATTCGTCGTCCGCCGTCGCCCGCGTGTAGGCGTCCGCCGGGGAAAGCGTCCGGCAGAGCCCGAAATACCGGCCGAGCGCTTCAAGCGTGTTCTTCTGGTAGCGTTTGAGTTCCATCGCGTCGCATCCTTTCCGCAGCTACTTCCGGATGTCGAGATCGTAGGGCGTCTGCTTGAGGACGATCCTCTCCGCCGCAAGCGCCTCCGCCCCCAGTTTCGACCATTCCGCATAGACCACGAGCGAGTCGAACGACGCGCCCCCGAGGTCCTCGCGGATGAGCGCAAGCGTCCGCTTCGTCAGCACGTTTCCTCCGTCCACGCGCCGGTCCTTCAGGATTCCGTTGTAAAGGAGTGCATACGCCACGCCACCGCGAACGCCCAGCACCGGCGACTTCCGGTGGATCGAGCCCTCCTGGCGAGCCGCCTCCGCGACGCCCCATCCAGTCTTCGTTTCCTTCCACCAGACGTGCGCCGCAAGAATCTCCCACGGTATGCTCTCTCGGATCGCGCCGTTGCCGTCCAGCAGCTCCTCCCCCAGTTCGAGAAAACGGAACGAGCCGCCGCCCTTCCAGCCCACCGCCTTGCTGATGCCGCCTTGCTCCCCCTCGATCACCTTCCTCAGCCGCACCGCGCAGTGCGTCCGCGCATGTTCGCCCAGCTCCACGCCGATCCAGCGCCGCCCCATCTTGTGCGCCACCGCCGCCGTCGTTCCGCTTCCCAGAAACGAGTCGAGAACCAAGTCGCCGGGATTCGTGGCGATTTCCAGAATGCGCTTCACCAACCGTTCCGGCTTCGGCGTCGCGAACGGCGATTTGCCGTCGAATAGTTTCAGGACCTCTTTCTTCGCCTCGTCCGTGTGTCCGACGTCTTCGTATTCGAAGAGATTGGTCGGAGGAACGTCGCCAACCGCGGAAAGATAGGTCTTCCGACGAATTCCCCCTTTGCCGTTCTTCGTGAAGAAGAACTTCGGCCATTGTCCGCGCTTCAAGATCGTCTCGGCGGCCTTTCTTGAACTTTCCGGCGACTTGGAAAGCACGATTGCCTTCACGCCTTTGCGCACCTCGTCTACGGTAACGCCGCAAATCTCCGCACGTTTCGCCGCGTCGTCGATTTCGCGTAATTCGTAGTCGGCCCAACCGCGCATGTGGGAGAGCATGGTTTCCTGCTCGAATGTCCAACATCTTCCGGAAACCGGATAAACCCATTCCCCACTAAACGGATGCTGAATGGCATACACCATCCCTTGATGGGTTGTAGCTCCGGGAGCAAAAGGATTGTCGCTTGTCCAAGCTCCTGCCGAGTCATTGTCAGGATTCTTGTAGATAGAATCCATTTTTTCATTTCGCGCCAGTTTCTTCGGTTGCCAATCTTCGCGCTTGGAATAGACGAGAATGTGTTCTACTTCGTTGACAATCCCCTTGGCGTCGTTGCGCGTAGAGTAGGTGCGTTGCCAGGAGATGTTCGAGACGAAGTTAGGGCGTCCGAAGATTTCGTCGCAGATCACTTGAAGATAAGCACCCTCGCGGTCATCGATCGAAATCCAGATTGAGCCGTCCTCGGAAAGAAACTCGCGAAGGAGTTGGAGACGGGGATAGAGGAGGGAGAGCCAGGTGGAGTGTTCGAGGTTGTCGTCGTAGTGTTCGAACGCGGAACCTGTGTTGTAGGGCGGATCGATGTAGATGCACTTCACCGTTCCGGCGGCGAACGGAAGGAGCGCCTTCAGCGCGGCTAGATTGTCGCCGTGGACGAGCAGGTTCTCGGACGCCCCGCCAACGCCCAGTTCCGGCATCTCGCGCAGAATGCGCAACGGCGTCCCCGCCGCCGCCCTCGTCGCCTCGTCGCGGTTCCTCCAGTCTAGCGTCGGCATGCCGCCTCCGCGGTTTCGTTGTTCTGCTTTCCGTTCATTCTCGCGATGCGGCTGCATCGCGAGCGGGGCCGGAAGCGAGGCGGCTATAAAAAGAGCGCGTCCTCTCTGCCATGCTCGCCTCGGAGACCCTACCACAGGCCTGGACTGATTGCATGGATCGAGGACGCGCCCGTGTGGGCGCGTCCTGCGACTTGTATCAGTCCAAGGACCTGTCTCGGCCTTGTTAAAAAGCGACGAAGGAAAGTGTGGTAGTTTTCCGAGGCGACGTCGTGCGTGCAGTTACGCTAAGGGTTCAGTTGTTGTGGCGGGGTCTGGGTGGCGGATTTCTCCGTGGGGTTGCGTATGCGGCGGAGTCTAGCACACGCTTGTGCGCGTGGCAAGCACTTGGCCTCATGAACGAAACGGAATCTCGCTAGGAACGACGGATATCGAAGGAAAAGAGCTACCTCCCATGATTTTTGCCTTCTTTGCCAAATACTCGGCAAGAATCTGATTCTGGACGACGGCATTGCCCGTCGGCCCGACGACAATTTTGCGGATGTACCGCCAAATGGGGTTTTTCAGATGGATGGGCACTCTCGGCGATCCATTGATGATGGTCGTGTCCGGAAGAGCCCCTGAAAGGCTGTCGTACAAAATAGCGAAACGGATTTCACTCTCGGCCTGAAATCCGATGTTCTTGAAAAACACAGCTTCCATTGTCTCGCGGAGAATCTCACGAGTCAAGGAGTCTTCTTGTTTCATTTCCAAATCCGACAGACGAGAAGAACAATCCCTTTTAGGCCGTTGTTCCAGCATTTTTGCTCGGAATTTCAAATCTGTTTTCAGTTGTTCCTCGCGTTCCCTGCTGATGTACGTGCATTTGCGAAAATCTTGAAATGAAACCAGTGCCGTTGACACTTCCTTCGCAGGCACCAGCTCCTTTCTCATCAAAGCAAGATCGAACCCAATGGCATAGCCGCCTCCAACGGCATAGGCTCTCCATTGGGACAAATCATCGCATAGCGTTGAAAAGCATGCAACGAATGGAGCATGAGGGGTTCTCGTCCATCTTGAAGCGGCTTCTCTCACTTCCTCCAAAGAATCAATCTCGCCCAGAGAATACTGTTGACTCAAATAGAGACGGAAAGTGTCTGATGCGATGGAACACTCGGTCCGATCGTTCAGAAAAGAGATGTGCGTGGCATACATGACAGCATTCTCTTCGAAGAATCTGGGCAAGACAGGGGCTGTCGTATAGTGCCAAACCAAAGCCTCTTCCTCTTTGGAAGGAATTTTCTCTTCAGAGAAAAGGCCTATTTGTTTGTTGCTTTTTTCCATCAAAGCATTCCTTTCTTTGAAACCGAATTCTTGTTCTCTTGCCTTGAAAGAAATGCGTTCCAAAAGTGCACCGGCACGGGAATCCGGTAGTGGCGACAGGCCAGAAAAATCAACCAAACGTTGGAATCTCGGCAGAAAAACTCGACTGGATACTTTTCACAGCATTTCTTAACTTCCTCGACAAACTGTTTGGGATTTGATATGGGCAGGTTCGTCAACTGGACGCCGTGAATCGTTTCATTCATGAATAAAGCGACTTCACCGTTTTGTTCGGGAAACCAAAGCTGGAAATCGGTGTCGGACAGGTCTTGCCGGATCAGCATGACGATCCGTTCGTAGATGTCATTCCAGTTGAAAGACAAGGCGATCAAGGCCAAGGTCGGTATCAACTCGCTGCTTGGAAGCGCCGTTTTTCGGAACGGCTTGGGATCTTTGTAGAAATCGAGTAGTTTTTGGTAGGACTGGAAAATGCACGGGTGGGGCATTCCGTTCTTGAGCGATCCGTGAATGTTGTCCACCATGTGAAAAAGCCACCAGTGCAGAAAACGATATTCCTGACGTGAATGAAGAAACAACGCGGTCGTGGCGATTTCGATGCAAAAATCGTCTTTGATTGGATGTAGAAGCGTTGGATTGTGTCGGATCGCATTGCAAACGAATCTCGACAAAAAATCGCCGAGTTGTTTGAAGTTCTGCCGTAATTGTTCCTTGTTTTCGATATCGGAATGAGCTGCGGAATCTGACAGGACTTCCATCATTAAACCGAAAGACGACACTTTTCCGAGAAGGTCGAACAGTCTAAGATTGATGTCCAAAGGCGAATTGCCTTTGACAACGAGCGACAGATGGTATTTGTAGCTCGTCAAGGGCTCTAGTTTGGAAAGATACGCGATGTAGATTGTTTTAAGCAATCGATTCGTACCCGACAAGGTTTCCAGTGTCGTGGAGTCGATCTTCTTCCGTTTCTTTCCTTGCTTTACGAATGCGCCCCAGATTTCAATAGCACAGGCTTCCGCGCCCAACAATGCGGTTTCCAGATTCCCGGCATCTCGGCACGCTTTGATGAGAAGCCCCAAACAGAGGTTGACCGTTCTTCCGGCACGATTCCACTTGCGGACGGAATCCTGAAGTTCGGAATTGCGCAACAACGCACGAACGAGTTTACGAAAGGCTTCAAGTGCGATCTCTGGTTCGTCGACTGTCGCCAATGAACGGACAAGGAGTTTCCGTTGCGAACCGACGAACAGTTTTGCGTTCAAGAATCGGTCGCAGATCATACTTGCGAGCCAGTCGCCGTTCCAAGTTTGGAATCCGATACCTGGATGCTGCGATTGATACTTCCGGATGCGGGCATCATAGCTTTCTTGCACATTTTGTTCGATTTCACCCCCGAAAGCGCAACAAATTACGATGGGTTTCGATTCGTGTTCCTTTGGAATGTGGTTGCGGACGTACACATCGACAATGTCTTCAAGCGAAGGACTCAGGGCCTGGGGATCTCCTTGCCACTTGACTCGATTGATGTTGCCAGCTTTGACGGTCACGAGGTAGACGGTCTCGGGATCCTCCTTGCGGAGTTTTCCGACCGCGACCAAATCAACGCCATGCTGGGCCACGCCTTTCTGCGGCCGGCTGATGACATTCATTCCGAGTTCAGAAAGAAGGTCGACGAGAATTGCGTCGAGTTCCCTGTCCTCCTTGAGGGTTCGAAGATAATCTCGGACAATCAGCTTCATTAGGACAGTTCCTCCGTGTTGTCGATGTTGATGTCCCCCATTGTCAGGGCAAACCGTTTCCATCGGAATTCAAGACCGATGGCCGCAGGCAATCTGGGAACCGTCATCGTCAAAGAATGTGTCTGAAGATCGGCAGTTTTGATGTCGTCATTGCCTGGGAGGTAATCCGCATAGGCCGATTTCTTTCCGTGCAACAAGACGACTTGGGTAGCGATCTTTGCCAAAATGGAATTCTCCATTGCCTTGTCAAAACTTTCTTTGAACGCTTTTTGAGCGTCTTTCTCTGCTGTTTTCAACTGGTCAGCGGTCGGGTTCAATTCAGGAATCTTCGAGAACCGTTGAAAGTGGTTGTAATAGTTGTCCGCCTCGGAGAAGAGTCTTTCAAGTTGTTCGGATGTCAGTTTTGAGACCTTGTTTCTGTGATTCGACAACCAGTTTCGGGCATTGTCGAGATAGATCAAGACTATGAGATCGTAGATAATTTTCAACATCTTTTCTTTGAAATGATCATCAAGATAATCTAGCGTCGGGAACACAAAGCCGAATAATGCCCGAGGCTTGTCGAAAAGAAGACCGACGGCCTTCGCGCAGAATGTCAACGCTTCATTCGGACCAATGTCTTGAAGCTGTGTTGTGTCGACGAAATACTCTATTTGAGATTTGCCGAACGGATCGTCGGAAAACATTCTTGCGGCGATGTGTTCACGTTGAAGGTTTTTCGAAAGCAACCATTGCGTGGCCCTTTCGCTTAACAAAGCCCCTTGCGTTTCACGAAGGGCGTGAATGGCACGCGGAAACATGTCGGCATTGCCGTTATTCTTGCAAAGAAAATCGGCAATGAAGTCAATGGCAGCGGTTTCCATACCGGAATCGATCATTCGGTGGAGCAGATAGTCGATCCGTGCAAGAATGCCCTTGTTTTCAACATCTGTTTTGAGCAATGCTTTCAATGACATGCCGATTTCTTCATTCGGCGTCTTGTTAATGTCAAGCGAAAGCCGTAAAGCGACATTCCACAACATCGGCTGGTCGTTGATTTGAAACAACTCTTCCAACAATTGCTTCGACGCTTCCGTCCAGTTGTCTTTTTGGATCGTGATTGAATGGATGCAATCGTAAAGAACCGAAAATGAACAGGTTGGTTGGTTTCTGTGAACCAGCGCAAGGAGTGTTTCATAATAGATTTCTCTCAATTCTTCTGGCATTGAGACGACTTGGAGATCTCGACAAGCGGAAAGAATCCGGTCATGTGCATGTGGCGGCAAACCATCCGTTTGATTCAATAAAGAAATCGCATACGGGAAATAAAAATTCAAATTGGCGGAAAACGCGGAACGGAGCGCCGTACAAAGACCTCCACCGATGGTTTCTTCTTTTAATCCAAGAGCAATGACTTCATCGCGGCTTTGCGGTATTTCTTCGAACAAAGGCGCCAGTTCGTTCCACCAAATTCCCGCGGCAAGATCGCCTTTTCCGATTTCGTCAAATTGTGCGAGTAGATTGACAATTTCGTGAATGTCGGCATCAAGGTGCGGAACAAGTTTGGAAAAACCGTCTGCCAAGATCCAGAAATCGTACTTCGTTTGCTCGGTTTTCGGGTTTTTGATCTTTGAAAACTCTTGAATGATGTTCGCTTTTTTCTCGTTGTGGATTTTGATCAACGCATTTTCAAATGGTCCGCTCTTTTCGGAAGACATAGCGGAGTGCAAGTAATGCTGATAACAAGTTTCGAGAAACATTCCATTCTTGATCGAATTAAGCAAAAGCGATTCCAGTTCGTTCGCATCGGTGATTGCAAGTAACTTGTCCTGGTTAAGTTCTTTGCTTTGTGATTCTGGCATACTGGTTCCGGGAATGACGACCTCGGCCGTCGGTTCCAGGTTGCTCGCTGTTTGACTGTTGGTGGTGTTCATAGCAAGATTGTGCAAACCATTAGGGGACTGTGGGAGAAAGGATGACGGGACGAAAGGTTTCTGCCACTCCGGTGGGAATCACCTCACGAATTCTTAGGGGGGAGGACGAATTCGTCCGGAAGGGTGGGCGGGAAGGCGGGTTCGTCCTGAATCAAGAAGGGGGCCAGGGTCGGTTTATGGGGTGTGTTTCGCGCGTTGCGCGTGGAGGGGAATGAGTCTACCACAAAACGGAGGCGGGCGAATGCTATAAATGTGCAACAAATTTGCGCTTGGTTGTCTAACCGCCGCGGGCTTTGGAGGCCTCCGTCGAGGCCTTCCGGACGCGTTCTGCGCGGTGCTTGGGGCAAGATTCTCATTCTCTCCACTCCTGCGGGATTTCGGGGAGGACGAAGG
>DJYI01000111.1:70217-117460 GCA_002448475.1 Verrucomicrobia bacterium UBA6982
CGGGGAGGACGCGGGGGGCGGGCGGGGAGCGGAGGACGGGGATTGAGAAGGGGACGGGGTTGGTGGCGACGGCGGTCGCGAGGGCGTTGGTGAGATCGCGCCGGACGAACTCCGTTCCGTCCGGCAGGGCGCCTTTCCGTTCCGGCGCGAGCGGGGGTAGCCGCGCCAGGGCCGCTTCCAGGCGGGCGCGGCGCTCGGCGCTGAAGGGACATCGTCGTTTTCGTGACGAGGGCAAGGAGATGGTCCGGTCCTTCGATGCTCTGGCGTCCGGTTCCATGCACCTTGCGATTGCGCCACACCCATTCCTCCGGATTCAGGTCCGGCGAATATCCCGGCAGATAGAAGACATGCAGCCGATCCTTGTTCTTCTCGGCGAACGTCCGAACGGACTTGGCCTTGTGTGCGGGATGTCCGTCCAGAATCAGGAACACGGGCCGTTGCGTGGTGGAGAGAAGACGGCGCATGAACTCCACGACCACGCCGGCGTTCACCCGCCCCTTGACGCACATGAAGCGCATCGCCCCCCTGCGATTGACCGCGGAGATCAGGTTCAGGCCGAACCGTCCTTCCGTCGTTTTCACGACAGGCGTCTGCCCTTTCCTGGCCCAGGCCGTTCCGTGGTGGAAGTCCGACCGGACGCCCGCCTCGTCCCCGAACCAGATTTCCCCCTTCGCCTTCTTCGCCTGGCGCTGAATCGCGGGAAACTCCTCCTTGAGCCATTTCTCGACAGCCGCCGGATCCTGCTGCCAGGCGCGCCAGAGCGGGCGCTGCGGCGAAAGCCCCAGCTGGCTCATCAAACGGCACATCGAAGCCTTGCTGAGCTGGATTCCGAACTTCTTGAAGAGAGCCTCGCACAGCCGTTTTGATGTCCAAAGTGCGAACGGGAACTGCTGCAGCTGCTCCGGATTGCCAAGCGTCACGACGTTGTAGAGCCAGTTCAGCTCCAGTCCTGTAAGCAGGCGCGGACGGCCTCCGCGCTTGCTTGCATCGAGGTTCTGCCATCCGCCGGCGCGATACAGCGCCAGCCAGTTGAACAGCGCCTGGCGTGTCACGCCGAGGACTTCCGCGACAAGCTTCGCGGGCTTGCCGCTCTGCACGGCTTCCACGCCGCGCTTGCGCAGTTCGGTGAGTTTTTCGGCGCTCAGGCATCGGGCATCAGACTTGTGTGCGGGCTTCATAGGGAGCAAGTTTAGCAGAACGCCCCGAAAAAGTCAATACTATTTTGAGACTATTAGTAACGAAATGACATATTCGTTCTTGTTGTTTTCGGCTCCTCTGCGATTGAGGAACTGGCGTGGGCGGGCGGACGGTTTTCGCATGGTTCTCTCCGTTCGTTGTCGTGCCGCTATCGTCTAGCGGCGGCGTCCGTGTCTGGCAAATCGAAGATCGTGAGCGCCTCTTCTTCCGAAAGCGATGCGGCGGACCGCTTCATCAGGGCGAAGACGCCGGCCTTCGAAAGCGCCTTCTGTTTCGTCACGGAAAAGCCGCGGATGCCCTGGCAGAGCGGCAGCGGAAAAGTTTGCCTGTTGTTCTCCGTTCTTCCCGTGCAAGGCGGCTGGTTGGTACACATCCGCATTATTTGGTTGAAATCGGATCCGCCCTCGTGTATACTCGGCGCTGTTTTCAACTTTGCCGGATATCCGGCATAGATGAAAGAATGCAACAATGAAACTGTCACGCTCCATCCACCTGAATCGACTGATTGCCGCCAAACACGACAATTTCGTCAAAATCATCACCGGCATCCGCCGATGCGGGAAGAGTTACCTGCTCTTTGAACTGTTCAAAGAGCATCTTCTGTCAGAAGGCGTTCCTCCGGAATGCATCGTCGAAATCAACCTCGAGCAGGACGGTTTCAAGGAGCTTCGCGATCCCATCGCGTTGGGCGACTACATTCGCAGCCGAATCGAATCACGGGGCGACCGGTGGATGTATGTGATGATCGACGAAATCCAGTTGTGTCGTAAAGTGTTGCCTCCAGGAACCGACCTCTCCCTCATCCATCCGGACGACCGCGAATCCGCTTTCGTCACATTCTACGACGTGCTGTCCGAGTTGAAGAATCTCCCGCGCGTCGATGCCTACGTGACCGGGTCGAATTCGAAAATGCTTTCGACGGACGTGGCGACCCAATTCAGGGACCGCGGCGAAGTCATCCATGTCCGGCCTCTGTCGTTCGCAGAGTTCGTCGAGGCGCGCGGCGGACGCGAGAACGTCTACCGGCACTTGATCGACTACCTTTCCTATGGAGGTCTCCCGGAAGCCGTTTTGCGACCGGCAGCGGCCGCCCGTCGATATCTTGCCGGTCTTTACGGAACGGTTTATCTCAAGGACATCGCGGAGAGGAACAAGCTCCGGAACGACGGTTTGCTGGAGGCCCTTGCCGACACGGTCATGAGTTCGGCGGCCGGCCTCACGAATCCGACAAAGCTGGCGAAGACGGTCAAGTCCGTGCTTGGAGTCGACACGAACCCCGTGACGGTTCGGAAGTATCTCGGCTATTTCGAGAACGCGTTTCTTGTCGAGAAGGCCCTGCGGTGGGATGTCAAGGGTCGTCGCCACTTGGACTACCCATGCAAGTTCTACGCGACCGATCTGGGTCTCTGCAACGCCAGGCTCGGATTTCGTCAATTGGAAGGCCCGCATCTCATGGAAAACGCATTGTTCAACGAACTTCGACTGCGAGGGTGCGATGTCGACGTCGGAGTCGTCCGCGTCGACTCCAGGGCCGATGGCGTCCGGAAGGAAACGCAACACGAAATCGATTTCGTGGTTCGTCGCGGTCCGGAAACCATCTACATCCAGTCGGCTTACGGGATGCCGGATGATGAAAAGCGGAAACAAGAGCGTTTCTCGCTTCTGCATTCCGGTGATTCCTTCAGGAAAATCGTCATTGTCAACGACCCCTTGCAAACGCGGACATACGACAACGACGGCATCGCCTACATGGGGCTCGTCGACTTCCTGCTCGACCCGAATGCGTTGGACTTCCGCTGATTCCCTGGCGTTTCCGACCTCGGAACGTCTCTTCCCATCGTACAGACGGAAGGATTCCGTCGGCCCGTCCGAAAGGAAAATCGGGCGCCTCTACGATTGAGGAACTGGCGTGGTCGGGCGGATGGTTTTCGCATGGTTCTCTCCGTTCGTTGCTGTGCCGCTAGAGCCTAGCGGCGGTGTTCGTGTTTGGCAAGTCGAAGATCCTGTGCGCCTCTGTTCGTCGTTCTCCGTTCTTCAGTCGGGTTGGAAGAACGGAGAACACGCGAGAATTCCCGCTTGAATCAATGACTTGTGCGCCCTTTTCCACGGCCATTCTAGACTATGCTTTCCCCTCAAACGCAGAAGAGCCTGCGATGGACATGGCGAAAAAGGAGTTGACTTTTACGCCCTGGTTCCAGTAGTGTCCGGGGCGTGAAAGGAAATAAAACGGTGACTGGCGCATCCATTCTCAAACTGGCGGAAGAAAACGGGGGCACGCTGACGACGAGAGTCGCGGACACGCACGGCGTCCCGCATGCCATGCTTGGCTACTTGGTTTCAAAGGGGTTGCTTTGCAAGGCCGGACGCGGCGTCTACACGCTCCCAGAAACGATGGACGATTGGTTCTTCAACTTCAGCAACCGCTACCGCCGGGGCGTTTTCTCGCACGGGTGCGCGCTCTTTCTGTTCGGGCTCACGGACAGGACTCCGCACGAACTTGAAATGACGTTTCCGCGTTCCTACAACGCCACGGCGGCCCGCTCTTCGGGCATCCGCTGCCACCGTGTCGCGGACGCCGTATTCGCAGTCGGCAGGACGGAGGTCGCGACTCCCGTCGGAAACCTCGTGTCCGCCTATTCGCCGGAACGGACGATCTGCGACATGTTCAAACAGTCGCGTTCCGCTCCGTCTGACGAGGAGATCGGAGCGCTCAAGCGCTTCTTGCAACGTTCCACGGATCGGGCCGGCGACATTCTCGCAATGGCCCGAACCCTAAAAATCGAACGGGTGATCCGCCCCTATCTGGAGGCCCTGTCATGAAGACCCGTAACGCGATGCAACTGAAGGCGTTGGTGAACAACTATGCCGTCGCCAATAACCTGATTCCGCAAATCGTCCTCCAGAACTACCACCTGCAGCGTTTCATGGAGCGGTTGGTCCACAGCAGGCACCGCCGCAAGTTCGTCATCAAGGGAGGGCTTCTTCTTTCCGCCCTCTACGGCCTCGACCACCGGACGACAATGGACATCCCCCGCCAGGAGGGGTGACCGTTTTTGGTCACACCCTGAACGCCGATTTCATTTGCGTTCCGGGCAGAGGTTCGGGTAGAATCTGCGACACGCCAAACGATCCGCCACAGCATTCCGCCATGACACCCCACGACTCTTTTGACTCCTGCCTGGACGCTTTTGCGCGCGCGGTGGGAGCGTCCCTGCCCGAGCGCGCCGGAGGCGACCCCGTCGTCCTCTCCTTCGACGGCCTGGAGGTCGAGTTCCGCGAGGACGCCGACGGCCAGGCGGTCGTCCTCGCCGCCGAAATCGGGGAGATGCCGCCCGACGCCGAAGGCGTCTTCGCCGCGCTCGCGCTCCGGGCGAACTTCGCCTCGCTGGGCGCGACGGCGCTTTCGCTGGACGCCGAGACGGGCGATCTCTTCGCCACGGCGTCGCTCCCGCTCGCGCTCGCGGATCCGGACGCCCTGTCCCGCGCCGTCGAGGGATTCGTCGACGCGGCCGAGGAGTGGAGCCGATACGCGACGGCCTTCCTCGACGTGGACGACGAGGCCGCGCTCGCCAGGGCGGACGACGAGGACACCAGCCCCCTATCCGGTATTCCCGACTTTATCCGCGTGTAACCTTTCTCCCGCTCCACGTGTAGTCAAGACGAACCACCCACGACCACCTCCCCTCCGAACGAAAGGAACGCTCCATGTCCAACATCAACCTCGAAGCCTACAACAAACTTAGCACCGCCTTCGCCTACGCGCAGCAGATCAAAGGTTCCGCCGACGCCCGCGGCGCAGACTCCGTGGTGCGGCTGCAGGGCGGGGACGCGCTTTCCTGCAGCTATTCCAATGCCGACGCGCCCCGGGGCCTCTTCAACATCGCCGCGCGAAACCAGGACCAGAAGGCGCTGAACGACGCGACGCGCGCCGTCTTCCGTCAGGCCGTGATCGACATCTTCGGCACAAGCATCGACGACGTCCCGAAGAAGGTGCGCTCCGCGATGTGCCTCTCCGACTACGGCCACGGCAAGCCGCTCACCGCCCGCCGCATCCTCGCAGTCAACAAGGCGGTCGACGCCGAGCTGAAGGCCTTCGCCAAGCAGTTCGGCATCACCGGCGGCGCCGCCGGCCAGATCGCCTCCATCGTCGCCAAGGACAGCGGCCTTTCGAATGTCGCGAATCCCCGCGAAACGTTCCAGGGCCGCATCAACCGGCACGGCAAGGCCGGCACGACGACCCTCATCGCCGACCAGATGGCGGGGGACAAGCACTTCCACTCCTTCTCCGTCGATTTCGCGCGCGGAATGGGCATTTCGCTCGGCGGCAAGAAGGTCAAGACCCGCGATCCCGCCGCGGCTCGCGACAAGATCGTGCAGTTCCTGACCGGCAACCGGCGCGCGACCTTCGCCAACGCCGATCCGGCGACGCAGCGCAAGGCGGGCGTCCTGATGTCGGTGATGCACCAGGGCTCGTTCGGCATCGCCATGGGCGCCGTGGGCACCGGCTTCGACCCCAAGGACAAGGACACGAAGTTCATGGCCACCGAGGGAACCGCCATGGGCGGAGCCCAGACGAACGGCTTCTCCGTCACGAAGGACGGCGCCGGCAACATCACGATCAAGGGGACGGCGAAGTTCCTCCGCCACGCGACGCTGATGGCGAACAACGACAAGCAGCAGCTGACCGGGGCGACGGACGACGACGGCTCCTACGTCCAATACAACATCGAGATCCGCATCCCCGCCGGGGACATGGAAAAGTTCGCGGAGGCCGACTGGACCAAATGCAGCACGGCGGAGGCCACGAGAATCGAGCAGAACAACCATCTCGAGGACCGCTTCCAGAAGGCGGCGGACACGATCGGGGACGGCTACAAGTTCACCGGATCCGTCAACGTCTCCATGAAGGCCAAGATCAACGCGATCTACGACCTGCCGACGATGTACGACCGCATCAACAACCGCAACAACCACTAGGGGAACCCCGCCTCGACCTTCCAACCTTTCACTTCTCGCCCTTTCAACCTTTCAACTTTTCAACCTGGAATCACGATGGACTACGCCCAGCGAATGAACGCCTTCGCCGCGAAATGCGGGCTCCCGGCGCCGGAAACGGCGGCGGGGGCCGTCGTCATCGACTTCAACGGCATCGCGGTCTCGTTTCTCGACGACGCGTCCGGCGGGGCGATCGTGCTCCATGCCGGGATCGGCGAGGCCCTCGGAGGCTCCGAGGGCGCCGTCGCCCGCGAAATGCTGGCGGCGAACGCCGCGCTGCGCGAAAGGCAGGGCCCGATCCTGGGCCAGGACCCGGAGACCCGGGCCTTCGGCGCGATCCGGTCGATCCCCCTCCCGGTCGCCGAGCCCGACGTCCTGCTCGAGGCCGTCGGCAACCTCGTGAAGACAGCCTCCGCGTGGCGCGAGCGGCTGGGGACGGCGCCCGATGCCACCAGCCCTCTGACATAGGAGCCGATCCAATTGGCAACGCCGACCGTCAGTCTGGCGCAGTTGAGCCGGATCGCGGGCGACGGCACCCTCGCCGTCGATCCGCAGAGCGGCCGCCCCGCCAAGACGCCCATCATGAAATGTTGCCAATGTGGAAGTGTTGCCAGTAGCCAATTCCAGTTTCCAATTCCGCCACCTTTCAACTTTTCAACCTTTCAACCTTTCAACCTTTCAACCAGGATTGGCAACATTCCCCGATTTGACCGAAACAAGGCGTTGTGGTAGAATAAGTAATGTTTTTCGGGGGCATTGCGCCCGTGAACGCAAAAAAAGGAAAACAGCGCATGAATGCAAGACAAGTCGATTTCGCCACGTTCTGCATCGGCAGCGTCGCCTCGTCGCTGGGCATGGGCGAGGCCGAGGTGTATCGTCGTCTGAAGGACTCGGGCATACTGATGGACTACATCGTGCCCTGCTACGATGTTTTGCACACCTTCTCCCGCGAATACATCGTCGAAGACTTGATCGGCCTCATGCGCAAGAAAGGCGTGCTGAAGGCGGCATGACGCTCTACCACACATCCAATGTCCGCATTCCCTCGCCGGACACTCGCCACTCGCGCGACCATCTCGATTTCGGGCGAGGCTTCTACCTTACGCCACTGGAGCGCCAGGCGCGAAACTACGGACAGCGCTTTATCCGCCGCGGCGAGCCGGGCGTGATGAACGTCTACCGTCTATCCGACGAGATCGCCGACGCCACGCGCAAGACGTTCCCCGCATACGATGGCGAATGGCTCGATTTCATCGCGGTCTGCCGCAAGGGGCTTGCGCACGCGCAATACGACATCATCGAGGGCGGCATCGCGGACGATCGCGTGTTCGATACGGTCGACCTCTACCTACAGGGCGTGTATTCCCGCGAACAGGCCCTTGACCAGCTGCGCTGGAAGGAGCCGAATTTCCAGATGTGCATCGCCTCTCAAAAAGTTCTGGACGCGCATCTCCGCTTTCTTGAGGCAATCGAGCTTTGAGCCATGCTAGCCAATCCCACACTTCTTCAGCGGAAATACGCGCGCATCATTCGCCTCATCGCCGAACACCGGGGCTTGCCGTACGAACAGGCATTCGACCTGTTCTACCGTTCCAAGACGTTCGAGCTGATTAGCGAGGGCGTGGCAGACATGCATTGCCTCAGCGACGAGTATCTCGCCGAAGAGGTTGAACGCGAAATCAAAGGCGAGACGTTGTAGCCCCATGACCCGCCCCGCCCCCATCCGCAAAAGCCCCGCAGAGCGCCGTAGAACGCGCTCCGGCGGCGTTTTCGCAATGAGTCGGGGGGGAGGCATGATCAGGGTTGACTCCAATTCCGGCAAAAACGTCCTCGTCATCGTGGATGAGATCGGGCACATCGCGCAGTGCAAGATACGGGGCGTTTCGGCCTACGCGCGGCGCGCCGGATGGCATCTGAGCTTTGGGGACGGGCGGCATTCCGGCGACCACCCGGACTTTGCGAAGTGGATTGGCCTTTGGCAGCCGGACGGCCTCATCGTGGATGCAGAATATCTGGGCGACGTTCTTTCCCTCGATCCGTCAATCCGCCCCCCAACCGTATTCGGCGACGTTGTCACGGAGACGCCGCTGCCGGATGGATGCGCCCGCGTCGTGAGCGACGCCGCGGACATCGCGGCCGCAGCCGCCCGCGAACTGCTGCGCACAGGGCACCCGAACTTCGCGTTCGTCCCCATGATCGGCGACAAGCACTGGAGCCGCAGAAGGGGCGCCGCCTTTGCCGCCGAGATGAAGGCGCTCGGCCGCAAGGTATGCGAATACCGGCCGTCCCCAGATGCCGTCGCGGACGCGGTCCGCTTCAGAGAGGGGATCGCGTCCTTTCTGCTTGCGCTGCCCAAGCCATGCGGTGTCTTCGCGGCCAACGACGCCACGGCCTCGCTCGTCTCATCGGCGTGCGCCGAATGCGGTCTGTCAATTCCATACGACGTGGCGCTGGTCGGCGTTGACAACCACGCCGAATACTGCGAAAGCGGCTTGCCCCCGATAACGAGCATCAGCCTCGACTTCGAGCGCTGCGGAATCGTAACGGCGGAACTCCTCGACGAGATGATGTCGAAAGTCAAAAGTCGAAAGTCAAAAGTCACTGGCCACGAAGGCCGCGGAGCGGCACTTGACGGCGGAGCGCTCGTCGGCCACTACGGTGTGGACAAGGTCGTGCGCCGCGCCTCCACGACGGTCCTGCGCGTCCGCGACGGCCGCGTCTCCCGGGCGCTGGAATGGATCCGGCTCAACGCCGCCTCTGGAATCGGGGCCAACGACGTCATCTCCAACATGGGCTGCTCGCGGAGCCTCGCCAACCTGCGCTTCCGGCAGGCCGTCGGGCATTCGATCCTCGACGAGATCCACGCCCGCCGCATCGGCCTTGCAAAGGAGCTGCTGGAACGCGACGACATTCCGATCGACGACATTCCGGAGCGCATCGGCTACGTCCCGGGTCCGTTTCTCGGAATGCTTTTCAAGCGCAGCACCGGCATGACCATGCGCCAGTGGCGCCGAAACTTCCTTCGCAAAGTCGGAATTGTGGTCGATTGATTGTTTTTATCTTGGCGGATCGGTAGTTTGGAGTATTGTCCGCGAAGGCGTCCGGGAATAGGATTTTCCGCAACGGCACCGACGTTTCCGGGCCGTTCGCCGCCGCCCCGCGCCGGCGTCCTTCCACCTCCATCCGCAAATCCGCCATGGCACCACGCATCGCCATCGTTTCCACCGCCCACATCCACACCATCGACTACTGCAAGGACATCGCCCGCGAGTGCGGCGCCCCCCACGTCATCTGGGACGACGACGAGGCGCGCGGCCGCTCCTACGCGGAGAAGTTCAACTCCCGGTTCGAGCCGGACCTCGGCAAGGTCCTCGCGGACCCGGCCGTCGACGGCTTCGCCGTCTGCTCCGAGAACGCGCGGCACACGCCGCTGCTGCGGCGCGTCATCCCCGTCGGCAAGCCGACCTTCTGCGAAAAGCCGCTCGCCGTCGATCCGGCGGAGGCGGACGAAGTCGCCGCCCTGGTGGCGAAGCACGGGACGCCCTTCACCTGCGGCTACATCCGCGCCTTCACCGCGCCAAACCGCAGTTCGCTCGCCTTTGCCGAGTCCGGCGAACTGGGGACGCCGCACCACTGGATCTACCGCAACGCGCACCACGGCGCCTACGGCCGCTGGTTCGACAATCCCGACCTCAAGTGGTTCGTCGATCCCGCGCTCTCCGGCGGCGGCGCGATGATGGACATCTGCACGCACGGCCTCCACCTCCTGCGCCTCTACGCGGGTCCCGTGGCGGCGGTGCGCGCCTCGGTCGCCAACCTTTCCGGCGCGTGGCCGCAGGTCGAGGACTGGGCCATGGTCGAGCTGCGCTTCGCCTCCGGCGCGATTGGCCGCGTCGAGGGCGCGTGGTGCTTCCCCGCCGCGCCGCTCGGGCTTGAGATCGTCGGCTCGAAGCGGACGCTCTACCGCGTCGGCGACGAGGTCGTCTGCCGCGGCCCGGACGAGGAGCCCCGGCCCGTCCCGACGGTCGAGGGCCGCCCCTACCGCATGGGCCGCCTCTTCGCACTCGTGCGCGGCGAACTCTCGAAGGACGAGATCGACCGGGACCTTGAGGCCGCGGTCGCGGCCGTCCATCTCATGGACGCCGCCTTCCGGTCTGCGCGCGGCAATGGCGGCTGGATCGAAATCAAGGCGTAGGGAGGGAGCGGAACCATGGCAAACGAAAGCGTATCGGTCAAGATGGACGGCCCGAAGGCGGAATACAAGGGCCGCAAACTGCGCGTCGCGATCGTCGGCTGCGGCGGCATCGCGCAGACGCACCTCAAGGCGCACAAGGAGAACCCGGCCGTCGAGGTCGTCGCAGGCGTCGACGTGCGCGCCGACCGCCTCGCCGTCATGCGCGACAAGTGGGGCGTCCCCGAATCGGCCCTCTTCGGCGCGGACCTCGCCTCCGGCAAGACCCTCTCCGAAACCGCCTGGCGCGACATGCTCCGCAAGATGGGCGACAAAATCGACGCCGTCGACGTCTGCACCCCGAACGGGTGGCACTGCCAGCCGGTCGTCGATTGCTGCCGCGCCGGCAAGCACGCCTTCGTCGAAAAGCCCATGGCGATGGCCGTCGCGGAGGGCAGGCGGATGGTCGCCGCCGCGAAGGCCGGCGGCGTGAAGCTCTCCGTCGGCTTCCAGCAGCGCTACCGGCCCGCCTTCGAGTCGCTCGTCGAGGCGCGCGACGCCGGCGTGTTTGGCGACATCCTCTTCGTGAAGGTGCGGCGGCTCCGGCGGCGCGGCATCCCCAACTGGGGCGTCTTCGGGCGGAAGGAGCTCCAGGGCGGCGGCCCGGTGATCGACGTGGGCGTCCACTACATCGAATGCGCCTACGAGTTCATGGGCTGCCCGAAACCCGTCGCCGCGTCGGCCATGACGTGGCGGTATCTCGGAAACCGCGAGGAGGCGACGCACGTGCGCTGCCCCTGGCCGGGCTGGGACTGGAAGACCTACACCGTCGAAGACCTCGCCGTGGGGCAGGTCCGCTTCGACAACGGCGCGATCATGCAGATCGAGACCTCCTTCGCGGCGCACGTGAAGGAGAACGACGTGGCGGAGTTCTCCGCCATGGGCACCAAGGGCGGTTGCCAGTTCCCCACGGGCGAAATCTTCACCGACCAGAACGGCACCATGGTCAACGTCGCCCCGGCCTACCTCGACCCCGCCGGAGACGGCTGGGACGCGCTCTTCGCCCGGAAGCTCGGCAACTGGGTCGACGGCTGCCTCAAGGGAACCGAACTCGGCGCCTCCGGCGAAGACGGCCTAAACGTCCAGCGCATCCTCAACGGCCTCTACGACTCCGCCGCCCTCGGCGGCAGGGAAGTCGCGATCCGGTAGCGCCGCCCTCGGCGGCGGACGGCGCGCGCGTAGGCGCGGGCCGCGTCCCGGCGCTCCCGCATGAGTCGCAACCCGAGCGCGTGAATCGTCTTGCCGCCGAAGGTCTCGTCGCGGACGTGGATCTTCTCGTCTCAGGGTCGGAGGAACGCCTACTTCGCCAGCGCGACGCGCTTGCCGGCAAACCCGACGCCGTAGCGCAGGACGCGCGGAAGCGCGTCCTGCGCGGTTGAAGGTTGAAAAGTTGAAAGGTTGAAGGCCTGACGGTCGCGCTCGGCCAGTTCGCGCTCCATTTCCTCGGCGTAGCGCCTCTCCTCGATCTGGCCGAGGGCCTCGCGGGCGGCGGCGGCGAGAAGCGCATCGATGCGCTTCTGCGAGGCGCGGGCCGGAATTTTCGGCGTCTTGAATTCGAGGATCACGCCGGGAAGCGGGACGCCCGGGCGCGGCTTCATCGCGATGTCCGGCCGGCCGTCGCCCGCTTCGCGGTTGGACTTGATCTCGAACTCGTCGGAGGCGAAGGCGAGAATGCCCAGCACGAGGCCGTGGAAGAAGTCCTCGTGCGCCGTGTCGAAGTAGCTCGCCGACGAGACGAGGAACGCCTCAAGCGACGTGCGGAACTTCTCCGCGTCGCCGTGCGTCAGCGCCGAGAGGATGTCCTGCAGGTCGTCTCCGGCGACGGGCGCGGAATGGATCGGCCCCAGAATTTCCTCCTTGAACACAAGGCGAAGCTCCTTGTTCGGGAAGGAGAGGACGGCCAGCCCTTTTTCATTTGGCCCGGACTTGACCTTCAGGTATCCGGTATGGACCAGCAGCGACCAGATGATCTGCGGATTCGCCTGAAGCAGGCCGTAGGGTCCGAGTTCCGTGGCGCAGGGCACTTCGCGCTCCTCGTTCTCGAACAGGTCGGCAAGCTCCTCGCGGCGCCTTGGCGCCATGCGCGAAATCGCGTCCGCCACGAGGTCGTTGCTGCTGGTGTTCGTCCAGTATGGCCGCGGCTTGAACCCGTCGTCGACATAGTTCAGGACGGACCACGGGTTGTAGATTTCCGACGGCCCGAATTTGTATCCGTCGTACCAGTTCCTGGCCTCGGCCATCTTCTCCGGATGCCCGTAGGTCGCGAGCATTCCGGCCACCTCCTCCTCCGTGAAGCCGAAGCAGTCGGAGAAGGCGTCGTCGAAAACCGAATAGACCTTGGGGTTGTTGAGCCCGGAAAGGACGCCCTCCTTCGCCACCCGGAGGATGCCGGTGATGACGCCGAGGCGGCAGTGCCTGCCGTCCTTCAGCGCGCCGGAGAGGAAGTTGCGGAAGAACTGCAGCGCCTCTTCGCCGAAGTGGTTCACCGCCGCGTGGTTGATGGGCGAGTCGTATTCGTCGATCAGGATGACGGGTCGCTCCTTGTAGAAGAGATGCAGAGCCGAGGCGAGGATCTTGAGAGAACGCATGAGGCACGCCGGTGTCGCGGTCTCGGACTGGAACGCCTGAAAATCCCTTTTCCACTTTTCGGGACAGTCTTCGGAGTCGAACGCGGCCCTGTGACGGATGAACTCCTCCGAAATCGCGTCGGCGATCAACTCCTTCGTCTCGCTCCACGATTCGCCATTCGCGTCCTTGAAGGTAATGTGGATGACCGGATACCGGCCCTGCTCGGCGCGGTGCGCGGGGTCGGCCCAGACCTTCGTGCCCTCGAAGAGATGGGCGTTGGATTTCCCGGTCTTCTCGAAAAAGGTGTGGAGCATCTCCAGCGCGAACGTCTTCCCGAAGCGGCGCGGGCGCGTGAAGAGAGCGACCGTCGCGTCGCGGTCGAGCAGGCCGGAAATGAGCTGCGTCTTGTCCGCGTGCCAGTCGTGCGCGGCGATATGCGCCCAGTCGCTGTTGCCGACCGGCAGGGGCAGGAGTTTGGCCGGAATGTCCCGTGGGGTGTCTTGCATGGCTCCGATTCTACCGCAACGTCCGGGGCGTTTCAAGGGATGGACCGCCGCGATTTTGGGCACGCTTGGGGATTGTCAAGTTGGCGTATCGATAGTTTTTATTTAGGCGTGACAATAGTTTTCGACCTTGTGGAAAAGGTCGCGTGCGGATACCATGAACCCCGTCTCAACCACGCGGCCGGACGCGCACGGTCCGGGGGCTTTCCCCTTCCGGCCCTCCAGCCCTCCCAACAGTCAAAGGATCAACACATGAGCAGAATCCAATCTCTGGCCCTGGCGGCTTTCGCGGCGGGAGCCGCCGCCCTGGCCGCCGACGTGCCCTGGGTGTTCCAGGGCGACACCGCCCGTGAGCCTGCGGCCTCCGTCTCGGCGACGGCCGGCGTCGAACGCTCCTTCTCCTGGAACGCGCTCGCCGACTGGCCCGACCACACCGTCGAGGAGGCCACGGTGCGCGTCACCGCGTGGGCGCCGCTCGCGCCGCCGGACTACAGGCCGTCGATCTGCGCGCAAACGCCGAATCGCCGCGTGGCCGCATCCCGCCTGATTGGCAAGACTAACGAAGAGGAATCGCTACAATGAAAAAACATATTGTCCTGGCAGTCGCCACCGTGTTCGCGCCCCTGATCCAGGCCGCCAACACGGAATTCTCCGGCACCGGCAGCTGGTCAGAGTCCGCAAAGTGGGACAACGGGCTTCCCGGCGCGGGCGACAACGCCTATGTCGGCGGCGGCGCAAAGTTGACGATCAATGGCGACACAATCAATGTCGGACAATTGGTGCCAAAGAACAATGCCTCCGTCGTGGCGGTCAACAACGCGGACATCACCCTGACGACAAGCCTGGCCATGGGCACTGACGCAGGCAGAACCGTGTCGATGGCTGTCACGAATTCCTCCGTCACGGCCAAGGACTCAAACTTCGGCACCTCAGCAGGATGCCATGCGACCTTCATGCAAAAGGGCGGGTCATACACCTCGACCGCCAACTTCAATGTTTCTGGCGTGGGGGTCGCCAGCGTTTTGTTCGACGGAAGCGACACCTCTTTCAGTGGCTCGACTTTGGTCGTCGGCCGAGGCGACGCCGGCGCCTTCCTCTCTTTCGCCAACGGCGTGTTTTCCGAATCCGTGAACTGTGTGCGGATGGGCATCGGCGCGAACGCCACCGGGCGCATGGCATTCTCGAACGAGACGATTCAGATGGGAGGATCGGAATGGTCTGTCGGCTGGAACAACAGCAGCGCAGCCGAGCCGTCGCTTGCCACTTTTGAAGACAGCGTCATCGACCAGGGCGCGCCAATGTCCATTGGGCGCGGATACAGTGGTGCCGCCGCGAAGGGACAGGCCGTTGCGGCAGACTGCACGTGGACGAATTCGTCGGGCCGGGCGATTTTCCTCGGGCAGGACGGTTCAGGTTCTTCCGGCCACCTCGTCCTCTCCAACTGCGCGTTTCGCACTTCGCCCGCCACAAGCGACGGGGCGAACTTCTTCTTGGGCAACAAGAGTTCCGCCACGGGGCGATTAGACATGATTGGCGGGCTCTTCGAAACCGACACCGACGGCACGTTCGACGTGTCGAAGGTGAAAGTCGGCTCTTCAGTTGGCGGCATCGGGGTTCTGGCGCTGCACGGCTTCGCCCTGTCGGCGTGGCCGACGTACCAGTTCACAGACGGTTCAGACAGCACACTTGAACTGGTCGATTGCTCGTTCACAAAGACGGATTTTGGAAGAACGGTCGGAGATAGGAAAAACGGCGCGGAACGGGTCATCCTGAAGGGCGGGACATTCAATCTCGGCAACACGGAGAGCCCCTGGATCGTCGTGGGCAGGAACAACACGACCGACGGCGGCACCTCGCAAGGCGAACTCGTGCTCGACGGCGCGGACGTCACATGCGGGCGACTCTTTGTGGGGCGCAACAGCAACCATCCGGGACGCCTCATCCTGCGGAACGGCGCCGTTCTGGACGCATACAGGCTCGAAGCGGGCAAGGAGGGGTCGGCGGTTGGCGCGATCACGAACCTGGGAGCCACGGTTTACTCGAAGGACGGGGCCTGGCTGGGCAGGGCCACCGGGGCAACGGTCTTCTACCGCGACGGGGAGGGCTCCATGCTGGCTTCCCAGTACATCGCGATGCCCGAAATCGGTACTATTGACGCGCAAATTGGCGGCCGCATCGACACCACGGAATTCTACATCGGCAAAGGCGGCAACGCCGCGACGTTTTCGGGAATGGTGACTGTGGTTGACGGCGCGTCCATTACCGCTACAAACGCCTTTTTCGTGGGCCGGAAGACGCAGCCTGGCGTCGCCACGCTTGAACTCAAGGGCGGCACGGTGTGCGCCCCGTATGTCCGCCGGAACAACGGGAGCGGGACGAACAGCGGCACCCTGGAGTCATACGTCTATTTCAACGGCGGGACGCTGAAGGCGCTGGCGGACCAGTCGTCGGAGTGGATCGATTCGGGCTTTACGCGGGTCGCGGTGTCCGACGGCGGCGCATTTTTCGACTCCAACGGCCACTCGGTGGCGGCCTCCGCAACCCTCGTCCACGACCCGCGCGAAGGCGCGGCGGCGAAGGACGGCGGCATTGTGAAGAAGGGCGCGGGCACGGTCAAGTTCACGGGTGACCTCTCCTTCAACGGAGACATCCGCGTCGAGGCCGGAACGCTCGACCTCTCCCGCGCGACCTACGCGATGGGGGCGTCGGCGGGACTCTCCGGCTCCGGGACGCTCATGGCGCCAAGCGGCGGCCTCACGGTCGGCGGCGAAGTGCTGCTCGACGCCGCCTCGCCGGGGACGCTGACGGTTGACGGCGACCTGACGTTCGGCGCGAACGCGACCATCGCCGTTGGGAACCCGGAAAGCCTAGACCGCGAGACCTCCTACACGATTCTCACGGCGAGCTCGATCACGGGGGCGCCGGCGCTTGTCGGCGGTCTCCGCAGCGGCTGGGGGGTCTCCGTCTCCGGCAACTCGCTGCGCCTCGCCTACTGCAGCCCCACGATGATCATCATGAGGTAGTGCCGTCATGAAAGCCCGTGCCGCCGTCCTCTGCCTTTCCCTTTGCGCCGCAATCGCCTCGTCCGGCGTTCCCGCCCCGCCATTGGGGGGAGCCGCCAGCCCCTACGGCGTTTGCGCGCATTTGCACTGGGTAAAAAGTCCGGCGGAGCGGGCTGACGAGTGCCGCCGGATTGCGGCGTCCGGCATCGGGCGTATTCGCTTCGACTTCCTTTGGCGGGACATCCAAAAGGAGCCGGACGGGTCTTTCGACTTTTCGCACTACGACGATGTCATGGCCGACGCCGAGGGCGAGGGGCTGACGGTTCTGCCCATAATCTACGGCAATCCCGTTCCGAAATGGGCCGCCCCGATCTGGGAGCATCTGCCGGAATGGGGGCGCTTCGTCGCGGCCGTCGTCGCGCACTACGGCGACCGCTTCCCGGACGTTGAAATCTGGAACGAGCAGAACCTCGAACTTTTCTGGCAAAATCCACGCGACCCTGTGCGCTACGCCGAAGTCCTACGCACCGCATACGAGGCGGCGAAGCGGGCGAACCCCGGTGTCCGCGTCCTCTTCGGCGGCGTGTCAGGCGTCCCTCTGGACTATATCGAGGGCGTTTATAAGGCGGGCGGCGGGCCGTTTTTCGACGCGATGTGCGTCCACCCCTACAACCACCCGCGCCCGCCGGAGGGAGACCTCGACAAAAAGCTGGAGAACCTGCGCGCGCTGATGGCGAAATACGGCGACGCGGAGAAGCCCGTCATCATCACCGAGCATGGCTGGCCCACGCATGACGAGCGAATCCCCGGCCTGGGCGTCCTCCGCCCCGGCCTCGCGGTCGCGCGGCCCGAAATGAAGACATGGCGCGCCGTTTACGCGACGACGACGGGTGCGGCAGGCGACGGGGCGAACAGGCTGGACCCTGTCGCCGAGGCGCTTGAGGCGGCGCTCCCGCCGGGTTCGACGCTGGAGGTCTGCTTCGGGGCGCGGCTCAGCGAACGCCTTGCCGCCAGGGACGTCGACCTCGTCGTCTATCCCTTTGACGAGACCTTCCCCGCCGACACCTTCGACGCCGTCTCCGCATTCCTGAAAGCCGGCGGAACGCTGGCCATGCTTGGCGGCATGCCGATGTGGGTGCCGATGCGTGAAACGGCGACCGGCGTGTTCGCACCGGCCTCTGACGATATGACCGGCGCCTCCACGCAGGAAATGCGCGAGGCTCTGCGCGTTGGGGTCGCGGCATGGTGGACGGACTCCGCGCTGCCGCGAAAGGGCCGCGCCTTTCCGACGCTAGCGGCCAAGGCCGCCGGCTTCAAGGGCGACCCCGCCGGGGAGCCGGGGCAATTCCGCTTTCAAACGGCTCGCTTTCTGCGCGAGGGCGACGAGTTCATCCCGCTGCTTGTCGCAAAGGACGCGAACGGGGACGAGGCGGCGGTGGCAAGCGTGACGCGCCTCGCCGGCGGCGCGGAGGGATGTCTTGTCGTCTCCGGCATCATGAACCTCGTCGGCAGGGTCGGGAGCGCCGGGGAGGAAGGACAGGCGCGCTACCTCCCGCGTGCGCTGGCGATTTGCCTTGCCGAGGGCGTTGAGCAGTATTTCTGGTATGAGTTCCGGTCCCCGGAGCGCGATCCGCAATACAGTGAACATCATTTCGGACTCACGCATGTCAACTTCACACCCAAGCCCGCGCTGGGCGCCTATTCCAATTTCATCCTCGCGCGGCCACCGGGGTCGGTGCAGTCGCCTGTGCCGTGGCACGACGAGGCGAGGAAATTCTTCTTCCCGCAGTGGACGCGCCCCGACGGCACGAAGGCCGGCCTCCTCTGGACCACCGGCCCCGCGGGGAAGAGGGAACTGCGCTTCGACGCCGACAGGATCGTGTTCCGCACCTACACCGGTCTCAAGATCGCGCCCGTGCGCGTCGCCCCAGGCGTCTACCGCGTCCCGGTCTCCGGCGACCCGATCTACTTCGAGGGCGGCGCGCTGGCGGAAGAGCGGCCATAAATGGACGCCGCTGTTTCAAGAATTGCGGCGCCCGGCGCCCCGCGCCACGTGCGCGGCGACACGAATGCGCGGCGTCTCGGTCCGTGGGACTCCGCCGCTTGGGTGTGGCGCAAGGACGCGCCGCTGCCGCCCGGAGGCGAATTCGTGCGCTTCCGGTGCGCCTTTGAAGCCGCCGATGCCGCGCCGCTGCGCTTCCACGTGAGCGCGGACGAACGGTTCGTCCTGCTGCTGGACGGCAAGGCGATCGCGCGCGGCCCCGACCGAGGAATGCCGGACATGTGGTTCGTCCAGAGCCACGAGGCGCGGCTTTCCCCGGGGCGCCACCTCGTCGAGGCCGTCTGCTGGCGGCTGAATCCGGGGCAGGCTCCGAATGCGCAGCTTTCCGTCCGGGGCGGCTTTCTCTTCAAGGCGGATGGCGTTTTCGACGCGGCGCTCACGACGGGCGTCGCGCCTTGGGAGGCGGCGCTTCTTCGCGGTACGCGCATGACGCGGGGGGCGTATCCGATGGGACCGGTCGGCGCGCAGTGCGAATGCGTCGGCACCGGCATTCTCGACGAGCGCCCGCCGGACGCGGACTACGAAGCGGCCGTCGTCGTGCGAGAAGCCATCCCGCCGGACGATGCGCTGGGCAGCGGTTCGCGGCGCCTCCCCGGATGGATGCTCTATCCGACGGAACTGCCGGAACAACTCGAACGCGAGACCAGGCCGGGGCGCTTCGTCGCGGCGGACGCACAGGCGTTTCCGACGGACGGCGTCTGGTCGGAGACGGCGCACGCGAGGGGGCGCGCCGGATGGTATCGCGCAGATGCCGCCGAACACCCCGCCGTGGCCCTCGCGAACGCGATGCTCGCCGGCTCGGGGCCGCTTGTCGTCGCTCCGCGCTCGAAGTTGCGTCTTCTCTGGGATCTTGGCGACTACTGGTGCGCCTATCCGGTCCTTGCGTTGCGCGGCGGCGCGGGCGCGACCGTCGCATGGGCATGGGCGGAAGCGCTCTTCTCCGGCGACTGCTTCGACTGGCACACGCTCGCCGCCGAGGAGCGCAAGGGTCCGACGAGCCGCGCCGAATGGCGCGACAAGTATTTCTACGGCATCGAGGACGTCTTCCGCCCGGACGGACGCAACGGCGCGGTGTTCACGACGCCGTGGTGGCGGGCCGGGCGCTGGTGCCAGCTCCAGTTCGAGACGGCCGACGAACCTCTGGTGCTGGAAGGCGCCCGGCTCTTGGAGACCCGCTACCCCTTCGAGCCTGAAGGGCGTTTCGACTGCGACGACCCAACCGTCTCCGACGTGTGGCGCATCTGCCTTCGCGGCCTTGAGATGTGCATGCACGAGACGTTCTTCGACTGCCCCTACTACGAGCAGCAGATGTATGGCGGCGACACGAGGCTCCAGATGCTCGCCGCCTTGGCGCTCTCCGCCGACGGCCGCCTCGCGCGCCAGGCGTTTCGTCTCTTCGAGGCGTCGCAACGCGACGACGGCCGCGTTTCGATGAACTACCCGACGACGTGGCTGCAGGAATCGACGACCTACACCCTGCTGTGGACGATCATGCTGGGCGACTACGCGCTGTGGCGCGGCGACGCGGCGTGGGTGCGCGCCAGAATGCCGGCTGTCCGCAAGGCGCTCTTCGGCATGGAGGCGTTCGTTGGCGCGGACGGGCTGGCGCGCGGCCTTCCGGGCTGGAGCTTCATCGACTGGGTGCCGGAGTGGACGTTGGGCGTCGCCCCCGGCGGCGGCGCGCGCGGGGAGGGATCGGCGGTCGAGAACCTGCTGTATCTCATGGCGCTCAGGAGCGCGGCGTCCGTCGAGGATTTTCTGGGCGAAACCGAACTCGCCGCGCGGTGGCGGCGTTTGGCCAAGTCGCTGGCCGATGGCATTTCAAACCTGTTCTGGTGCGAAGAGCGCGGCATGGTCGCCGACACCGCCGCCATGGACCGCTTTTCCGAGCATGCCCAGT
Source organism: Verrucomicrobia bacterium UBA6982 (assembly GCA_002448475.1). GTDB lineage: Bacteria > Verrucomicrobiota > Kiritimatiellia > RFP12 > UBA3636 > UBA3636. The sequence goes on from DJYI01000111.1 coordinate 90,676, forward strand.
GCCTCGCGATCCTCGCCGGCGCCCTGCCGCCGTCGAAGGCGGCGCGCGCCTTCGACGGTCTCGTGGCGGCGCCCGATCTCTCGCGCTGCACGGTGTATTTCTCGCACTACCTTTTCGAAACCTTCTTCCGCCATGGCCGCGCCGACCTCTTCCTGGGACGGCTCGACACGTGGCGCGACTTCGTCCGTCAGGATCTCAAGACTCCGCTTGAGGCGCCCGGGGACGCCCGCAGCGACTGCCACGCCTGGGGGTCGCACCCGCTCTACCACTTCCTCGCAGGCGTAGCCGGCATCCGGCCGGCGGCGCCGGGATTCGCCGCCGCCGAAATCGCCCCGTGCTTCGGCCCGCTCACGCGCATCAAGGCCACCATGCCCACCCCGCGCGGCCCCATATCCCTCGACCTGCGCCGCGACGGCGACGCCCTCTTCGGCACCGTCTCCGTTCCCCCCGGCCTTCCGGCCACGTTCTTCTGGCGCGGTTGCCGCCATCCGCTCCGCCCCGGCGTTTGCCGCGTCCCCGTCTCCGGCGAGCCGATCCCTTCTCGAGTCCGGAGACCATCATCCTGCGGTAGGCGGGAGGACGCGAAGCCGAAGGTGTTTTCGTCCGCGCCGAAAAGCAGACCCTCATGAACGCTTCCATCGCATCGAACAGAATCGTCGAACCATCCCGCAGACTCGACGTGTCCGATTCCGCCGACGTGGTGGTCGCCGGGGCGGGGATCGCCGGCGTGGCGGCGGCGCTCGCGGCCGCACGCGCCGGGGCGTCCGTCCTCCTCCTTGAAGACTCCTTTTCCCCGGGCGGGCTCGCGACCGTCGGCATGGTGCCGGAATATCTCCCCATCGACGACGGCTGCGGCCGCAAGGTGATTGGAGGCATCACGGAAGAACTGTTGCATCTCTCCACGGCGAACCTTCCCCGCGAACTGCCCGAGGCATGCTTCCGCCGCGCCCCGGCAGTCTGGCTGGACAAGAACGCAACGGAGGAGCAGCGCAGGGGCGTCCGCTTCAAGACCGCCTACAATCCCGCGACCTACGTCCTCGACCTGGAGGCGCTCCTCGTGCGCGAGGGAGTGCGGATCCTCTACGGCACGAAGGTCTGCGCGGTTATCCGCGAAGGCGACGTCCTGACGCATCTTGTGGTCGAAAACAAGAGCGGACGATCAGCCATCGCCGGCCGCGCGTTCGTCGATGCCACCGGAGACGCGGATGTGTGCTTCCTCGCCGGGGAGCCGACCGTCTCCAACGCGAACAACGTGCCCTGCGGCTGGTTCTACACCGTGCGCGGCGACGGCTCGGGGCTGCGCATCCACCACGCTTCGCACCGCTTCGCCGAGAACCCGGACGACCGAGATTCCGCGGAGGGGCCGTTTTTCCGCGGCGATGACGCCTGCGAGGTCACGGCGCAGATTCTCGCGTCACGTGATCTTATCCGTGGGGAACTTGCCGCCGACCGTGCGGCCCTGCCGGACGACCGCCGCCAGCCGATCCACATCGCCACGATCCCGTGCTTCCGCATGACGCGCCGCTTCGCCGGCGCCGTCGCCTTGCGCCGCGCGGACGCGCATCGCCCGTTCCCGGACGCCGTGTGCCTCGCGCCGGACTGGCGGCGTCCTGGGCCGGTGTGGGCGATTCCTTGGCGGTGCCTCGCCGCCACGCGCACCGCGAATCTGACGGTATGCGGTCGATGCGCCTCGTGGGACGAGAGCGCGTGGGACGCGATGCGCGTCATCCCCGTATGCGCCGCCACTGGTGAGGCATGCGGTCTCGCCTCCGCCATGTCTACGCGGGAAGGAGTGTCTTCCGCGCGTATCGAACCGACGGGCATCGCAGCGGCGATGCGCAAACGGGGCAACATCATCGACGAAAAACTGCTCGCAACGGAACCGGCATTGTGAAAACGACGGTCGCATTTGGCATTCTTCCGGCAATTCTGGCCTTTGGCCAGGAGATCGAAATGACACCGACGCAGGCGCGACCGGAAGGCCGCATTTCCGGGGATGTGGCACCAGCTCTCGTCACTGGTCACTGGGCTGGCGGCCTTGCCGCCAGCCCCTACGGCGTTTGCGCGCATCTGCACCGCATCGCCAACCCGCAGGAGCGGGCGGAGGAGTGCCGCAAGATCGCCGAGGCGGGCATCGGGCGTGTCCGCTTCGACTTCGAGTGGTGGCGCATCCAGAAGGGGCCTGGGGAGCCGTTCGACTTCTCGCTCTACGACGCCTGCAGAACCGTAGAGGTCTGTCCCTGCTAGAAATGAACAAGAAGGTGGAGCGGCATTATTCCATAACGGTGCCCGTCATGAACGCCCCGGAGCTTGGGAAGTTCGGCGGACGGGAAGCCGTGTTGGCGGAACTGGAGAAACTGGGTGCCACGCAGGTCCTTCTCAGTCTCGAAAGATACGTGTTCGACCGCGAAAGGCGCGGGAATGCGATGCGCGCACTCAAGGAAAACAGCGATTGGTTCAAGGCGCGCGGCCTTTCGACTGGCGCCTGGCTGTGGGCTTTATGGGGCGAGGAGGAGGCGAGGCCGCCATTTTGCCGCATGACCGAAAGAAACGGCGACCCCGGGCCGTTCTTCTGCCCGCTGGACGAAGACTTCCGAAAGTTCGCCGCCGACTATGTCGCGGACATCGCCCGGACGGGCGTGGACATGATTCTCTACGACGACGACTACGGCTACCGCAACTTTTCCACAGGAACGAAAATCTCCTGCCTCTGCGAAAGGCACCTTGCCGCATACCGGAAGGAACTCGGCGAGGACGTGGCTGCGGACGAGTTCAGCCGCCGCGCGATGTCCGGCGGACGCAACCGCTGGCGCGACGCCTGGATGAAGGTGAGCGGCGAGTCTCTTGTGGCGTTCGCGAAGGAAATGCGCGCGGCGGCGGACTCGGTCAATCCGAAGATTCGATTCGGACTTTGCTCCGTCATGTCAATCTGGGACAACGACGGCACGGACGCGCCCACCATCGCCCGCACCCTGGCCGGACCGGACACGCGGCCGTTCCTGCGCCTCATAGGCGCCCCGTACTGGGCCGTCGGCCCTCGATACTACGGCAGCCGGCTCCAGAATGTCGTCGAACTCGAGCGCATGCAGCGCAGCTGGGTTGGCGACGACATCGAGGTCGTCGCCGAAGGCGATGCGTATCCGCGTCCGCGCTACAACTGCCCCGCCGCCCATCTGGAACTTTTCGACATGGCCATCAGGGCGGACGGACGCCTCGACGGCATCATGAAATACGCGCTCGACTACCATCACCATGTCGATTACGAGCGGGGCTACACGATACGCCATCAGCGGAATGCCCAAACCTACGACTGGATTGAGCGCAACATGTCCGCCAAGCCCGCCGTCGGCGTTCGCATCTACGAGTCGCTGCACAAGTTGCGCGACGCCGAGATACCGGAAAGCGACGCGGACTCCACGGCAATCTTCGAGCAGTTCGGTTCGCCGGCCGGAAAGCTGCTCGCCGACGCCTCCATCCCCACGGTTTACGAAGGTCCCGGCATCTGCGGCGCGGCGTTCGGGGAGAACGTGAAGCAGGTGCCGAAGGAAGCGTTTGCGGGCGGGCTGATCGTTGACAGGCGCGGCGCGGAGCTTCTGGAGGAAATGGGCGTCTCCGTGGGGCTTGGCGAGAAGGGGGAGAACGCACCGGAGACTTTCTTCCACGAGAACGCGGACGGCGGAAGGTTCTTTGTCGTCAACTTCGACACCAAAGATCCGAAGGGGCGTGACTACGAAACGTCCCGGAAACTGGCCGATGCCGTGCGTAGGCTCTCCGGCAGGGCTCTTCCGGCCTACGTCAACGGGTGCCCGGATCTCTACGTGATGGTCAAGCGGGACGGCGCCGAGACCGTCATCGGACTTTGGAACATGTTCGCGGATTCCGTGCTGGACGGAGTGGTCGATCTGGACGCGCCCGCAGGGGACGTCGAGTTCTTCAACTGCACTGGCAGAAAGGACGGCGACCGTCTCGTCATTGACGAGATTCCCCCGTTCTCCTTCGCCGGGATTCGCAACCGATGCCGCACCGCCGTCGAAAAAGAGGTTACGCCATGACCGAAATGCGAACGCCAAAACTCCGCGACGTGCGACTGGGCGGCGCCCATCTTGGCGGCTGGGCCGGTGCGGCCGGAGCCGGGAAGCAGCGCGGCTTCCGCGTGATGTGCCTCCCGCCGCAGTAACGGCAGGACCGCGCTGAACCGCGAATGCCGCGTTCGTTCCGGAGACGCGGCCCGGAGGCCGCATCCCCGGAACCCGAGAAATCCATCCCTCTTGAACGCAAGGCGTCGTTCGGGTAGGATGCAACGACATGGCGCGCCATTCCGGCCGACTTCCAACAGGAGTCGCCCGAACGACGAACTCGCCAACATGGAATGGAACGCGAAATGAAAACCGGCTTTTGCGCCCCTCGTGGCGGTGTGGTAGAGTTGGGGTCGTCAACGACAATTCCATTTTCAGGTGGACATCCACCTAAAAATGGAATGGAAATTGAAAACCTAAAGCACTACCATCCCACGGAAATGCAACGAACCTCCCCCGACAACGCAACGCGGATGGTTTTCGTTGCGTAGGGGAGTCGCCCTGCGCCGCAGACGGCGGAGCGTCGGGGTGATTCCAGAGCATGGGTTTCGTGAATTTTCGTGTGCCGCGAAGCGGCGTTCGTGTCCCGGATGCGGGAGGGTCCGCAGGACGGGGCCGCGCGGTCTGCGACGGGCGAAGGCCGCGAAGCGGACTTCGGTCCCGCTGCGGGCCGCGCGGCCCCATGCGGCGAAGCCGCCCTCCCGCCGTCCGGGCTTTCGTGCTTGCGCGCGGAGCGCGCCGCCGGAACCTTGCCCCCCTACGATTTCGCCCCGTTTCAACATGGACCTTTTCCAAAATCGCCTTTCTTCAACGCCTCGACCCCGCAAGTTTACTGGACTTCTTGCGTTGAGGGGGGAGGGTTTTTGCAGGCTATGGGATGGTAGTGAACCTAAAGATTGTCGTGGTAAACGGCGTTCAGCCGGGACCGCGTCGAACCGCGAATGCCGCGTTCGTTCCGGAGACGCGGCCCGGAGGCCGCATCCCCAGAACCCGAGAAATCCATCCCGCCGGGGGTTGTGAAAATGGAAAAAACGGTCTGATTTGAGTTGTGAAAATGGAAAATCCAGCCTGATTTTGGTTGTGAAAATGGAGATTTTTACAAAAAAAACAGTTGTGAAAATGGAAAAATGCGGTAGAATCGCGCGCCAAAAGGACCGCTGAAAACCTGGAGGATTGCCATGATCAACCGGAAGATTACAAAAAGTCTCGAACGCATGCGCGCGTCCGGGGGGAAATATGCGCTTCTCGTCGATGGCGCGAGGCAGACGGGAAAAACGTTTATCGTCCGGGAGTTTGCGAAAAGGAACTACGAATCGTTCATTGAGATCAACTTCATCAAGATGAAGGGGGCTTGCGGGATTTTCGAGAACGTCGAAGACGAAAAGGACATCCTGGTCCGGCTGTCAACCCTGTCGCGGGGAAAGCTTGTCAGGGGGTCCACTCTCGTGTTCTTCGATGAAGTCCAGAAATGCCCCGAGGCCGTTACATTCATCAAGTTTCTAGTGGAGGAGGGGTCGTACCACTACGTGCTGAGCGGGTCGTTGCTGGGGGTCGAGTTGAAAAACGTCCGGTCTGTCCCGGTCGGCTACATGGACGAGGCGAAAATGTATCCGTTGGACTTCGAGGAATTCGTGGAGGCGAACGGCGAATCTCCTGCCCTGATCGAAGCCGCGAAACGGTCCTGGACCGAACGTCGACCGCTCGCGTCCGTCTATCATGCAAGGTTGCTGAACCTGTTTCGGCTGTATCTTGTCGTCGGGGGCATGCCCGCTGTCGTCCAGAAATACATCGACACCCATGACATCGCCCAAGTCGTTCGGGAGCAGAGGAAGATCCTTGCGCTCTATCGCAGGGACATCACGCAATACGACGAGGCGAACTCCCTTCGCATTCGGGCTGTGTTCGACAGGATTCCGTCGGAATTGAACGACAGGAACAAGCGGTTTTTCGCCTCGTCCGTCCAACCCGGCATGAAGTTTGAGAACCTTGGCGACGAGTTCCTTTGGCTGAAGGCGGCAGGCGTCGCCCTTGCGGCGACAAACGTCGAGGCTCCGAAGGCTCCGCTCCGGCTTGCCGAAAAGCCGAGTCTGTTCAAGCTGTTTTCAAACGACGTCGGGCTTCTCGCAGCGCAGTACATGAACGGAATCCAGCTCAGGATACTGAATGGCGAATTGGACGTGAACTTCGGGTCCGTTTACGAGAACGCCGTGGCGCAGGAACTCTGCGCCCACGGTTTTGAACTGAACTATTACGACTCGAACCGGCACGGGGAGATCGATTTCGTCCTGGAGCGGGAAGACGGAGTTTTACCCGTCGAAGTCAAAAGCGGCAAGCACTACAAGCGGCATCGCGCGTTGAACCGAGTGATGGCGGAACCCGAATACGCGATCAGGGAGGCGCTCGTTCTGGACGACTCGACTCTCTCCTCGGAAGGGCGGATCTTCTACGCGCCCATCTACATGGTCATGTTTTTGCAGCGGGAGGCACTGCCGGAGAAGATGATCTACTCCGTTGGGACCCCGTTGGACATGGGCCAGGGTTGACGCCGTAATCGGTCAGTCGTGGGGGCGTGGCATCCAGCCGCCCGCTTTCTTCGGCCTTCCGGTGCGCAGGCCGGGGTGGATTTGGCGGATCGGTAGTTTTTATTTCGGCGGATCCGTCGTTCTCCCCTTGAACGCAAGGCTTCGTTCGGGTAGGATGCAACGACATGGCGAGCCATTCCGGCCGACTTCCAACAGGAGTCGCCCGAACGACGAACTCGCCAACATGGAATGGAACGCGAAATGAAAACCACCATTTGCGCCGTTGGCGCCTTTCTCTTTGCCGTCGGCATCTCATTCGGAGAGTTCGCCCCACTTGAGGGAGGGGCGTCGCCCACGGCGACCGCGGCGCGACAACTCGCCACTCGTCACCCGTCCCTCGTCACTGGGGCTGGCGGCCTTGCCGCCAGCCCCTACGGCGTGTGCGCGCACTTGCACCGCATCGCCGAGGCGCGGGACCGTGCGGAGGAGTGCCGCAAGATCGCCGAGGCGGGCATCGGGCGTGTCCGTTTCGACTTCGAGTGGTGGCGCATCCAGAAGGGGCCTGGGGAGCCGTTCGACTTCTCGCTCTACGACGCCTGCATGGCCGACGCCGAGGCCGCCGGCCTCACCGTGCTGCCGATCATCTTCGGCAACCCCGTGCCGATGTGGGCGCGCCCCGTCTGGGAGCATCTCGACGAGTGGGGCCGCTACGTCGAGGCCGTCGTCGCGCGCTACGGCGACCGCTTCCCCGATGTCGAAATCTGGAACGAACAGAATCTGGAAGGCTTCTGGCACCATCCGCGCGACCCGGCCAGATACACCGAGGCGCTGAAGGCGGCGTATTTGGCCGCCAAGCGGGCGAATCCCGATGTCCGCGTCTTTCTAGGCGGAATGGCCGGCATCCCCTTCGGCTACATCGAGGGCATCTACCAGGCGGGCGGCGGGCCGTTCTTCGACGCGATGAACATCCATCCTTACAGCCACCCGCGCCCGCCCGAAGGAGACCTCGACGTCCGGCTTGAGGAGCTGCGCGCGCTGATGGCCAAATACGGCGACGCGGAGAAGCCCGTCGTCATCACCGAACACGGCTGGCCCACGCACCGCGCGCGCATCAGCAACCTCAACGTCCTTCTGGCCGGACTCAAGGTGGCGAAGCCGGATCAAACGGTCTGGCGCGCGGTTTACGCGGCCACGATGGCTGGTCCCGACGGCGAACCGCCATATGACGTGGCCGAGGCGCTGGAGGAGGCGCTGCCGCCGGGATCGACGGCCGAGGCGTGCTTTGGCAAGCGGCTCCGCGAGCGTCTTGCGACGGGCGACGTCGATCTCGTGGTCTATCCCTTCGACGAGTCTTTCCCGGTTGACACCTTCGAGGAGGTCCGCGCCTTCGTCGAAAAGGGCGGCGTCTTGGCCGTGCTTGGCGGGATGCCGCTGTGGTTCCCCATGCGCGAGACGGCGCCGGGCGCATTCCAAGGACCTTCCGGAATCACCGGCGGCGCGTCCGCGCCGAACCGCATGGCGCTGAAGATCGACGTCTCCGCCTGGTGGATCGACGACGCGCTCCCGCGCAACGCCCTCGACAACCGGGACCGCGCCTTTCCCACCGAGGCGGCGAAGGCGGCCGGCTTCAAGGGCGACCCCGCCGGCGAGCCGGGCGCGCTTCGCTTCCAGACGCCGAAGCTGCTGGAAGAAGGCGACGAATTCATCCCGCTGCTGACGGTGAAGGACGCCAACGGCCGCGACGCCGCCGCAGCGAGCGTGACGCGCTTCGCGGACGGCGGCTGCCTGATCCTCTCCGGCCTGAGCGGGCGCGGCGTGGCGGGCTCCGCCGGCGAGGCGGGACAGGCGCGCTACCTGCCGCGTGGCATGGCCATCGCCTTCGCCGAGGGAATCGACCAATATTACTGGTACAACTTCCGGTCGAGCGAGACCGACCCCGCCTTCAGCGAGAACCACTTCGGTCTCGTCCATTCCAACCGGACGCCAAAGCCCGCGCTGGGAGCCTATTCCAACTTCATTCTCGCGCGGCCTCCGGGATCGGTGCAGACGCCTGGCCCGTGGCATGACGAGGCGAGGAAATTCTTCTTCCCGCAGTGGACGCGCCCCGACGGAACGAAGGCCGGCCTCCTCTGGACCACCGGCCCCGCGGAAAAGAAGGTGCTGAAATTCGACGCCGACCCGATCGTCTTCCGCGCCTGCACCGGCCTCAAGCTCGCGCCCGTCCGCGTCGCGCCCGGCACCTACCGCGTCCCGGTCTCCGGCGACCCGGTCTTCTTCGAGGGCGGGGCGCTGGCGGAATCGGCAGCGAATTGAAACCGCATCCCGCCGCGCGCTCCGCGCGCAAGCACGAAAGCCCCGGCGGACACGGGCTACGCAGCGGGTGTTGCGCTGGCTAGTTGATGTCGGGCACTTTTAGACCACAAGCGCATGAACGAAAAGTCCGCAGATACATCCTGGATGGCCGGCAGCATCGGCGTCAGCTCGCACTGGACCGCCGACACGCTCAGGCGCGACGGCTCGCGCCCCCTTTTCGGCGAGGCCGTAGCCGCCTTCGACCCGCAGACCTACGCCGACGTCCTCGCCTCGGCCGGCGCGACGCACTGCATCTTCACCCTCGCGCATGCGCGGCAGTTCCTGCCCATGCCCCTTCACGAACTCGACAGGATTTTGCCCGGACGCACCGCTGCGCGCGATCTCGTCGGCGACCTGATCGAGTCGCTTTCAAGGAGGGGCATCCGCTTTGTCGCCTACTACAACCACTCCTGCAACGGCGGCAATGACCCGGCGTGGAAGGAGGCCAGCGGCTACGCCGGTGGGGCGGCCGGTGGCGGCCTCGACCGCTTCGCCGACAACATCTGCTCCATTGTAGCCTCTATTTCAGAGCGCTACGGCGACGGCATTTCCGCCTGGTGGTTCGACAGCGGCTATTCCATTGATCCGCGCGGGCCGCATGACACGATCACGTGCGACATGGGCGACTGGCGCTTCCCGTGGGACGCCCTCGCAGCCGCCGCCCGAAGCGGAAACCCGCGCGCCGCGCTCGCCTTCAACTCCGGCGTCGGACAGAACTTCGCCTACACCGACCGCTTCGACTACTACGCCGGGGAGGCCGTCCAGCTCGACGAGCCGTTTGCCCCGCCGCCGCTGCCGGGAAAGCAGGACCACCGCTGGATATGCCTCGACTCGCCGGACTGGGTGTTCTCGAAAGTCCCGCCGGAGACCGGCTTCGAGGTGCCGCCGCGCTTTACAGACGACGCCCTCGCCGCCTACATCCGCGAACACGCCGCCGCCGGACGCATGGTCACATTCAACATCCTCATCGACGCCGCCGGCCGCATCAACCAGGCGCCGCTCGCGCAACTGCGCATCGGCAATCAGGGCTTTCACCCTAAATAACGCAGTTGACCGCCGCGCGACGGATGCGACGTTCTCGAACCATCCCGCAGACTCGACGCGTCCGATTCCGCCGACGTGGCGGTCGCCGACGTGGCGGTGCAAAAAGATCCTTTTGGGAAAGTTCTAATCATGTAAGCCATGAGCGACAACAATCTCCAGAGCGACTACGACATCCGCGATTTCGGCGCGAAAGAGGAAATCGCGCCAGCCGCCAACCGCGCGGCAATCAACCAAGCCATTGACGCGGCCTCCGCCGCGGGTGGAGGCCGCGTCGTCATCCCGCCCGGCGAATGGCGCACGGGAACCGTTGAACTCAAAAACGGCGTCGAACTGCATCTGGAACGAGGCGCAGTGCTCAAGGGAAGCGACCGCCAGGCCGACTACAACCCCAACGACATCTTCCCCGAAAACTTCAGCAGCGTCGGCGAGGAGTGGAGTGGCGGGCACCTGATTCTCGCCTACAAGGCAGAGGACATCGCCATCACGGGGGAGGGCCTCATCGACGGCAACGGCGGCGCCTTCTTCGGCGACACGCAGGAGGACGGCTGGTTCCCGGCATACAAGTACGGCATCAAGCTCCACCCGCTTGACCGCGACTGGTTCCGTCCCGGACCGATGATAGCCTGCTTCCTCTCCAAACGCATCCGACTGGAAGGGGTCACCCTTCGCAACACGCCCTGCTGGACGGCCCACTTCCGATGCTGCGAGGGTCTCACCGCCAACGGCGTGACTATCGACGCGGACCGTGAGATCGCCAACTCGGACGGTTTCTCCATCGACTGCACCCGCGACGTGCAAATCTCCAACTGCGTAATCAAAACCGGCGACGACGGTTTCGCAATCCGCGCCAGCTGCAATCTTCACGCTGCCGAACACCCCTGCGAGAACATCCACATTGAAAACTGCGATGTCTGGAGCTGCTGCTTCGGCGTCCGCTTCGGTGTCGGCACCGGCACGATCCGCGACGTTTCCTTCGACAACTGTCGCTTCCACGAGTCGGCCCATGGCTTCGGTTTCACCCCAGCCTGGATCAACGACGGCAAGAACGTCTACATCGAGAAGATCCTTGTGCGCAACTGCGTCTCACTAGAGAGCGAACACCCAGTCGCCATCTGGATGCCGAACGGCGACGCGCGCGTCGCGGACGTCCTCTTCGAGAACTGCCGCTTCGAGGCGCTCCTTCCATCCTGCATCTGCGGCACGGAGAAGAGCTGCCCAGACAACATCGTTTTCCGCAACTGCTCCTATCGGCAGATAGAGCGCGTCAAGGTGCGCCAGGGACGCCAGTGGTTGCAGAATCACAAGAAACGCAACCGCGACTTTCTGGAAACATCGGGCAATGTTGGCAAAGTTGAGGCTATAGACTGCACACCACTGCCGCTAGGCGCACATGGTGTTCTGCTCCTCTCTTTTGACGACCACAACTTCGCCGGCTGGGAGGCTGCGCGCCCGATATTCGCCAAATACGGCGCACACGCCACCTTCTTCGTCTCCGGGGCACTACCCCAGGACGGTGTTCGCGTGCTAAAGCACCTGGCAAGTGACGGCCACTCGATCGGGCTTCACGGGCTCGGCCACCTAAACGCCGACGAAGCCGTGGCCGAACGCGGGGCCGAACGCTACTTCGCCGAGGAAGTCTGGCCGCAGATGGACCAGGCCAGAAAGAATTACGTGCCGTTCGAGTCCTTCGCCTACCCGAACTGCCGCCGCAACGACGAGACAGACGCGCTTTTCCGCGAAAGGGGCTTCGAGCATGTCAGGGGCGGCGTCAGAGGGGCTACGCCATACGACCCCGACGGCGTGAAGCAGGCCGACCGCAAGCCTCTCGTCACAAATGACGCCGTCTTTTTCCCGGCCTCGGACCTCCCCAACCGCTTCCGCATCGACACCATCATCGTCGGCGAGGCATACCACACCGACATCGACGAAATATGCGCATGCCTGCGGCGGGCCGCCAAGCGCAAGGAGGTGCTGTCCGTCACGTCGCACAACATCGCGCCCGACGCAACGCACATCCACATGAAGACGGAATGGCTCGAAAAGATACTAGACACTGCCTCCGAGTGCGGTCTGGCGGTCATCGGCTTCAACGAACTTCCACATGCGTCCGCATAGTGGCGCCGCCTCGTTTCAAAACAGCTGAAAAGGCGAATCCCAATCTTCCGGCTCGACATAGACTTCGGCCGTCGGGTTCGGACTCCAGCGCACTTTGCCGTCGTCGCCGATGAAGCCGGCCTCGTCCGCAATGGGGTAGCCGAACCGATCCTTGTCGCCGGTGTATGAGATCACGTCGGGAATCCTGTCGAAGCGGTGGTTGTGCGACTGCCCCGTGGCCCATGGAATGCCGCATTGGACAATTGCGGTCTTGTTGGCGTTGAACGGGTTTCGCATCGCCATCAGGAAGCCGTGCTTCTCGTCGCGCTTGAGTATTTTTCCGTCGTAGACGAAGGCGTCGCGACGTACGGACACGCCGGCGCGACGGAGCAGGAAGGAGATGACACGGCTGTATTCGGGTTCGCTGAAGATCACGAAATTTCGTTCACCTACATCCTGCATCGTGAGCAGGGTCTCCGACTTTGAGCGTGTCGTTCCGTGGGCGTAGTCCTCCCACTCGCGAATGCAGGCCTTGAAGAGTTCGTTTGAATAGCCGTCGCCGCACCAGTCGCAGACGCAGACGAGAAGGAATGGACGCAGCAGCGCGTTCATCGTCCTGCTCCCGGCCTCGCCGGGGAAGGCCGGCGAAGGGCCTCCTGCGGGCGCCGGCGGTGGAACATCGAGAACGGCTTCCATGCGCTTAAGGGGGCGGACGGATTCGGGCTGGAGCACTCGTTTTGCAAGGTATTCGATCAGGGATAGGGGTTGTGCTGATTTCTCGCTCCCGGACGAGAGTGTGATGTTCTTCTTGCCGGGATCGGCCGCTAGGCGGGGCGGGCTAGGAGGGATCGACGGGCAGGGAGTCGGCGCGGGCGTCGCGATGGGCGCGGCGCCAGGCGCCGGGGGAAACGCCGAACCGTTTGCGGAAGAGACCGGACAGGTAGATCTCGGTCGAGAAGCCGCTTTCGGCGGCGATGCGGCGCAGGGGAAGCCCGGTGGTGGAAAGCAGGGTCATGACGTGCGCCTGGCGCGCGGACTCGATTTCCGTGCGGATGCTCTTCCCGGCGGCGCGGAAGAGACGCTCTGCCTGCCTGCGGCCGAGCCCCATCGCCGCCGCGACGTCCGCCGCGCCGACCAGCCGGTTGGCATAGTGCCGCGAGATGAACGAAAGGCCGGCGTCCAGGCGCGGGTCGCCGTCCTGCGGGGCGAATCCGGTGCTGGCGCGCCGCTCCACGCCGCACGGCCCGAAGCGCATGACCGCGACGCGGGGCGGCGGGGGCCGCCCGAAGCAGCCCTGCAGGGCCTCGGCGGCGCGGCGGCCCGCCCCCTCGTGGTCGATCCGGACGCTCGTGAGGGGCGGCGAGCAGAAGAGGCAGAGCGTTTCGTCGTTGTCCGCGCCGACGACCCTGGCCTCGTCCGGCACGGCCAGTCCGGCGCTTTTGCAGGCGCTCAGGGCGAAACGGGCGACGACGTCGTTGCAGCCGAAGAGCCCGAACGGGCGCGGCAGCGCGGCCAGCCACCGCGCCAGGGCGTCGTGTTCCGCCGCCGCCCTCCACCCTTCGTGCGGCTCGTAGACGCGCACGTCGCCTCCAGAGGCCCGGACGCGCGCGGCAAACCCCCTGTCGCGCGCCACGCCCCAGGTCAGGGCCGGAAGGGACGGCACGATAGCGTGGCAGGCAAGTCCCGTCGCCAGAAGCTCTTCGGCCGCGACGGCCCCGATCGCGGCGTTGTCGGGAAGGAGCGTGGCCCACAGCCCGGAATCCCGGGACGCGGCAATGTCGATCCCGACCATCGGGACGTCGCGTCCCAGGAAGGGCCGCACCAGCCCGCATCGCTCCGCAAGGCGGACGATCACGCCGTCGGCCCTCCCGAGCAGTTCCGCGAACGGACGGACGTCGTCGCCCGTCAGGGCGGGATCGATGACTTCCAGCGCCCAGCCGAACTTTCCGGCGGCGAGCGCCACCCCGCGTTGGACGGCCCGCTCGACACCTGTCTTGGCCGAAAGCACCGCAACGACAAGACGTCCGTCTGTCCCCGCCCCGGGCCCCTCGCCGGCCCCTTTCGCCTCCGGTTCCTCTCTCATGGCCACGAAGATAGGGCGCAAAACGGAGTTTGTCAATATGTTTCTGCGGCCTCACAGGGCCGACGCATCTTCCCCCGCCATCCCCCCTTTCCCCATCGCGGTCATTGTTCTTGCGGCGGCCGGGCGTCCGCGGTCTGGCGTTCTCCGAAGACCCGCATCATGCGCGTCCGGACCTCGTCCTTGCACGCCGCGCGCCGCATCAACTGCTTGAGGCGCGGCACCTTCTTCTCCGTCGCCTGCGCGTCCCGCTCCGCGCGCAGCACGTTGTACACCATCCGCCGGATCAGCGCCAGGTTCTGCGCCGCGTTCTTGTCCCGCGCCCTCGACCGGTCCTCCTCCAGCACCATGTCCAGCACCCAGTGCAGGCTTTCCACGCCCCAGTGCGCCCGCGTCGCCTCCAGCGCCTCCTGCGCCGTCAGCGCCTTCGAGCACAGGTACAGCCGCCGCTCCGGCCGCCCCGTCACCCCCTTGGCCGTCCGCGTCGCCTCCACCATCACCACGCAGCGCAGGTCCTTCCACTTGCTCCGGTCCGCAAACCACCCCAGGCGCTGCGACACGTGGCACACGCGCCGCTCCAGCCGCCCGTGCTCCTTGTCCACCGTCTCGAATCGCTCCACGTGCGCCTCCCCGTGCGCGATCGCGTCCAGCAGGAAGCTCTCCATCTCCTCCCGCACCCGCGGGTTGTTGTCCTTGAGCGCCAACAGGTAGTGCCCGCCCTGCGACCGGATCTGCCCCGCGATCTCCGTCTGGCACCCGATCGCGTCGATCGACACCAGCGCGCCGCGGATGTCCAGCGTCGGCAGCAGCCGCGGGATTGCCGTAATCTCGTTGCTCTTGTCCTGCACCTTGACCTGCCCGAGCACCAGATGGCGCTTCGCCGACCACGCGTTGACGATGTACTGCACGCTTCCCAGCCCGTCCACCGAGCCCCGCAGCGCCTTGCCGTCCACCGCCACGTGGTCCTCCTCCACGCGCCGCCACACCGCTTCCGTCCACAGCCGGAAGACGTTGCCGAAATGCTTCGGATCGACCAGCCCCAGCACCCGCCGGAAGGTGTCGTGGCTCGGCACCCCGCCCGAGAGCTCCAGCCACTGCCGCAGCCATCCGAAGTAGTCCGCGCAGAAGTCCTCCATGTCGTAGTACGAGTGGTAGCCGCACAGGATGGCGCACGTGGCCACCGTCAGCACGTCCCCCAGCGCGTGCTTCTTCGTCCGGTCGAGGCGCGGGTCGGGCACGCGGCGGAGGTGTTCGGCGAGGGTTCTGGGCATCGGGACGGCGACCTCCGGGGAGGCCTTGAAGATTTGTGTTGCGCTCATAGCTACAAAAGTATATACTTATGGCCATGCAAACGCAACAACAAATTTTGGAGGCCATGTCCCGGATCCGGGTGATGGCCAAGGGCAAGGTGACGGTGATGCGCACGGCCAAGTCCGGGCGGCGGTACTACTCGCTGCAGGCGCGGCGCGACGGGCGCAACGTGACGCGGTACGTGCCGGCCGAGCGGCTCGAGGTCGCGCGGGAGGCCACGGCGAACTACCGCCGGTTCATGGAGCTGGTGGAGCGCTACGTGGCGCTCTGCGAGAAGCGCTTCAGGCTCTGAGACGCCCGCAAACCGCAAAGAAAGCACCCCCGATGGGGGGCGGGGGGGGCTACGCGGGGAATTTAGATGCGTCGGCCCTGGCGGCCTCATGTCGCAAAAACGTAATATCCGGTCGCATATTTGGAATGGCATGGCAGGTGCATTTTCGCAATAATCGGCATCGTAACGCACCTTCGGGAACGCCCTTCCCCTGCATTGCGTGCCGCGTAAACCCAACGAATGAGGAAAACATGAAGACTTCCCTGACCATGTTCGTCGCCGTAGCGCTTCTCGTGCCGTGCGCATTGTTCGCCGACGCGACGTATTCGACCGATGCCGGCGACACCGTTCTCGTCGTCGAGGTCGCCGCCGGCGAGACGGCCACACTAGACGCGGCCCAGGTGACGACCGGCATCACGAACATCCTCAAGCGCGGCGGGGGGACGCTCGTCGCCTCCGCCATCGGCTCATACACCGGCGACTTCGACATCGAGGAGGGCGTCTGGCAGTGCAAGGTCAACGGCGACTTCGGCAATACGAGCACGTCGGCGTCGGCCGGCACGGTCCATGTCCGCGACGGCGCGTCGATCGAGTGCGTCTCGACGGCGACGAACCCCGGAATGCTGGAAGGCAAGACCGTCCACCTCTACGGCGCTGCTGCGGACGGGACAAGCGGAAAGATTGTTCTTAGCGCCGCAACAACGATGGGGTGGAAGGGCTTCGGCACGAAAATGACGGTCGTCCTTCACGACGACGCCACCTTTTCAAGCGCCAAGCGGTTTACCATGTTCGGAACGTTCGATCTTGGCGGTCATGCTCTTTCGCTCGCCGGCAGGCAGCAGTTCGACCTTGGCGGCACCGTCACGAACGGCGGCTCCCTGGTGGTCAAAAGCTACACGACGCTCATGACGCAGCAAGAGCCGATGGTCTTCGCCGCCAACTGCGCCGCAACCGGCCTCGTAAAAGTGGAGTCCGGCGCGACGCTCAACTTGAAGAAGGAGGGGGACGCCGCGAACGGATGGACGCTTCAAAACGATGGCGGCCACGTGACATGCAACGTGGTGAAGTGGCCGACGGACACGGGCATCGGCGTCTGGGAGGGCCCCGTCGTCCTCTCCGGTTCGGCAAAGGTGGCGAACTACGGCGGAACGACGGGCGCGAGCAACGTCTCCAACACCGTCTTCAACATCGCGGGCGACATTTCCGGCAGCGGAAGCGTTACCGTCGGACCCGGCTGGCTGAACCTCCGCGGCCCGGCCGAGAGCGCCTATTCCGGCGCGGTCTCGGTCCAGGGCAAGTCGAACGACCTGTCCAGCGGCAATCCCGTCCTCTCCGGCGGCGGCGGCATCGGCGTCTGGAACGGCGCGGCCGTTTTCACGAACGCCTCGTCCGTCACCTTCCGGAACAGCGCCCGCCTCGAATTCATGGACGACACGGCCTCGACGGTCGGCGCGATCCGGTTTGTCGGCTCCGACGACCAGTCCGTCAAGGGCGGTTCCGCGACGGCCCGCCCCGCCATCGCCGGCCTCGAGAAAACCAGCTCCTCCGTCCTCTCCATCGACTCCCCCGCGCGCTTCACCGGCCCGGTCGCGATCAGCAACGGAACGCTCCGGATCGCCAAGAACTACCAGTTCGGAAACGCGGGCCTGAACGAAACGCACTATGTCCCGACGACGGGAACCTACAACTGGCTGTTCAACCAGTTCCACAAACCTTCTGCGTATGCCGGACCGAGTGCAAATTCGAGCTACAACGACACGCGCACGGTCATTACCGACAACGGTACGATCGAAACAGGCCCCCGGCGCTGCTGTTCGGCCGACGGCTGGACATCGTACAGCGGCAAGTGCCAGGGGTATCTCTACACCGGCTATGTCTGGAACCGCACGGGCGCGGAGGCGACATGGCAGGTCCTCGCGGACAACGAGCATCGCGTCTACGTCTATTTCGGCGAAAAGAACGACGGCACGGAACTGGTGTTTATCAACTCTTCGTCTGAGAAGGCCCAGCCGCAGGAGGTGACGCTCCCCGCCGGGCCGACCAAAATCTGCATCTGGATCGTCGCCGCTTCAAATGGCGGCACGGCGAAGCCTTACAACTACGATAAGCTCGGCCTCATGTACGCGACGAACCCGAACGTGTCGGTCGCGGACTTCGATCCGGACAACCCGGACCTCTCCGCCTTCCGCCAGATGGCGGACGGCGGGACGGGCGAACTTTTCACCATCGACGCCCAGTCGCCGGAGGCCGCGTTTCCCGACGCGGATGATCGCGTGGCGTGGCTGCCAGTCTTCTCCTCCCTCGCCTTCACGCACGGCGCGACGCTCGACCTGGACGGCAACGCCGAGTTCTATGTGAAGGACCTTGCCGGATCACCCGAGGTCGTGAATGCCGGGACATTCAATGTCACGAACAACTGGACGATCTTCGCGGCCGACTTCCCGAAGGCCGACGAAACCGTGCGGCATCCCCTGACGGTCGACGGCGCGCTTGCGTTCGCCGAAGGCGCGACCTTCTCCGTCGACGACAGGCGGGCGATCGAACGGGACATGGACGGCATCGTCGTCGCCACCGCGACCGGCGGCATCACGGGAGTGCCCGAGCCGGCCGATCCGGACTGCCTCCTCGAACTCGTCACAAGCGGAAACAGCCTCCTTCTTCGCCGCGCCATCAAGCCCCTGGTCATCGTCGTCCGGTAGGAGGCCCGGCCCGGCCGCATGTTCTCCTGGTACCACTGGCTGATCGTCGCCGTCCCGGTTCTGGCCGTCTGCGCGCTGGCGGTTCGGTGCCGCCGCTACGTGCGGAGCGTCTCGGACTTCCTCGTGGCCGGGCGCTGCGCGGGGCGCTACGTCCTCCTCTCCGGCGGGATGATGGGCAACCTCGCCGTGACGTCGCTCGTCGCGTGGGTCGAGACGCACTACAACAACGGCTGGGCGTTCCAGTTCTGGAACTCGCTCCTGACGCCGCTGGCGATCATGCTCTCGCTCTACGGCTGGATCACCTACCGCTTCCGCGAGACGCGGGCGATGAGCGCGGGGCAGTTTTTCGAGATGCGCTACAGCCGCGGGCTGCGGCGCCTCGCGGCGGTGCTGCGCGGCGGCGCGGACCTCCTCGGCAACTGCATCGGACCGGCGGTGGCCGTCCGCTTCTTCATCTACCTTCTGGGCATTCCCCACCGGATCATGGTCTGCGGCGTGCAGGTGCGCACCTTCCCGTTCCTCCTGGCGGCGTGCCTGTCGCTTGCGCTGCTGGTGATCCTCACCGGCGGGCGCATCTCGCTACTTGTCACCGACGCCGCGCAGGGGCTCGTCGCCTACCCGCTCTTCGTCGTCGTCATCGTCTTCGTCCTGTGCCGGTTCTCCTGGTGGGACGAAATCGCGCCGGTGATGGCGGACCGCGTTCCGGGCGAGAGCTTCCTCGACCCCTACGACATCTCGCAGCTGCGCGACTTCAACCTCTTCGCGCTCGTGGTCATGTTCTACCGCAAGATCATGGGCGGCGAGTGGGTCGGCAACGGCTACGGCACCGTCGCCAAGTCGGCCCACGAGGGCAAGATGGCGACCCTCCTCGGGACGTTCGGAAGCGGCCTTTCGACCGTCATGCCCTTCATCCTCGTCTGCTGCGTCCTCGCGACCATGAACCACCGCCACTACGCGGAGGAGGCCCACCGCATCCGGCAGGAGCTCTCCGTGCGCGTCGCCGAGGAGCTGTCCCCGGACGCCGCCCTCGCCGAGGCCGTCGGCGCCGCGGCGGCCGCCGTCCCGGCCCAGGTCCACGAGATCGGCGTCGACCCGCCGCTCTCCCGCGCTTCCAGCCTCGACACCCCGACGCTCGACGCCGTGCGCGAAACCCTCCACGAGCACCTGGACGAGCCCGCCGCCAACAAGTTCTTCCAGGGCTACCGCACGACCTACATGCAGCAGATGCTGCCCGTCGTCATGCGGACCACCTTCCCCCGGTGGCTCACGGCCCTGCTGCTGATGCTCTGCATCCTCCTGGTGATCTCCACGGACGACACGCGCATCTTCGACATCGCCATGACCTGGACACAGGACTTTGTCCTGCCGTTCTTCCGCAAGGCGCCGTCGCCGCGCCTGCACCTCGCGATCTTCAAGGCGGTCGTGCTGCTCGTGGGGGCCTGCTTCTGGCTCGGCTCGTATCTCTTCGCGCAGCTGGACTACATCAACATGTTCATCACCATCGGATGCTCGATGTGGTTCACCGGCGCGGGGGCGATCGTGACGCTCGGGCTCTACTGGCGGCGCGGCACGACGGCCGGCGCCTACGCCTCGCTTCTCTCGGCCGCGTCGATCTCGCTCGGCGGCATCCTCGTCCAGCGCAACTGGGCGGGCGCGGTGCTGCCCTGGCTCGCCGCGCACGGCCTCGACGGGAAGGTCCGCCATTTTCTCGCAGCCGCCTCCTCGCCCTTCGACCCCTGGATCCGCTGGGCGGTGAGCGACGCCGAATGGGTGGTCAAGTTCCCGGTGAATTCCGTCGAGCTGAGCTTCATCGCGATGCTGGTCGCGCTCCTGTGCTACGTCACGGTGTCGCTCCTCACCTGCCGCAAGCCGTTCGACCTCGACGCCATGCTTCACAGGAACGGCGCCGCCGACGCGGTCCGCCCGTCATCGCGAGGCGCGCCATCCTTCGCCCGGCGAATGATGGCGCACATCGTCGGCATCACCCCCGAATACCGGCGCGAGGACCGGGTCCTCGCATGGGTGGTCTTCGGCCACAGCATCGTCTACGGCTTCGTGGGCGCGTTCGCTCTGGTGGCGATCTGCGCGAAGGTCTTCCACTGGAGCGTCCATGCGTGGTCGATCAAGTTCTTCGTCACGGGCCTGATGGTCCCGCTCCTCTTCGGCATCGTCACGACCGTCTGGTTCACGTGGGGCACCACGCGCGACCTCCGGCGCCTGTTCCGCGACCTCGAAACACGCGTCAGGGACGACAGGGACAACGGGATGGTCGAGAAGAGCGAACAACGAACAACGAATAACTAACAACGAACAGGTAAGAGCTAACAGCTAAGAGTGAAGAGCGAAGAGTGAAGAGGAAACAGATGAAAGGGTGAAGGGTTGAAATGGGCAAGTGTGAAGACAATCGTTTCCATTTGACGGTCGTTGGCCGCATCCTGGCGCCGGCCATGCTCGCGCTTGCGGGTTTTGCAGCCGTCGCGCCCGCGACGGCCCACGCCGATCTTGTCGTCTATCCGGAATACCCGGAGCGGATCGAGCGGGACTACGCCTACGCCGTGACCGTCACGCAGGGGGGCGGCGAGCCGCACCGCATCCCCGTCTACAACCACTGCGAGAAGTCCGCCCTTTCGCGCCGAACGCGCGGCGGCGACGTGAACCGCCGCTTCTGCGAGTTCGCCTTCTCCGGCGCGCCGGTGCGCGTCGATATCGCCGTCTGCGAGGATGTGCAAAGCTACGCGGTCTTCCCCGCGCGCCTCCGCCTCCGCCACGCCTTCCGCGACGGCGTGATCTCGGTCTGGCTGGACCGGCCCGCCCGGTTCGGCATCCGCCTCAACGACTACGACAAGACCATCCTCTCCGTCTTCGCCGATCCGCCGGAAAATCCGGCCGACATCCCGCAGAGGGACGACCCCGGCGTCCTCTACGTGGACGGCTGGCTCGACGCGGAGGCGGCGGACGGCACGATCACCGTCGCGCCGCCGGTGCGCGAAGTGTACGTCGCCCCGGGCGCCGTCCTCAACGCGCGGCTCGTCGTCAATACCGCGAACGCCCGCGTCCACGGCCGCGGCATGGTCCTCGACCCCTTCTCCGACGTCTTCCGCTACGACCAGAACAAGAACTCCCGCCGCTTCCTGCTCAACGTGAGCGGCAGGGGGGCCGTCGTCGAGGACGTCAAGCTCGTCGACTCCCGCACCTTCAACTTCGGCAGCTGGGCCGACGACGTCACCTTCCGCAACGTCAAGGCGCTCTCCTCGATGATGTGCTCCGACGGCATCACCAGCGGCGGCAGGAACCTCCTCGTCGACGGCGCATGGCTCTACGTCGGCGACAACGCGCTCGTCGTGAGCGGTCTTGCGGATTCCACCTACCGCGACGTCGCGATCGGAACCTCCTGCAACGCCATCTTCCCGCAGAGCCGCAACGAGCGCGTCCGGATGGAGGACGTCGACGTCTTCCGCGCCGACGAGGGCTTCGTCAAGAACACCTACAACAACAGCCTCAACCGCGACACGAAGTGGAACGAGCTCGACGGCTCGCCGGCGAAGAAGCAGCCGGGCCCGCAGAGCCGCAGGCACCTGTCGCAGTCCTTCTCGTTCCGCAACCTCTCCGCCGTCGACACCGTCCACTTCGCGACCTTCTTCGTCGGCGGCAACATGGGGACGCTCCCCAAGACCTTCGCCTTCGAGAACCTGGCGCTCCCGCTCTGCTCCGGCACGGACGACTGGCGCGTCCCGGGCTCGCCCGGCGCCGTCGCGGTCCGCATCTACGACGACCCCGCCAAGTGGCTCGTCACCGACAACTACGTCCTCGCCATCACGAACCTCTGGATTGCGGGCGCGCCGGCCGACGGCTTCCCGGCGGGTGCGGTCAAGAACGGACATCTCGTTCAGATCGAGGTGGCGAATGGCGGTTCTGGGAGGGACGCATCCACGATGCGTCCGCCAATCGCCATCACCCCCAATCGCGCCGAACCGAACTGGACCTGCCCGTGGAAGGTCTTCGTCGGCGGCGTCCTCCGGCGCGACGGACGCCTGGCGGACCGCGCCGCCGGGGAGCGCCGTCTCCCGCCGCCCCCGCCCGGCGCGAATCTCCTCGCGGACCGCCCCGCCGTCCGCAGCGTCTGGCAGCGCTGCCCGTCCTGGCTCGTCAAGTTCGACGCCACAGAGACCGACGAAACCGGCGCGCGCGTCTACCGCCTCACGCAGTGCGAGCGCAACGCCGGACTCCTCAACGTCTTCACCGACGCCTTCCTGTCCCGTGGCAACGGGGTCTACCGCCTTTCCTTCGACGCGGCCGCGAAGGCGGAGGCGCCCGTGCCGCTGAAGGCGGAGGTCCTCTCCAACGAGAAGCGCATCGCCGCCGCGTTCACGCTCCCCAACGACGGCGCCTGGCACCGCCACGAAGCCGACATCGTGCTCGACTTCGACCTCCCCGTGACCGAACTCGCGGCCCTGTTCCTCTCCTCCGGCGTCCCCGCCGACGAAATCCGATTCAGAAACCTTTCCCTCGTAAAGAAATGAGAAACGAGACCGTCTTCCGGGCCATCGAGGCCGCCCGCACACTGATCCTGGCCGCCGAGCGCCACATCTGGAACCATCCGGAGACCGGATACCGCGAATGGAAGACCCATGCCTACCTCAAGGCGCAGATCGAGGCGCTTGGGGTCGCCACGCACACCTTCGACCACATCCCGGCGTCCATCGCCGTTCAAAGCGCGAAGGACGGGCGGGACCGCGTCTTCAAGCCGATTCCCGGCTTCTGGGCGGATTTCGAAACGGGGCGCCCCGGGCCTCGCCTCGCGATCTTCGGCGAACTCGACGCCCTCCTGATCCCGACCCATCCGGAATGCGACAGGGAGACCGGCGCCGTCCACGCCTGCGGCCACAACGCGCAGTGCGCGGCGCTGCTCGGCGTCGCGGCGGGGCTTTCCGCGCCGGGCGCGCTGGACGGCCTTTCCGGCTCGATCCGCCTCATCGCCGTCCCGGCCGAGGAATTCGTCGAGCGCGACTTCCGCAAGGCGATGCGGGACGACGGCGTCATCCGCTACGGCGGCGGCAAGCAGGAACTGCTCTGGCGCGGCGTGCTCGACGACGTGGACCTCGCCTTCATGGTCCACACGAAGGACGGCGAGGCGCGGATCGCGACCAACCCCGGGTCGAACGGCTTCATCGCGACGAAACACGTCTTCCTCGGGAAGGCGGCGCACGCGGGCGCCCAGCCCCACGCGGGCGTGAACGCCCTCTACGCGGCCAACCTGGCCATCAACGCGGCCAACGCGCTGCGCGAGACCTTTCAGGACAACCTGCACGTCCGCTTCCACCCGATCATCGCCTCCGGCGGGTCCTCCAGCAACGTCATCCCCGAACGGGTCGTGGTCGACAGCTCCGTGCGCGCGGCCACCCTCGACGCCGCCATCGAGGTCAACCGCAAGATCAACCGCGCGTTCGCCGGGGCGGCCGCCGCCATGGGGTGCCGGCTCGAAGTCCACGACCTCAACGGCTACGCCCCGCGGCGCAACGACGCCGCGCTGAACGACCTCTTCCACGAGGTCGCCGCCGACCTCTTCGGCGCCGGCTGCACGCGCCAGCGCACCAGCTGGAGCACGGGGTGCAGCGACATGGGCGACGTCTCGTGCGTCATGCCGGCGACAAACGCCTACGCCGGCGGCGCCGGCGGCCACGGCCACGGTTCCGACTTCCGCATCGACGACCCGGAGATCGCCTGCGTCGGCTCCGCCGAAATGCAGGCGGAGGCGGCGCTACGGCTGCTCTCGGACGACGCCGCCCTGGCGCGGAAGATCGTGGCGGAGGGGAAGCCCGCCTGCATGACCATCGCCGAATACCTCCGCCTCGCCGACTCCATCGACTTCGACGGCGAAGTCGTCGACTACGCGCCCGACGGGCGCATCGTCCTGCTCCCGGCCCGCGCCGACCGTCCCTGACCCTTGACGGGAGTGGCAGGCGATGTCGACGGCCGCGAGGCCCATCGCGCCGCAGCCGGCCATGAGGAGCATCGTGCCGCCCGGCTCCGGCCCCATGCGGTGGACGTGGGAGTTGAAGGCGTTGTGGTAGCTCGTGCGCAGGGCGCTCACGATGCAGCTCACGGGCTCGGCGAGAGAGAGAGAGAAGAACGGGCCGTCGCCCTCGCAGGGCAGGAGGCAGCCCTGCTCGAGCACCTCGGCGGGAATGCGGATCGCGGTGGTGTCGCCGCCCATCGTCGGCCAGGCGTAGCCCGTCGTCTCGAGCTCGCGGCCCGGGAGGTTGAACGCGGGCTGGACGCTCACGCGCTGCCCCACGCGGTAGCGGTCGCGCCAGCGCGCGCCGACCTCGCGCACGACGCCGCTGCCGAAGGGGTGCGCGGGGACCGTGGGCTGGGTCTGGGCCGACGAGATCGAGTACGAGACGGGCGAAGCGGCATTGGGCAACGTCGTAACGGTCGAGGAGAAGCCCCCGCGCGCCGCGTGGGGGAAAGGGGGGTGGTTTGCCCAGAGGTCCGGTTTTCCGGGCCGGACGGCCCGGAAAACCTCCCCCGCGATTCCAAATCGGGCGGTCGCCGTGCCGGCAACTGGCGCGATTTGGAATCTCTGAGCGGTAGGGCCCCGGTTTGACCGCGGTCGGTCGTTCTGGTAGTATCTGCGGCGTTCCCGAGGGGCGTTGCGCCCCGAGAGGATTTCACCGATGGAAATGAGCAAAAAGAAACTCAAAGTCTATTGCGAAACGTCGTTCTTCAGTTATCTGACTGGGCGAGCGACGACACGGGAGCCTGTCGCCTCGTGGCAGGCTGCTTCGCGCCAATGGTGGGAGGCGGTTCGACCGTCGTGCGATTTGTTCATATCCCGCTATGTGATTATGGAGGCGGAGAAAGGCAACGCGGAGCAAGTGTCCCGTCGCATGGAAGTGATACGGGGAATCCCTGAACTTGATGCTGGACAGGAAAAGATCGAGGAGGTCGCCAAGTCGCTCATCCTTGAACACGCGCTGCCAGAAAACGAGGTGACGGACGCCTACCACATCGCAACGGCGGCATTCTTCGGCATGGATGTTTTGCTGACATGGAATTGCCGCCACATGGCCAACGAGTTTACTTTGCCGAAAACGTATGGTGTATTGAGGGATGCCGGTTTGAAGTGTCCCGTGATCATTACGCCAAAACGCTACATGGAGGATGCCAGCCATGACGAATGAAACGCCGGCCTTTGATACGCCGATAGACGAAATCTACCGGATTCGCCAGCAGATTTCGGCGCAGTACGACCATGACCCCCATAGGTTTCACCTTGCGATGGTCGAGGAGCAGAAGCGGCTTGCCCGCGAGGGGCAGGTGTTCTGGGGTTACAATGAAGCCGGAGAATTGGCGCCGCTTCCGATGGAGGCGATTTGTGGAAGATAGCCCCATGAGACCCGCCCCGCCCCCATCCGCAGAAGCCCCGCAGAGCGCCATAGAACGCGCTCCGGCGGCGTTTTCGCAATGAGTCGGGTTGCTCCCAGCTGCACCGCCGCGCAGATGCGCCCCTACGAGCTTGAGACGATCAAGCGGATGATTCTCGATTCGCTCACAGGCGGCCGGCGGTTGTGAAAGCCTTGCCGTAAGACCCTATGCGACAGGAGAACTTAAGAAAGGGGATGAAAGGATACAAATGAAGGCATTCGCAATTTTCGCGGCTGCGGTCGGCTTCGCGGCATGCGCACTGGGCGAGACCGTCACGGCCGAGCCCTCCCTTATCACCACGCGCGAAGGGCTTGCGGCGATTGCGAATGACCTTGGCGGCTCTTACGCGCTTGGCGCGGATATCGATCTCGGCGGAGCGGACTGGACGCCGATCGGCACGGAATCCGAGCCGTTCACCGGCACGCTCCGCGGCAACAACCACGCCATCCGCAACCTCGCCTGCACGAACAGCCTGTCGGGCGCCGACTATCGCGGGCTCTTCGGCTGCGTGAGCAACGCGACGATCGAGAGCGTCTCCGTCTCTGGAACGGTTGCGGGCAAGCAGTACGTCGGCGGTCTTGTTGGATACATCACGGGCGGAACGGTCATCAGCAACTGCATCGCGACGGTCGAGATCGCGGCGACCAAGTCCTACGCCGGAGGCCTGGTCGGGGCGTGCGCCGGCGGCAGCGCGGTCAATCGGATCGTCGACTGCCGTGCGGACGGCTTCGTCAGCGGTTCCGGCATGGCGGGCGGCTTCATCGGCTACGTCTATGCGCCAGCCGTGATTTCCAACTGCGTGGCGCGCGGCGACGTGCGCTCCGCCGCCAGCTACTACGGCGGCTTCGTCGGGCGGATCGCCCACGACGATGCAACGATCAGCGGCTGCTGGTGCTCCGGCGCCGTGT
>DJYI01000102.1:0-1404 GCA_002448475.1 Verrucomicrobia bacterium UBA6982
AGCACGGTGTTGGTGCGCGTGCCCATGCCGGTCGCCTCGGCGATCTTGGCGGCGTCGATCACGTAGAACTTGATCTTCTTGTCGATGATCTGCTGCTCGATCTCGTCCGGGAGGTGCTGCCAGACCTCCTCGGCCGAATAGGGCGAGGCGAGCAGGAACGTGGCGCCCGTCTTGGCCTTCGAGAGCATGTCGTACTTCTCGACGAAGGAGAAGTTGTGGCAGGCGACGAAGTCCGCGTTGGTGCAGAGATACGGGCTGCGGATCGGCGTGGCGCCGAAGCGCAGGTGGGAGGTGGTGAGGCCGCCCGCCTTCTTGGAGTCGTATTCGAAGTAGCCCTGCGCGTAGTTGTCCGTGTAGGTGCCGATGATCTTGATCGAGTTCTTGTTCGCGCCGACCGTGCCGTCGGAGCCGAGGCCGTAGAACATGCACTCGTGGCGGTCGTCGTGGGCGAGGACGAAAGACTTGTCGTAGTCGATCGAGGCGCCGGTGACGTCGTCCACGATGCCGACGGCGAAGTGGTTCTTCGGCGAGGCGGAGGCGGCGTTCTCGAAGACGCCCTTGACCATGGCGGGCGTGAACTCCTTGGAGCCGAGGCCGTAGCGGCCGCCGACGACCTTGGGCCAGGTCTTGATCCAGCCCTTTTCCATCGCCTCGCCGATGGCGGTGCGGACGTCGAGATAGAGCGGATCGCCGAGCGAGCCGGGCTCCTTGACGCGGTCGAGGACCGTGAGGAACTTGGTGGTGGCGGGGAGGGCCTTGGCGAAGGCCTCGACCGGGAACGGGAGGAAGAGGCGGATCTTCAGGACGCCGAGCTTGGCGCCGGCGGCGTTGAGCTTCGCGACCGTCTCGTCGCACGTGTCGGAGCCGGAGCCCATGATGACGATCACGTTCTCCGCGTCGGGGGCGCCGACGTAGTCAACGATGTTGTATTTGCGGCCGACGAGCTCGGCGAGCTTGTCCATGTTCTTCTGGACGATGCCCGGGACGGCGGCGTAGTACTTGTTGACCGTCTCGCGGCCCTGGAAGTAAACGTCCGGGTTCTGGGCGGTGCCGCGCATTTTCGGGTGGTCGGGCGTGAGACCGCGCCTGCGGAACTTCTCGACGAGGTCGTCGTCGATCATCGCGCGGATCGCCTCCTGCGGCATGGCGTCGATCTTCTGCACCTCGTGGGACGTGCGGAAGCCGTCGAAGAAGTGGAGGAACGGGATGTTCGCCTCAAGCGTGGAGGCGTGGGCGACGAGCGCGAGGTCCTGAGCCTCCTGGACGGAAGCGGAGGCGAGCATCGCGAAGCCCGTCTGGCGGCAGCTCATGACGTCCGAGTGGTCGCCGAAGATGTTGAGACCCTGGTAGGCGAGCGCGCGGGCGGAGACGTGGAAGACCGTCGGCGTGAGCTCGCCCGCGATC
>DJYI01000102.1:1461-7762 GCA_002448475.1 Verrucomicrobia bacterium UBA6982
ATCTTGTACATGTTCGGGATCATCAGCAGGAGGCCCTGCGACGCCGTGAACGTCGTCGTGAGGGCGCCGGTCGTGAGGGCGCCGTGGACCGCGCCGGCGGCGCCGCCCTCGGACTCCATTTCGATGATCTTGGGGACGTTGCCCCAGAGATTGGTCTTGCCCTTGGCGGCGAGCTCGTCGCACGTCTCCGCCATCGGGGAGGAGGGGGTGATCGGGTAGATCGCGCAGACTTCGCTGCACTGGAAGGCGACCTGCGCGCACGCAGTGTTGCCGTCCACCATGATTTTTTTCGCTTTGTTTGCCATGGCTAATTTTTTGTTGTTTCCCGGAACGGGAATCGTTGAATCGCCACGGAGCATACCAGAACCCCGCGGGAAAGAAAAGACCGTATTCCTAACCTCCTAGCCGAGCGTTTTTTGGTTGACAATTATGGCGAAGCACGGGGATGGAGGTCTGCGCCGCACGAAAACGGCGCAAGCCGCTAGTCGTGGCCGCGATTTCGACGGCCATCCGCGTGAATCGCGCGGAGATGCGCGGCATCTGACAAGACGCTGGCGCGCAAAACGGCCACGCCAAGTCCGTCGAGCGAGACGCGGACGGTCCGCGGCGAGGAAAGCTCGCAGCCGCCGGCCGCGCCCAGGAGGGGCTCCACGGCGGCGACGGGAACGTCGAGTCCGATTTCGCCGCGCACGGGGTCGCGCGTGTTGTTGACCGCGGCCAGATAGACGTCGCCCTGATGCCGCCACGCGCGAACGCTCAGATCGTCCGTCGCCCCCGTGACGGACGGCGGCTCCTCGTCCGAGAGAATCACGGGAACGAACGGCCGGACGCTCCCCGCCGCCGCGCAGACGTCCTCCCAGCGGTCCTGGAGAAACACGCCGTCCCGGTAGAGCGTCCGAAACGTAAAATAGACGAGGCCCGTGGCGCGGCCGCTCATGGACCTCGGCGCCACGATCGGCAAGTTCTCGCTCCTGGGGCCGGCGGCGTCGCCCGTCATGGGCGCGGAGGGCGCGGCCGGCGCGATGGACCGCGCCGCGGCGAACGGCATGAGCGAGACGCGGGCCGCGCTCGCGGGCGCTCCGGCGGGCGTCGCCGAGGCGCTCGTCTTCTCGGGCGCGAACCCGACGGCCCGCCTCGCGGCGGGCGCCCTCCGGCCCGGCACGGCCGCGACCGTGCGCGGCGCGCAGGCGCGGACGATCGCCGGCGCGGCGCTCCGGGACGCGGAGGGCGCGGAGAGCGAGACGGCCAAGGGCCTCGCGGCCGGGGACCTCTCGGCCGGGGGCGTCACGCGCTCCGCCGCGGAAATGGCGCTCGTGTCCGGCGCCCACGTGGGCCTGGAGACGTTCGGACGCTTCCGGGACGCGGCGGCGGCCGAGCGCGCGGCGACGGCCGCGGCGGCGGCGCGCACCCGCGAGCGCAACGCCGCGATCGAGGAGGCGCGCTCCGCCATGGAGGAGCGCACGGTCCGCGAGGGCGAGGCCCCCGCGCTCTACGACAGAATCGGCGAAGGCAGCGACCGGGCCGAAGCCGCCCCGCCCGCCCCTCCCGTCCCTCCCGCCGACGTCGTCCCGCCCCGCCTCACGCCCGAAACCATGGCGAGCGCCGACGCGGCGGCCGCCGGGAGGAAACAGGCCGTGTCCGACATGAAGGCCGCCGGCATCCGCAGTCTCGGAGCCTCTCCGAACGCGGAAGACGCGCCGGCGAAGAGGAATGGATCGCTTCCCGTCGTCACCTACACGCCGCAGGACGGAACCGGATCGTTCAGGATCGGGAAGCGCTCCTTCGAACATGGACTGCGCGGCGCCGAACGGGCCGACAGCATGCTCGTCGGCGCGCATCTCGGCGAAGCGCTCGACGCTTCGCTCGCAATGCCGGAGCGGACGCAGGACGCCCGTTTCCGAATGGCGATGGTGACACTCGACGGGGAGCCGGCGCACGTGCTCTTCACGATCGAGGAGAGGACGGGCGAAGTGTCATGGAGCGTCCTGAAGGGCTTCAACGCGAAAAGGGAGGCCGCAAGCACAGCGCTTGCCGCCACGAGTGGCGGGGACGCCCGGGCATTTGCGGCCGCGCCAGCAACACAAGCGCAGCTCATGCCCGTTTGGCAAGAGAAATACAGGCCCGGCATCGAGAAGCACAACGCGGCGAAGGGCCGCAAGACCGTCTGGACGACTTCCGCCCCCGCCGTGCCCGGCGAGCAGCTCGACGACACCTTCGACTTCGGCGCCGCCGCGCCCGCCGCCGTGCCCTCCGCCGCTCCAGCCCCGGCCCCCGCAGTCGCGCCGGGCGTGCAAACGCCCGGTTCCCCTCCCGCCGCCGCCGCCCCGCCCCGCCTCACGCCCGAAGCCATGGCCGAGGCGGACGCGGCGGCGGCGCAAAAGTGGCGTCCGGAAAGTCTCGCAAAGGAGCGCGAGACTCTTCGGGCGGACCTTTCGCGTGCGATGCAAGCGGCCGCGGATGTCGGACAGACGAGCGGTGTAAGTGCTGCGATTTCGGCTGCGGAAAAGCGTCTTGCAGCGTTCGAGAAACGTCTTGCGAAATTGGACGCACCCGCATGGGCGCGGGATCTGCCGCGCCCGTCGCAACAGGACCTTGCGATGCACGATTTTCCGCTTGTGCGAACAAGACAGGTTCCGTTCAATTCTCAAAAGGCGGCGTTGTTGTGGGCGAAAGAGAACGGCGTCATCGGGACGATGACGAACACGGAGACGGGCGGCAAGGGGGAAATCTCGATTTCCGCAGCCTCAGTCGCGGAAATGCTCAACGCGCAGCAGCGCATCAAGAGCGCCAGCAACGAGTTGCACTACGCGGCCGTGGCGAATATCCGCGATTTGATCCGCGCCGGAGAAATCGCAGACCGCCATTCCGACCGCCTCAAAGGCAAGGACGGGCGACGTTCGCCGGATTCCGGCGTGAATCCAGATGTGGCCATCGATGTCGTCTACGCCCCAATGTTTTACGAGCCAGACGGGCGGACATACCGCGTGAAAATCACGCTTAAGCGCTTCCGGGATAAAAATCAGAAAACAAAAGCCTACGCCTACAAAGTAAGCGAAATTGAGGTTCCCGCTGGCACATTGGCTAATTCCGGCGCGTCCGCCGGAACCGACCCCCGAACGGGAACCTCAATTCGGGGCGACAGCCTACTACGCGGCGTCCTCGATGTCAAGGGAAATCTGCTCGTCGTCGTCCCGGAGAATATCGAAGCGGAGGTCGCGACGCCGGGGGGGTCGGGGGGCGAAGCTCCCCGTCCCTCGCAACCCGGCGCCTTTGCCCTCGACGGCGGCACTCCGGCCGAAATCGCGGCGGAGCGCCAGCGCGCGGCCCTCGCCGCCCGCCGCGCCGAGCTCGAAGCGCAGGCCGCCGCGCCCGGTCCGGACCTGGGCACCGTCTCCGTGCAGGAAGGCCTGCCCGGCCTGGGCGGCGACGGAACGCTATTCACCCCGCCCCCGGGCGGCTGGGGCGCCGCCCCGCGCGCGCCCTCCTCCGGCGCCCTCGCCGACGCCGGCGCCGCCTCGCCTTCCATGCTCGAAGAGGCGATGGCAGAGAGTGCACGCGGCGGCTGGGGCGACGAATCGAAGACCGTCCCGGTTGTCGGAGGCACCGAACCCGTTTGGCGCCCCGTGCCGGGAAAATCGGCCTCCGAAATGAAGGCTGAACTGAAAACGGCTGCGGAGCGCGACATCCAGGCGCAGCCGAATCGGTTTTACGATCCGGAGCGTCGTGTCCATGGCCTGCTTGTCGATGGAGTCCGGCACTATCTCAACCCATCCGGCATGATGCACGGGATTGTCGGGCGGCGCGGTGCGGCAAATGGCGCGGCGGTCGCACGGATCGGAACCGTCCTCAATGCGTCGGTTGCCGTTCCGGGGGTGCCCGGCGATCAGGCTTTCCGCATAGCGCCCGTCAATTTCGGCGCTCCCGGTCACGCTTTGTTTGTCTTCGACACGGTAGGAGGGGAAAACAAACTTGCCGACATCTTGGTACTGCACTCTCTCAACGTCAAGGCGGGAACCGCTGCACGGCCTCGACTGGCCACAAACGATTCCCGCCCGACGACCGAAACACTAGCACAGCTGCGGGAGGCCTGGCAAGTGGATTTTTTGCCGGGCCTGAAAGAGCGTGCCCGGCAGAAAGCGGCCGGCGGCCGCGGCGCCCTCGCCGACGCCGCCCCGGAACCAGCCGTGCGCCCCTCCTCCGGAAGCGTCGCCGCCGACGTCGGCGAAGCCCCCCGCGAAGGCCCCGCCGCGACGCGCCGCCGCGAAGACGCGGCGCTCGTCCGCACGGCGCTCGACGCCTACAGGCGCAACCTCGCCGGCGAAGGCAACCTCGACGAACTCTCCGACCTGGCGCGGCAGCTCCTGGGCGGGCAGCTGCCCGGGGTGCGGCGCTCTCTCGGGGGAGGCACGCCGACTGGCCCTCCTTCCGGACGGAACACGCCGGGGCGCACGGTGATGGTGGACCCCGCCGGCACGGCAAAGCCGTCGGCGACGTACGAGACGTCGGATTCCGTTTCCAGCCGGAATTCGCCCGGACCGGTCGGCGTGAGCGCGAGCGCGACCGGGGCGAGTGCGGCGCACGCCGCCAGGGAAACTGCGAGTGCCTTGGGTGTTTTCATGATTTGGTCTCCGTATTGTGTTGTTGGAAGGGCAGCGTCGATCCGGGAACCCACTTCGGGCCGACTTCTCCGCCGGCGTAGCCGCGGCCTGCGAGAAACGAAAGTGCGGAATCCGCGATGGCGCGGCCGAACGCCTCGGCGTCGATTACGACGCGCGGAAGCGCCTGGGCCAGAAAGGGGCCGGAACCCGCGTTGACGACCGTCGCCACGCGGATGTCGCCGGGAATCCTGATCCCGGTGCCGACGAGCGCCTGCAGCGCGCCGCGCAGGAGATAGTCGTCGGTGAAGAAGTAGAGCGAACTTTGCGAAAGGCGCCCCGTCGCAGCCATGCGGCGAAACGCCTTGAAGCCGGCCTCCTCGATGCCAAGCAGCCGGCCGCTCTGGAAGTTCGGCGCGAGAATCCGGCTGCGGCAGCGGATTCCCGCGTCCCGAAGCGCCGCCGTGGCGTCCGGCGCTCCGCGGAACCAGCTCAGGTGCAGCGCCTCGCGGATGCCGCACGCACGGCACCAGGCGGCCAGCTCGCGGAACGCCGCCTCATGGGAAATCACCGTGCCGCCGACGGCGGAGTCGGGAGGAGCGCGCCGGCTAATGGTCGAGAACGGGACGCCGCGCTTCGCCAGGCGCCTGCAGACGTCGTCGCGGTCGAACAGCACGAGCGCCAGATCCGTCGATCGCGCGAGAACAGCGTCCATTGACGAGAAATCCGCGTCGCCGCCCGGTCTCCGGTCCACGCTCGCCCGCGTGAAGAGAACGCCCTCGGAGTTCAGCCGGAGGCGGACGCTTTCCGCGAGCGTCGTCTGGAAATAGCCAGTGTCCCCGGCGTCGTAGATGAACGCCACGCGCCCGCGCCACCGCTTCTCGTGCGTGTCCCGGACGAACGTGCCGATGCGCTGGCGGGACGAGACCAGGCCCTCCTCCGCGATGCGCCGGAAGGCCTCCTTCGTCACAATGCGGCTCACGCCAAGCGACCGCGCCATCGCGTCGAACGACGGCAGCCTGTCGCCCGGCGCCCAGCGGCCGGACAGTATGGCCGAGCGAAGACCGTCCTCAACCTGCCTCACGAGCGGCCGGACGTCGTTTTTCTCAATCGCAAATGGCAGTTGCGTTGTCATGGCGCCCGATTATACCAATTATACCCAGCTTGTCAACTTGATTTCCATTCCCGGGGCGCGGCCAAAATCCGTCCGTGCAACGGAACGCAAAGAGCGCAAGGAAAATAGCGGCTGAGGCATCGAGCGCGACCGTTGGCTGTCATGCCACAAGCCGCCCTTCCACTGCTATTCAGCATCAGACTTTTCAGCTTTTCAACCTTTCAACTTTTCAACCTTTCAACTGGGCGAAGCCTGACACATCAGCCCGCGCGATTGCGGCCTTTGCGTTCTGGCAAAGTTTACTCACACCCACCACGCCCGCCCAGATCGATCGCAGCGGAAATGTTGCTAATGTGCGATTGTTGGCAGTATTCAATTTCCAATCATTCGTCGGGCGCATCGCCGTTTCCGGCCTCAACAACGCCTTGAGAGGAGACCGCAGTTGCAGGTTCTTGCCCGCAGTTCCGTGGCTCCGCGTTTGAGTTTTCCCCGGAATATCTCGCGCGAAGTTCGCGACGTCCGCTAAGGCTTCTTTTCGCGTCAGCGAAGGCTTCTTTTCGCGCCAGCTAAGGCTCCTTTTCGCGTCAGCGAA
>DJYI01000134.1:0-153 GCA_002448475.1 Verrucomicrobia bacterium UBA6982
GGGAAAGCACCGCCTGAGAACGGCCAAGGATGTCCGTGGGATGCTAGGTTCAAGTTGCAGCGAGATTACGTCAACCACGGTGAAACGACAATAGCGAGCTGTATTGTGCACGGATTCCAAAACAGCGGCCTGTCGCGGCGGCAAGCCGCCGCT
>DJYI01000134.1:280-408 GCA_002448475.1 Verrucomicrobia bacterium UBA6982
GCGACGACGAGCCGCCCCGTCGCCCTTACGGCTCCGGGTTCCCCTTTCCCCGTCGCAGCGGGGCTATGGGGGCGGTGCGCGCGACCCG
The DNA here is from genome assembly GCA_002448475.1 of Verrucomicrobia bacterium UBA6982. GTDB lineage: Bacteria > Verrucomicrobiota > Kiritimatiellia > RFP12 > UBA3636 > UBA3636. The sequence goes on from DJYI01000134.1 coordinate 369, forward strand.
CCCCCGTTACGCTCTTTTGAGATTCCGCCCTTTCACTTCC
>DJYI01000134.1:503-967 GCA_002448475.1 Verrucomicrobia bacterium UBA6982
CAGCAGCGCCCACATCATCTTCACCCACGACTCTTCCGACGTCTTTCGGGTGCCCGGCTGCCAGTGCCGCAGCCCCAGCTTGTAGAAGACCTCCCAGAGCAGCGTCGCGAGTAGCAGGAAGACGAAAAGGACCTTCGATGCGTTCGATTTGTTGCAGTAGTTGTGTTTCAGGCCATAGCCCCGATGCTTCTGCGTCTGGTTCTGCGATTCGATCCACCAGCGCTTGCGTCCACAGGTCGCGATGCGGGATGCCGCCGCTGCGTCCGGGCACGGCAGGTCCGTCACGAAGCGCCCGTCATATGGCATCGGCGAGATTTCCCTGCACGCCACCACCGTCAGGAGCCAGCGCCCGTCCTTGGCGCCGCCGCGCGCCCCGAAGTCCACGTTTCCGACCCAGCGCACCTTGCCGTCGGTTTTGACGCGCCCTCCGGCCGCGTCGCGGCGGTGGGCCTGCCAGCCGGTCG
>DJYI01000134.1:1036-13071 GCA_002448475.1 Verrucomicrobia bacterium UBA6982
CCGGTACGGGCCATGGTTTGCTCTCTCCAGCGCCAGCAGCGCGTCCACGTTCCGGCTGACATCCTTCCAGCTTCCCTCCTTGAAGGTCGCGATGAAGCGCCAGTTGTTCCTTTCGCACGTCAGGAACAGCGAGCGACACGCATAGAGCGCGTCGCCGACCAGGCAGATCCTCAGCTTCGGAAAGCGCTTCTTGAGGCGCAGGGCCAGCCGGTCGAAAGCTTTCCGCTCGCAGTCTGCCTTGTCCAGCATCCAGTCATATTCGTCCACCTCCTCGAAGGCGATCGGCACCTTGCCCCACGAGGCCAGCACCGAGGCGACCAGCGCCACGCGGCGCCTTTTGCCGTTCTCCCGCGTCCCCTTTCGGCACTTGTCCCGCCCGGTGCCGTCGACGGCCACCAGAATGCAGTCGTCGATCCGCCCCACGTCCAGGCGCTTTTGCCGAAGCACCAGAGTCTCGAAGGCCGTCGACAGCAGTTCGGCTGCCTCCTCGGCATCAAGCCGCCCGGCCCAGTGCCGGAGCAATTCTCCGCAGGGCGCTTCCGCCCCCGCCTCCGGCGTCAGACCGCTGACTTCCCGAAGCCATGACGGATGGGCCGAGCCAACGGGGCGCTGCGCGTCCAGTGCGTTGACGGAACCGCGCCGGAACAGGAACATCCCAAGCATCGCCCAGCCGAGCAGGGGCGGCCGGTATGTGCATTTCTCCTCGCAGCGGCCTCGGATGGCCGCGAAGGCGGCCCCCATCGCCGCAGTCAGCTCCGCTCCGTCCCGCTTGGCAAACGCCGTCAGTTCGCCGAGCGCCTGCGCCGCGTCCGGCCGGGCCGCGCGCCAGCGCTTTTTTCTTCCGCCGCATTCCTTGCGCGGGGACTTTGCTCCCGCAGACAGTCCCGGGCGCATTCCGAGATTTCCCGAAGCAGTTCCCTGGCCTCCTTCCAGTTCCGCGTCCAGCGCCGCACCTCTTCCGCGTTCGCCTTCGGCACGTGAAGTGCGCGGCACTTCCCGTTCCGGTTGTCCGTGAGACGGAACGACGTGACGCCGTTTCGCGTCGCGCTGTAGAACGATCCCTCCAGCAGCCGCTCGCCCAGCAGCTTGCGCAGACGGCTCGCCGCCGCGCGATGGCGTTCCAGATTTTCCTTGCTTGCCTTCATGTTTTCTCTCCATTGTGTTGTAGTCGGCGTGGGCGCCGACGGTCGTTTTTCGTGTTTGGGTGCGTATGTCGCTCTAATGCTAGATAGATATTTCGCGAAAGTCAAGCGAAAAATCGCTTGCGCGACAAAAAAATCGCTCCGGGCGGGACAACCCGTCCGGAGCGTCAGATCTGCGCGACAAATTCAGGTTTGGAATCCGTGTGTATTGTGGCGTTTGGCAACTACGGTAAAATGCAAAATATCCGGAGAGCGGCAGAAGGGGAGTTGTCGGGTTTGTTGAGACTACGACGAAACACATGGTGGTTGGAGAGCGGCAGGAGATTGGAGTTTTGTCAACTACGGTGAAACATAAGATTGACGTGAAGGATTGCGACCTTTGCGTTCTGACAAAGTTAGGTCACACCCATGCCGACATGAGCTGGACATTCCCCATTTTTTTCTAGGCGAGACTAATTTCCCCGCCAAGGCGTTTTGCCGCCTGCGGGTATTTTGCTTGCCGTTGGTTCGGTTCCTTCTATCCCGTGAAGCACAGAGAAAGAAGCATTTGGCAGCTTTCTCCCGGATCTGGCGGCTTTTCGCGCTTGCCCAAACCCTCTCCGAACCGCGAAAACAGTCTCCCTATGCCGTCGGCAATTGCGTAGTAGAAGAATTCCGGCACTTTGTGAATCCGCTGTGACAAGTCGATGACGTGGCCGCGTAGAATTTCCAGTTTCTCTCCAAGTCCGATCCATGTCGACGCGAATGCCGCTGCGCAGACGACCAACGCGGCCATGTTTTTCAGACGTGTGTAACTGAGCAAGCGCATGTCCTCAAGGCTGTACGACTGCTTGATGAAGCGAATCGCCTCTTCGACGCGCCAGCGGCTGATGTATCCCTCTACGACTTGCCAGAGCCTCTTGTAGCTCATGCTTCCAGTCAGATTTGTCAGTAGCAGCATGGGCTTTTCTCCGAATCCCCGCACCACGACCATCCTCAACGGCTCTTCCGGTCTGTCGGGAAGTCGCACGTTCATCGCGCCGAATTCAATCTGGACGCGAACCTCCTTGCCGTGGGACAGGAACGTGACGGACGTCCGGTGAAGAATCCGGCACTTTTCCGCGAGCCTGTCCGCAAGTCGCGCTTTCTTGCGCCAGATCAGATTTCTGGTCCCGACAAGCCTCACAATGAACCGCAACTGCTTGTCCATGAACTTTTCGAACATGCCGTTGCGGTCTCCTCCGCGGTCATACACGTAGATGCCGCGTTTCTTCGTCTTGGCGCTGATCGCGTCGATGACCGCTTCCACCTCGTCGTTTTCGCTCTTGAAGTCCGGCGCTTCGCTGGACCAAAGCCGGAAGACCAGAGGAGACATTTTCCTTGCCCCGCTTTCGCACGCCACAGCCATGCAGCCGCTGTAGCCGAACTTGTCGCCGACCCTGCCCTTGCTTCCGTCCCAGACCTTGGCCAGGAAGGGCATTTTCTCAGCATAGTCCTTCTGGATGTCGGACGGGTCTATGACGATGAGCGTGTCCTCGTGGATTTGCGCAGCGGAATACGTCAAAAGACAGTCGTGCAAGGTTTCGTCCATGCCATTGAGCGCCAGATTCCGGCTTAGGCGGTTCTCCACCTTCTCGAGTCTAATCGGCTCGTGCAGCTCTCGGCCAATCTGGCTCAGCTTCACGTCCTGGGCGGCTTGGATTCCAAATAGCATTTGTTCGACAAAACGGGCGACCGGCTTGGAAAAACGGGGAGAAAATATCCCCAGAAATCCATGCAGTTGCTTGCGAACTTTGAAGGCAGTTGTGCTAGAATTCACGGCCGTGGCGATCCTTGTGTTGGTTTGACGCCCGTAGATTCTACGGTTTCTTCGCAAGGAAAGCCACATTTCACTTGCAAAACGGCTCGGAAGCTAAGTTTTACTGGCTTCCGAGCCGTTTCGTTTCAAAAAATGGGGAATGTCCAGCGACATGAGCGCTTGCAATGACAAGCCGTTGATGCTATTCTCCCCCCGTCGCCGCACACGAGGTGCGGGAGAACAACAACCTCAATACTGGCCGCCAACGCGCGGTCGAACCAACCTAGAACCACAACCAACAGTCCATTTGCTTCTGCATAGAAGTCGTTTCGCCGAATTCTGGAAAAATTCGATCTTGAACGACACGATGCAAGAAGGAACGCGCGTATAGCGCGCGAGCCTCTTTCCGTGTTTTCAAGATGGGCAATTCCAGAAGCCCGGCGAAGGACACGGAAAGAGGCCGCATTTTAGTCACATGAGGTCTCCCCGAGCCGATCAAAGGACAAGAGGAACGACCCCATGAAAACAACTCTCATAATTCCGCGCGGTCTCCGCTCAGTCGCCAGCGCCATTTTAATCTGCCTTGCCGCCCCGCGAGTCGAGGCGGCGCCAAAGCTGTATGTCAAGGACATCAAATTTGAATACAACGGGGACGAGCTCGGCGCCGGCGCGAATGTCAGGATATCGCGAACCACCGACGAGCTGACGTTCAAGGTCCTGCTTGGCGTCCTGCAGGATGGCGCGTCCGCGCCAACGCCGCTTGCCTTGGATGACTCGATCGTGGTTTCCGGTTCTCCGGTGCTCAAATTCCGTCTGTTCGCCTCGAATACGAGCAACACGGCCGACGGATCCGGGGATCATGTCGCCAATTTGTACGGAAGCCCGCAGTATGAAGCCTCCGGCAGCGGCCGGTGGGCCGTTTTGCGGTTCCTGTATTCCCCGACGACCGCCGAGGTGTCTTCCGGCATTGTGGGCTTTGCGCCCAATTTCACAGCATCGACTGGCTACATCAATTTGTCCGGCGGTTCGGTCGCGACCGAGAGCGACGGTTATTCTCTTTCCAACAGCAAGACCGGTCAGGGGTTCGTGCCGGATTTTGTCAACGGCGCTAATGGCACTTTCACCACCTACTCCAGAAGCGTCGGGGTCGAGGTCAACACCTACGCCGGATCGGTCGAGCTCGAGGAGGCGGTCGAGCAGGACGGCCTCACGGTCGAGGTCGGCAAGTCGAAGTCGTTCACCGTCTCCCGGACGGTCTCATCCTTCGACATGAGCGGGCTCGCTGCAATCTCCAGCGATTCCGGAAAAGTGACCGTGTCAAGGGGTGGCGCGACGGATTCGCAGGTTTCGTTCGTCGTCACGGGCGTGGCCAAAGGAACCGCCAGCGTCCTTGTCAAGGACGGCACCCGCACCCTTCGCACGATTCCGGTCACGGTTACGCTCCCGACTCTCGGCATTGCCAAAGTCACTGTGGTCAAAGACGACGAGGACAGCGCCGAACTTGCCTCCGCGGAGGATCTTTCTGTTCCGAACGCCGATATCGAAACGCTCAAGTTCCGCGTTTACCTCGGCGTGAACGAGTCCGGCACGGTCGTCCCGTTCTCCACGATTGACGAGGCGAAGGGTCTCTCAGTTAGCGGCTCTCCAAGTCTGAATGTCCGCGTCACGAACGTGGCCGATGCCAAGAACCGTCTGATTTCCGTTCCCTACTCCGGAAAATCTATAAAGAAGGAGGGAACTTCCGGCTATTGGGCCGTCGCCGTGTTTTCCTACACGCCCGGGACCAACGACTGGTTCAAGACGCCGCGTTTCGTGACGAACGGCGAAACTCCTTTTGTTTCGTCCGGCTCCTCGATTTCCGCGAAAAGCGGAGCCTGCGAGTTGGGGGATGACTACGACGAGCAGTCCGCCGACTCCGACGCGCTTGCCTCGGAGTTCTCCGCCTACGCCGCCAATGCCGTCGTTGACGGTCGCGAGGATCCTCCGCCGGAAAACGGGATGTCCATCGATCCGGCCTCGTTTGTCATTGGCGAAAGGCAGACGATTTCGACAAAGCTGACGCTCGGCAAGGTCGTCGATGCCGACACGGTGATCGACGTTGTGAACAACAACGCCTCGTCGCGCCTCACTTTCCCATCGTCGGTTACGGTCCCGGCTGGCCGCAACTATGTCGATATCTTCAACCAGATACGCGGCGGGAGCGGTCTTGTCGATGTCGAGGAAAACGAACTGACGTTCTCAGATCCCGCCGGGTATTTTTCCACCGCGACCCTTTACGTCACGGTCACGAACACGCCGGTTGACGAGTCAGCGCGCGCCGTCTCGTTCGTGAACGCCGACAATTACTCGGCCAGTTCGTTCGTCCCGCCGATTCTCAACGAGGGAGCCTCCACGGTCATCGCGGTCAATTTGGGCTCCCAGGTTCCGTCCACCCGCACCTTCTCGATTTCGGTGGACAATCCAAACGTCGTTGGCGTGTCTTCGTCCAGCATCGCCGTCAGCAGAGGCGCCCAACAGTTCTCCTTCTCGGTGAACGCCATCGACGGCCCGCAGTCCGCGGTTGTCACTGTCCGCGACGAGGCCGGCTTCTATGCGACTTCCACCTTCACTGTCACTGTTCACAATGTTGCTCCGGAGTTTCGCACCCCCGCAGGCGGCGATGGAACAAAGACGGGGCGTGTGAACGTCCCCGTGGATTTCAGCGTGGATGTGTCTGACAAGGGCTCTCGCGACACGATCTCCCTTTCGTGGGACTTCGGCACTGGCGACCCGATCGAATCCACCCTGGCCGCCCAGCCCGTGCGGCAGTCAAAGTCCTACACCTGGACTGACGAAGGCTCATATACTGTCACGATCATCGCCACTGACAAGGACGGCTCTAGTTCCACGGCAAGTTATACTGTTAACATCCATCCCATAACTGAAGACACGGAAGTCCCAGACGGTCTATACACCGCCGAACAGATGCATGAACTGGCGCTCGGCGACAGCGTCATCGAACTTGATCCCACCAGCGGAATGTTTGATGTCGGGGTCCGTCTTCAGAGCCGGGCATCTCTTACTGATGGCGATTGGGAAACTGTTGAAATCACGTCGGATCGCGTTTCCGTTGACAATGAAGGAAGAGTCCGAATCAAAGTGGTGCCAAATGGAAACGCGGCGTTCTTCAGATTCGTGAACGCAGAGGATTGAAAACCACAATGGCCACCTGAAGATTGCACGTGTCCGTTCGACCATGGCCGCCCGGCTAGTGGCGGAATAGACCTCGACGCGGCGCTTGTGGTAGAATCCGCGCCCATGTCAATGCTTCAACCGGATTTTCCGTCCCTCGCCGGCATTTGCGCCGCCATAGGCGCAATAATCGCCGCTCTCGCATTACCGGGCGTGGTCGCGCCGGCGCGCGCCGCCGCGGCATGGAAATGGTTTCCGCGTTCCAAATGGCCTGGTCGCGTGATGACCGCCGTCGCGGCGTGCTGGACCGCGCTTTGGGCGCCGCCGCTCGTCCTTGAGTTCGCGCCCGGCGCGGCGCCGTCGATTGTCGGACTGATCCAATACGCCGTCCCCGTCGCCATCGTCGCGATCTGCCTGGCCATTCCAGATCTTCTCTCATGCCGCGCCGCCGGGATGATCCTCGTCCTGGCCCCGGTCCCGGTGCTTTCGGCGGCGCAGTGGCACCCGTCCGCCGCGAGATACTTCCCGATCGCGCTAGCCTACGCAATGGCGCTTGAGGGAATGTTCGCCGTGTCGCGGCCCTGGGTCCTGCGCGACCAGATCATGCGCGCGAATGCGTCCCCCGCCCGCGCTCGCCTCGTATCCGCCGCTTTTCTCGTCCTCGCCGCGGCGCTGGTTCTCCTCGCCGCCACGGCGTTCCCGGTAGAGCCTGGCGCGGAGCCTCTGCGGTGACAAAGTCTCGCGCAACGTTCAGGGCCGTTTTCGCAGTGGCCCGCGCATCGGTGGCCGAGGCCCTAGGCCAGCCGGCCGCAGTCCTGCTGGCCCTCGCCTCTGCCGAAACCGTCGCGCTGCAGCCTCTTGTCCAGCTGCACTCCTTTGGCGAGCCTGGGCGACTCACCCGCGACTGCGCCTTCGCGGTGCTGATGCTCGCCGGCGCGGCGCTGGCAGCACTATGCTCCTCGGCGACTCTCGCCTCCGAACTGCGCGACGGCACCGCCGCGCCGCTTCTGGCCCGCCCCGTCCCGCGCGCGGCGTTTCTCTGCGGCAAGTTTCTCGGCGCGTCCATCGCCTGCGCAGTTCTGTCGTGGTGCGTTGCCTGGACAGCCATGCTGGCGTGCCGCACCGCGGAGGCGTGGGTCGAAACCGCGCGCACGGCCGGGGACATACGGGACACGATATGCGGCGTCGTTTCCGTGGCGCTTCCCGCAATGGCGCTGGCGGCGGCGGCTTTTCGCAACGCCCGGCGCGGAACACGGCTTGGAACAGCCTTTTTCGCCGCCTTCGCCCTCCTGGCGCCGCTTTCGGCGCTTCCGCTGGGACTGTTCGCGCGCGACGGCTCGTGGCTGGGCGTTTCCGCGTGGAACCCGGCGCTGGACTTCCGCCTGGCCGCGCCGGCGCTTGGCGAATGGATGCTGCTCTGCGCTTTTTGCGCCGCCGGAACGGCCGCCGGCGCGATCATGCCGCCGGCCGCGGCGGCAGCTGCGGCGTTTCTGCCTCTTCTGGCCGGTTTCTTCACCGCCGGCCTCACCGCAACAGGCGGGCTTCAGGCGCGCATCGTCACGGCGCTTCTTCCGTCCGTCCAGGACTTCTGGCTCGCCGACCTTCTGGCGCGCGGCGGCAGGGTCGGCGCCGGAATTCTGGCCCTTGCCGCCGTCCACTGCGCCGCATGGTGCGCCTTTGTCCTTTCCATCGGTTCCATGGCTTTCGGGAAACGCGACCTGTGAAAGACGACTCTCTTCCGCTCGAAATCGACAACCTCCGCAAGACGTTCCGAGACTTCTGGGGCCGCCCGCGAGTCGAAGCTGTGCGCGGCGTCTCGCTGAGCGTCAAGCCCGGCGAAATCGTCGGCCTGCTTGGCCCCAACGGCTCCGGCAAGTCCACGACGATCAAGACCGCGCTGGGTCTCCTTCGCCCATCAGGCGGATCGGTCCGCCTTTTCGGTCTTTCGCCGCGCTCCGCCGCCGCCCGCGCAAAGGTGGGATACCTTCCGGAAATATCGAATCTCCACCGTTTTCTCTCGCCGCTCGAAGCGCTTGAGTATCATGGCGGACTGCTCGGAATGTCATCATCCGAAGTTCGCTCGCTGGCTCCGGCCCTGCTTCGGCGCGTGGGGCTGTCTGACGAGGCCGCGCGGCGACCGGCGGGGGAGTTTTCAAAGGGCATGGCGCGCAGGGCGGGTCTCGCCCAGGCGCTTCTGGGCGACCCGGCGCTCGTTGTGCTGGACGAGCCCACAAGCGGACTCGACCCCGTGGGCCGCCACGAGGTCAAGCAGCTGGTGCGCGAACTGGCCTCCGAAGGTCGCGCGGTTCTGCTCAGCTCCCATCTTCTTGCCGAGGTTCAGGACGTATGCGACCGCGTGGCCATTCTAGTTGACGGGACGGTATGCGCCGAAGGGGCGCTCGCGGATCTTCTTGCACGGGATGACGCCGTTCGCTTCTGCGCGCGCGGACTCCCGCCCGACGCCATCGAGAGATTCCGCGCCGCGCTGGAAGCAGAGGCAAAGGGCGGCGTTGAGATCGACAGGCCAAGCCGCCCCCTCGAAGACTACTTTCTGTCTGTACTTCGGCGAGTCCGCGCTCCCGCGGATTCAGGCGAAGGCAGAAATTCCCCGGAGGCCGGACGGTGAACCCGCGCCTTTTCTCCGGCACCTCCGCCAGCGTGGTCGCGGCGGTTCGCGCCGCCTCCGCTTCCGCGGGGTTCACGATGCGATGGGCGCTTCGCGGCAAGTTCGCCGCATCCGTCCTTGCCGTGCTGGCCGTTGCCGTCTTTGCGCTGCCCGCGCAATTGCGGGACGAGGCCACCGCCGCGGAGCAACTGCGGATGATTCTAGGCTGGACGCCAGGTGCGATCTTGGTGGTTCTCGGCGCCGCCTCGCTGTGGGCCGGCTGCGCCTCGGTTCCAGTCGAGGCGGAGGGAAAGCGCTTTTCGACGACGCGCGCCTCGCCCGCACCGGCGTTTTCGATTTTCGCCGGGCGCTGGCTCGGTCTAGTCGCTGCGAACGCCGTCATGCTTGCGATGGCGCTCTTCGCGGTTTGGGCACAGGCGCGCGTCAAGGTGCCCGGCTCCGGCGACCCGGACGCCGTGCGCGCGCTTCTTTCGCCCTCTCCCGGAGCGCTCGAAAGCGAAGCCGCCAGAATCCGGGCCTGGGCCGCCGCTCCGGAGAGCGATCCGGAGCGCGAAGCGGCGGTCATGGAGGCTGTTAGGCGCGACCTGCGCTCGGACTCGCTTCTACCGGTTCCTCCGGGCATCGAACGGCGTTGGCTCTTCGATCTGCCACGCAACGGAGCTCCGCGGGGGCTGCGCGTCGTTTTCCGCTGCCTTTCGCCATACGGCTCGACACAGGGCGTGGCGGGACTTGTCGAAGTCCGCGCCGGCGATTCGGCCGAACCTCTGGCCTCGCTGGTGACAAAACCTGACGACTACGGCGACGCGACGCTTGACGTGCCGCCCGGCGCCCTTGACTCCGCGCGGACAGTGGAGGTGCGTTTTCTCAACCGCGAACTGCGCGGAGGCCCCGGCGCCTCGGCGCTTGTGGGGTGGCTCCAGTCCGTGCGCGCCTCCGTTCCAGCCGGCGGAATCGCCCTTAACCTGCTGCGCGCCGCCCCGGCTCTTCTCGCCGTTCTTTCCCTGCTCTCGGCGCTCGGCGTCGCAGCGGGATGCGCATTCTCCTTTCCGGTCGCCGCCTTTGTCGCCACTGCCGCGGTGGCGATGGTGCTGGTGAGCGGAACCGAAGCCTACAATCCTGACGCCGCTCCGGACGAAGTGGTTCACGTCCATGTCCACGCCCACGGGCGTTCCGCGGACCCCACTGCGCTCGACCGAGCAGTCGAAAAGGCGGCAAATCGCATGGGCGGCGCTCTCCGGCGCACGCTTTCGCCCCTCGCGCGCGCAGCCGCCCTCGACCGCCTCGGCGACTGCATCGCGGTCGATTCCGCCGCGTCATGGATGGCCCTGGCTGCGGACGGGCTGGCGCTTCCGCTCGTCTTCGGCCTAGTCGGAGCCGCGGCTCTGGGCCGCCGGGAATTCGCGTAGCCGGAACCGCCCGGCTCCGGGAATCGCCCTACTTGACATCGCGCACGACGGTCGTTGCGGCCTTGATAAAACCGGCGACATTGGCCATGTCCGTTGGCAGGACAAGCGTGTTGCCGGTCTTGGCGATCTTTCCGAATTCGCCGATGTATTGCTCGGCCAGGCGAAGGTTCATGGCCTCAAGACCGCCCTGCTCACGGGTGGCGGCGGCGATTTCGCGAAGCCCCTGCGCTGTGGCCTCGGCGACGAGCCGGATTTCCGCGGCGCGTCCCTCAGCCTCGTTCACGCGGCGGGCCTTTTCACCCTCGGACTTCGCAATGGCCTCCTGCTTTTCGCCGTCCGCGCGATTTATGCGCGACTGACGCTCGCCCTCGGATTCGGCAATCGCGGCGCGCTTCTCGCGTTCGGCCCGCATCTGCTTCTCCATGGCGTCCTTCACCGACTTCGGCGGCTCGATGGTCTTGATCTCGTAGCGCGTCACCTTCACGCCCCATGGATCCGACGCCTTGTCAACTTCGGCGCAGATCGCGGAATTGATGGAAGTGCGCTCGACGAACGTGCGGTCGAGGTCAAGCTTGCCGACCTCGGAGCGCAGAGTGGTCTGCGCCAGCTGCGAACAGGCGTAAAGGTAGTCCTGGATTCCATACGACGCCTTCACCGGATCGACCACCTGCAGGTAGAGGATGCCGTCCACCGTCACCGTGATGTTGTCGCGCGTCACGCACTGCTGCGGAGGCACGTCCAGAGCCATTTCCTTGAGGTTCTGGCGATAGGCGACTCGGTCGAGGAACGGGACGAGGAGGTGGAAGCCGGCGTTGAGAGTCTCGCTGTATTTGCCGAGACGCTCGACGATCCACGCCTGCTTCTGGGGCACTATGCGCGCCATCTGGTAGAGAGCCGTGAAGATCACGGCGAGGAGCACGAGGAAAATCAGTCCGCCAGTTGTCATGTCTTTTGTCCTTGTTTTGGTGTCCGCATCAGAGGCGAACGAATGTTGGTTGTGCTTGAGCCGATTCCGAAAGTGAAGTTACGCGCGCCTGGGCGCCGCACGGACGCGAAGAGTCAGGTTTTCGCGCGATTCAACGACTGCGTGGTCGCCGGCGGCGATGCTGTCCGATGACGTCGCCGACCAGAGCGAGCCGCGGAATTCGACCTTTCCTGGCGAATCCGGCGACACAGCCTCCGTCACGACAACGAGGGATCCGGCCACGGAGTCATCGTCCGGATCGCCGCCTTCGACGCTTGTCCGCCCGCGAAACACTCCCGGGACAAACCGACGAAGCCCGAAGACCATCGATAGCGAAAGGACGATGTAAATGGCGATCGCCGCCGAAAACGGCATGCCGGGAAAGACGGCGAAAATCCCGGCCAGAATGATCGCGGCCAGGCCGAAGAAGCAGACCATGACCCCCGGCACCGCGAATTCGGCCACGACAAGAAAGATTCCGAGCAGAAGGCAGAACTGGGCTGGAGAAACGGGAGAAGTCATTTTGATCCCTGAAAACGGCCCGCCGGAGCGCCTTCGGCGCTAGTCGCGGCCCGATGCGCCACAGTTTAGGCAAAAGCCCGCAGAAAAGCAACATCACGTCGCATGACGGGCGTGGTCAAACTTTGTCAGCCCGCAAATGCCGCAACCGCGCGGGTCGATGTGCCTGGGGCTTCGCCCAGTTGAAAGGTTGAAAAGTTGAAAGGTTGAAAAGCCTGATGCCGAATATCGGTGGATGGGATGTTGAATGGTGAAGTTGTTTTAGCCACAAAGAGCACAAAGTTTCTGGAAAATGGCGGCTTGTGGCATAGCCGCCACGGCGGCGTCCGATGCCACGGCCACCATTTTCCTAGCGCTCTTTGCGTTCCGCTGCATGGACAGTTTCTGGTCGCGCCCGGCAACATTTTCCAACTTGGCTTTCTTCCCGCGT
>DJYI01000062.1 GCA_002448475.1 Verrucomicrobia bacterium UBA6982
CCGTGCCTCTGTGTGAGAAAGTCTATTCGTGTCAACTGCGTTTTTTTGGTTCATTGATGACGAATACCGGATCGCCAGGCCCGTCTCTCCGGGAGAATGGATCGAGGAGGCGTTTCGCGTCGGCTCGGGCGTACACGAATTCAAGTGGGTTTGCTCGCGGAATGATACCGACTGGGTCAGCCCTGAGCGAGTGCTTGTCGATCAGGTGAACTGGATTCACGCCACGCCGCTGTCACCAGTTTATCGGTTCTATTCTGGAAACTACAAGGGGCACTTCTTTACGATGGACGCACACGAGATGGCCGGTCTTTCTTCAACCAATCCTAACTGGAAATACGAAGGCGTGGCGTTATATGCGCTCAATGTTCGCGAGGAGGGATCCGTCCCGGTCCATCGTTTCTATTCGCATGGCTACCGTGCGCATTTCTACACAATCGACGAAGCGGAGATATGGACGATTCGACTGACCAACCCGAACTGGCGGTACGAGGGCGTGGCGTTCCACTCGTGGGACATGCCGACTCCTTGATGGATGTTCGCGGCTTGAAGTCGCTGAAGAAGTCGGTTTTTGTCTGGCTCCTGGTGACGGCAGAGTGATGTGGCGACGACGCTTCGTTGGAACAAAACGGACTTCTCGAATGGATGTGAAATGATTGATTCACTGGGTGTCGCTCATCGTAGACGTAGAATGGCGTGAACGTGAGTTGGATGTCAGTGGCGTCGAAAACGGCGAGCTGCGGCGCGACGGGCGGCGCGGCGGACCTGCCGCGACTGCAGTCGGGACTCCGTTGCAGGGGATTCGTCCTGAATGACGATGTCCGGCGGAACCGGCACGAGTTTCCCTTCGATGAACCATCGCGGATTGGAAAGTATGACGGGGTTCGGCGACCCGTCCCATCCGGGCAGATCGGTGGATTCCACGATTTCAAAGTCGGTCACGCCGACTAGTCCGGAAATTCCAAGAAACTTGTCAAGGGAAGGGAATCCTCCGCATGCCGACTGTTCTTCGATGAAGGCGATTTCCTTTGGTTCAAGCGGACGCGCGACGACATGCGCGATGCAGCCGGTTTTCGGAGCCTGATGGTCCGCGTCGCCGCACAGGACGCGGCGCAGTCCGTGCATGGCCAACCACGCTTCAAGCGCCGTGGTTTCATATATTTGGCATTCGATTCCGTCGACGATTATGGTTTCTTCATTCATTGCGGTGGGGCTTGGGGGCGGTGTTTGGGGGTTGAAGCATGGTTGGAGCGGGGCGAGAGTGAAGAGTGAATAGTGATGGGTGAAGAGTGAAGGGAGAAGTGGGAAGACTGAAGAGCGCGGCGGGCGGCTGCGCCGCACTCGTGCAGGAGGACCGATGGGAGGAAGGAGGCATGAGGGATCAGAGGGAATCGGGATTGGGCATCCATCCGAGTTCCTTGGCGCGCTTGAGGCACGCGGCGGCCTTCTTTCTGTTCACGTAGAGGCCGATGCCGGTCGTGTAGAATCGGGACATCATGACCCAGGCGCTGGGAACGTCGTTTTCCTCGGCCGCGCGGCGGATCCAGCGGGCGGCCTCCCGGCAGTCCTTGTCGGACTGCGCGTTTTCAAGCAGGATCGAGCCATGAAAAAACTGGCAGTTGCCTTCGCCGGCCTCGGCGCCCTTCCGAAACCACTCGGCGGCCTTGTTCCGATCCGCAGGGACGAGATCGCCCTTTTCCAGATGGACGCCGAGCCAACGCATGGCTTCCGGCAAGCCGTTCTCGGCGGCAGCTAGATACCATTTCACCGCATCGGCGGGGGTTGTTCCACGACAGTCCTCGGGGCCGCTCTCGATTGCCATTGCGTAGCTGAGTTGTGCTTCCGCAAAGCCGTCCTCGGCCAGTTCGCGCAGCGTGTCGGCTGCCTTGCGACGCTCCTTGGCGGACGAGTCCTCGCGGTATGCATAGCGCGCGTATGCGAGGCGAGCGCTAGGATTTCCCGTCGCGGCCGCCTTCCGGAGCAGGTCGATGTCGGAGTAGCGGATTTCCGGGGGAAGATCGAATCCAGCAACCTTCTCCGCGCAGAGTTTGCAGCCGGCAACGGTGCCGCGGAGCGCCCAGAACCAGGCCTGCCGAATGCAGTCTTCGCGACCGGACGGGAAGGGGACGGGAGGAGACTTCTTCGTGGGCTCATAGCAGGAATCCAGTCCGAGATCGACGTCCTCGTAGTCCCGCAGATCGTTCGCGTTCCAGCGGCGGGAGTACCAGCGAAGCAGTGCGTAGTGCGCGTCCGTGACGCCTTCTTCAGCGGCGCGCGCCAGCCACGAGAGTCCGTCGGCTACTACCTGCCGCCGACTGTAGAGAAAGATGATCGCCGCGCCAAGAACGGCCGCGCAATGGCGATTGCCGGCGCGAGCGCCGACTTCCAGTATCGTGAAGGCGCTTTCGATGTCGTTGACGGACTTGTTGAGGAACTGATTTTCCCAGTAGATGGCGATGATGTCCCAGTCGGGATTGGCCAGAGTTTTCTGTTGGTCGATGTTTGCCATGAAGGCTTCGGCCCAGGCGTGCAGGGCGTCATCGTCGCCGAAGTCCTCGGAGTCGAGAACGGCGGTGTAGACGTCTTGCGGGTGGTTGTGCGCGATGCTTGTTTTCATGTTGAGAGTTCGGTTTTCCTTGCGCGGGCGGCTTCGACGCCGCGCCCGCGCGGTTTACGTGGCAGGGTGGTTGAAGCGGGCAAGAAGCGCGGCGAAACGGGCGTCCGATTCCGCCTTGCGGGCGGCGGCCCGCTCGCGGCGGCGCTCTTTCGCGCGCTCCAGATGGCGTTGATCGCGGCGCTCTTCCGCCTCCGTTTTCGGGAACCACAGCGAAATGTCCCGGAAGTTCTCGAGGTCAAACTTCATCGTGTGCATGATTCGGTCGACAACGTCTTCCTGTCGTGCCCACGGGATGTCGAACTCGGTATCCGTGATCCGCGGATCGTCGGGATCGACGGAGGTCGAGATGCTTTCGGCGTTGCAGGTCAGGGATTCGGCGGCGGAACGCAGCACTTCCAGATGTCCTGGCGTGGCGGGGACGGAGAGTTCAATCTCTACATGGACTTTGCGGGTTCGTTTCGGTTTCATGTTTCGGTTTTCCTTTGCGCGTGTTCGCGTTTCATGGGTTCGCGGGCGACAACATACTCGGAGAGCGGGGACGCGGCCTCCGGCAACGGAGCCGGCGGATGCGCGTGGCGGGGTCTCGAGGGGCGGGTGAACATGCGGCGGGGGCAAGGGGCTAGGGATTCGAGCGGGAGGCGGAGCGGAGGAGCTTGTCGAAGTCGGAGTCGATGCGCTGGGTCCGGTTGAATATCTCGTATTCGCCGAGGGCGCGGTCTTCGGCGTCGACACGCGAGACCTTTCCGCGTTCGTTGTCCGGAAGGACCTGGTAGCGGCGGAAGGCGATGAATTCGTTGACGCTTGCCGCGAACTGCTTCATCGAGAAGGCGTTTTCGCGTTCCACGAGGTCCTCGATGTAGTCGAAGAATCCGGAGACGAGCCGTTCAAGGCGACGGATGTCCGTTTCCGGGAGGTAGTTCTTGGCGACGACGACGTCAGACTTGAGGACACGGCCGTCGGGCGCGTTCTTCCAGGTCGTGAGTCCCATGTGCGGCTTTTCGTGGTCGGCCCGCGCATGGACGATTTCGGCGGCGGTCTGTCCCGAAATCGCGAAGTGGAACTTGTTCTGGACCATTGCGAAGAAGTTTCGAGCCGTCTCGGAGTTGCGGTCGTAGTCCCACGAGCATTCGGCGAAGACGTCCGTGATCTGCTGCCAAATGCGCCGTTCGGAGGCGCGGATGGACTGGACGCGTTCAAGCAGTTCGCGGAAGTAGTCGTGCCCGAACGGTCCGGGTCCGGCCTCCTTGAGGCGCCGGTCGTCGAGGGCGAACCCCTTCACGATGTATTCGCGGAGGACGCCAGTGGCCCAGATGCGGAACTGCGTCGCGCGTCGGGAATTCACCCGGTAGCCGACGGCAATGATGGCGTCGAGATTGTAGTGCTTGAGTGTGCGGGAGACCTTGCGTTTTCCCTCTTGTCGAACTACTAAGAAATCCTTAGCAGTTGCCGGCTCGTCCAATTCCCTGGATTCATAAATGTTCTTCAAGTGCTGGAGAACGTTTTCGGGGGAGCAGGCGAAAAGAACTGCCATCGAGGCTTGCGTGAGCCACAGCGTTTCGTTCTGGACGAGGGCGGAGACGCGGACGGTGCCGTCCTCGGTCCGGTAGAGGGCGACGGGCGTTTCGGAAGGAGTGGAGGAAGGCGGGTTCATGGTGATGGCGGGGGCTCTTAGTCGCGGGATCCGGCGCCTCCGCGTTCGCGGCGGCCGGGCTCCTTGGCGACGAGATACTCGGAGAGCGGCGACGGCACGGCCGCGGGCGGCGCGGATGCGCCTGCGGAGGAAGGGCGATGGAGGGAGGAGCGGGGGGACACGGTGAGGAGTGAGGAGTGAAGAGTGAAGAGTTGGGGCGGGCGGCGGCTAGCCGCTCCCGCGCGGATGAGCCGGGTTGTTACGAGTCGGATTCCGGTGGGGAGGCCGCGAAAGCCGCGGCGGCGGCCAGGCGGGCTTCGACGCGTTCCGCGTTCTTGATGCAGTCGCGCGCGCGGTTCTTGTTGCGGTAAATGCCTCGCCCGGTTTCATAGCAGGACGCCAGTTCCCGCCAAACGGCCGCCGAGCCGTTCCTTTCGGCCGACTCGCGGACGAGGCGGAATCCTTCGCGCAACTGCTTCGGCGTGGCGTCCGGGAGCGAGAGCAGTCGTCTGCCTTCTTCCAGCGCCGGATCGGGACCGTTGTTGAGGACGGAGAATGCGTTGATCCACGCATTGCGGAGTTTCCGGTTCTCCTCCTCGACTTCGCTGGATCTGCGTCCGGAAAAGTCGTTATCGATCTGGTTGATGCGCGCCATGGCGGCGTCGCACCGGCGTGCGGAAACGGAATGGTCCGCAACCCGTCCGAATTTCCGCCAATCGTCCATCCGGTTCGCCAGTTCGAGGGCGTCGTCCATGTCCGGGGCGGCGGCTTCCGCTCCTTGCAGCACCAGTTCCAGTCCGCGTTTGTGACAGGAAAGGATGTCCTCGTCCGTTCCGTCCTGCGAGTCGAGGAGTTTGAAGCCGGCGTGGAAGCTGGAGTGCGAATCACCCGCTTCCGCGCCTTTGAGCGCGCATTCGAGGGCAAAGCCGGGATCCCGATTTCCCGACGGAGTCCCGATTCCTTCCTCCGCAGCCCAGAAGAGGCCGTTCCATCCGGATGGGCAGCCGTTTTCGACGGCGTTCCGGAAACAGGACACGGCGAAATCCTTCAAGTCGTCGAATCTGGGCAACAGGGAACGGTCCGGCTCGATCTTCTCCAGTTCGGAGTAGGATCCGTCGACGAGAATCCAGTCGAGGGCCTGCCGTCCAAGCGCGTCCCATGCGGCGGCGATGCCGGCGTCCGCGGCTTCCCGCAGGAGCAGCCATCCCCGCAAGCGCGCCCGCGCCGGAACCATGTAGGCGCTGACGAGCAGCCTTCCGGCGGATGCCTTGGCTGCGACGTCCCCTTCGGCTACGGCGCGGAAGAGCCCGCGCAGGATTACCGGGAGATCGCGGCATTCGTCGGCGTCGGAGTGGAGATAGCGCACCGAACGGTCGGCAAGTTCGACCAGCGCGGCGCGATCTCCCGCTTCTGCACGGTGCGCGAGTTCGGCCAGCGGAACGGGATCCGGAGGAAGACGCGGAGCATTCGCCAGAAAGATTTCGTCGGATACGTCTTTCCCGTCGAGGATTTCTTCGTCGTCGTTCCGGTCCAGTCCAGGAAAACCGCGGAAGAAAGGCATTTCATTCCGTTCGGGAGGATCGTAACAGTCCGATTCCGGTCGGAAGGGGATTTTTGCGAGGTCGCGTGAGATGGACGCGAGATCGGGCTCCCTATCGCGGAGCCACGCCTCGGCATCCGCACGGCTTCCGATTTCAAATTCCTCGGGAATTCGGTCCCAGTGGCCGTCCGCCATCGATTTGCGGACATCGTCGGCAATCCCATCGACATATCCGTACTGCGACGAATCCTCGACGGCCATGAGCCCGGACGCCGAGAGGCAAGCTGGCTTGTCTCCTTCCGCATTCTCGCGTCGCACGAGTACGACTTCGTTTTCGTCCCCGCCGTCATAGACGTAGAGCAGCCGCGAGCCGATTCCGGGAAAGAGTCGCTCCAGCGGATCGGCGAACGAAACGCCTCGTGATTCGGTGTTGTCCACTGGATTTCCGGAACAAAAGACGGTTGGTGACCTTTTGAACCAGAAAGCATGATCGTTTTCCCAGCCAAACGCCTTCTGCAGGGCGCGGTGGAGCGGCCGTGCCGTCCAGAGGGGGGGGATGACGATGGTTCGTTCGCTTTTGAACGTGCGGCACTTGCATTCAAGGACGATTTGTTTCATTGCATGAAAACGAGGAAGGACTGGATGTCGGGAGAGGTGGGAGGTGTGAGGTCGTGCGGGCGCAGCGGCGGCGCGCCCGCGAGGTGCGGGCTTTGGGTTAGGGGGTGGTGGCGGGGTGGGGCGGAAACTCCCAACGGCCGGTCTTGCGGGAGCCGATGCGGCGAAGGCCGTCGACCTTCTGCAAGCCGATTGCGACGCGCCAGTTCTCCGCGCGTTCGCGGCGTCCGGGCTCCTTGGCGACGAGATACTCGGAGAGCGGCGACGGCGCGACCGCGGGCGGCGCGGCCGCGCCCGTGGGGGAAGGGCGATGGAGGGAGGGGCGGGAAGACACGGTGAAGGGCTAAGCGCGAAGGAGGCAAGACACTATTCCTTTTCGGAACCGAAAAGACCGGAGTCGGGGTCGAGTTCGAGAATCTCGATTTGATCCCGTGTCACGCCGATGCCGTGTTTGACGAGCAATTTCACGAGTTGTTCGCCGTTGACGAGGGAGATCGTGCTGGCTTTCGTCGGGTCTTCCGCCTCCTTTTTCGCGCCGGCGGAGAAATCGCTCGTCGTGATGATCATGCCTCTTTCCGAACTGGAAAGAGATCCGCGGACGGCTTGCACGACAGGTGCCTGGACATTCGCCTTCCAACGCTTCGCCTGAATGGCCATCTTGATCTGGATGCCGTCGGAAATGCGCCATGTCCCGCGGACGTCGATTCCGCCGTCGCCGCTCAGTCGCGTGACTTCGGTGTCGATGAAGTCCATTTCGTCGAGCAGTTTCTGGACGAGATTCTCGAATTCGGCCGGCTTCATTTTGTGAAGAGCCTTGAGGAGGTCTGCGCAGACTTTCTTGTTGTGCTGCTCCGCTTCGAAACGAAGCCCTTTCGCAATCCATTCGGAAAGGCCGATGTACCCCTTTCCGTGCTGGGTGAAAACCTGGGGCTTTCGGTTCGCGACGCGTTTGCGGATGTCCGTGCCGATGAGGGCGTTCAACGTCGCCGCAGGGTTTTCGCTGTCCGTGACGAGCCAGCCTTGCTCCTGTGCCTTCGCGGTGATGTCGCGATAGTGCATCGGTTGTTGGGCGCCAAATTCGCGAAGGACTTTTTGCGCGCACTCAAGGAAGGAAAACTGTTTGTTTGGCCTGGGCGGCACCGAGGGGGCCGGGCCTTCTCCGACGAAGAACAACGGAGGGACGACGCCGGGAACCATGCGGATTTCCGAACCGGATTTCGCCGCGCGGAGAAGCGCAGCGCGAACGGCGCCGTTGCAGAACTTCCATTTCAGTTCGGGATTCTCCGACATCGCCGACTTCATGATTTCGGAGACGCCCATGGGATTAGGAGAGTGGGTTCGGAGAACGGAAAGGCATGGGGCGAGGAAGCGGCTTGTGGTCGTAATGGCGGGTTTGGTCGTTAGCCGGGTTTTGTTTGCAACGACCGGGGGCTGCGCCCCCGAACCCCTGCTGGTGGTGCCTGGGCGAGCAGTCGCGACGAGCGAGAAGGCCGCTGGCTTCGAGCCGGTCGCCACGATGCCGGAACCGGATTTCTTCGCCTGCGTGTAGAGATATGCCGTGACCGTGGCGTCGGGCGTTTTCCCCTTGGTCTCGACCTGCTTGTCGAGACCTTGGCTTACAGCCGCTTCCCAGACCTGCTTGGCCGTGAGAGGGAGAAGGGATTCGGCGAGAACTTTTCGGGCGAGATCGCGGAGGGTCATGGGGCTTCCTTTTGTGGCGTGGCTGGATGGTATTGGCCGGGGCGGAGCCCGGCCATCAGGACTGCGGGGCGGGGTGGGAAAATGGATTCTTGATTTCTTTCTTGCCCTGCGGGCGAGGGGAGCGGGAGAAGAGGTGGGAGGTGAGAGGTGAGAGGTGAGAGGGGTGGAGAACGGCCATCAGAACTTGCGCTTGCGCTTGGGTTTGGGGGCGGGGGACACGGCGGGAAGGGAGGATTCGATTTCGGCGATGGAGGGAAGGTCGGAGGCGATTTCGGACGGAAGGCTGTCGCTGATCCGGTATTCGGACACGCCGACGGGCTGCCGGGTGGATTCAAGCGCCCACTTGACCATCGTGTTGTCCTTGGTCTTGCAGATCAGAAGTCCGATGGTCGGTTCGTGGGACGGCTTCTTCAGAAGATGGTTCACGGCGGAGACATAGAGCCCGAGCTGGCCAAGATGCTCGGACTCGAACTCCGTCGTTTTCACTTCCACGACGACGTAGCGGTTGAGGTTCATGTGGAAGAACAGCAGGTCGGCGAATTTCTCCTTGGCGCCGATCTGAAGCCGGTATTCACGGCCGACGAGCATAAAGCCCTGTCCGAGTTCGAGAAGGAATCTTTCGACATTCGCCAAGAGCGCGTCCTTGAGCTCCTTTTCGCGGTAGCGGGGCGTGAGGGCGATGAAGTCGAAGGAGTAGGGGTCCTTCGTGACTTCCTGCGCCAGGTCGCTTTCGCTTTCCGGAAGACGGGACGCGAAATTCGTGAGCGCCTTGCCCTGCCGCTCGTGCAATTTCGTGTCGAGGAAGTTCAGAAGAACCGAACGGCTCCAGCCGTTTGCCACGGTTTGCCGGACATAGAAAAGCGCGGCTTCTGGATTCGTCCGGAACTTGTCGATGATGGCGATGTGGTGTCGCCACGGAACGGCGAAGATTAACTTGAAAACGCTGGCTTTCGGCAATCGGTCACCAGCTTGGTGACCAATTGCAGGCATCGTCTCGTCCGTTGTTCGTTTCTCCAAATGGCCACCAACTTGGTGACCGATTAGGCATGGGGCGTAAAGCCTGAAAAAGCCACGCATGTACTTCAGGTTTGTAACGGAGAAGCATTGCGCGTCGGGCATCGCCTTGCGGAGGTCGGAACTGAGCCGTTTGAGGAAGCCGCTGCCCCAGGGCTGGTCCTTCTCCATTCGAACGATGTCTGCGCCGAGGGAGAAGTAGAACCTCAGCATTTCGGCGTTGACGGCGATGGCGGCCTTGATCTGGCTTTGCCGGTAGCGGCGGGAAAGCGCTTGAAGCCAATCGGCGTAGCCGGAGGCCGGGATGGCCGAAACGGCGGGTTGCTTGGACGTGCGTTTCATCTCTCGGTCGGATTGTTGCGGCGCGCGCGACGCGCCAGGCTGGCCCGCGAGGCCACGAGGGCCTCGCGGCGGGGCGGCGCTACGCGTCGATGTTGGCCATCAGCGCGTTGGATTCGATCCAGTTGCGGCGGGGGGCCACTTCGTCGCCCATGAGGAGCGAGAAGGTCTTGTCCGCATCGACGGCCGAGTCGAGGGAGACGCGCAGCATCTTGCGCTTGGCGGGGTCCATCGTCGTGTCGTAGAGCTGGTCCCAGTCCATTTCGCCGAGGCCCTTGTAGCGCTGGA
>DJYI01000029.1:0-1626 GCA_002448475.1 Verrucomicrobia bacterium UBA6982
GATGATGCCGATCACCGTCGCCACCAGGATCGGAATCAGCGAAAGCCTGAGGACGATGATAAGGCATGTTTTTGCGTAATCAAGTATTTGAGCTTGGCTCATAACACTCCTTCAAACCTTTCAACCTTTCAACTTTTTCAACCTTTCAACTTCTCAACCTTTCAACTTTTCAACCTTTCAACTTTTCAACCTTTCAACTTTTCAACCTTTCAACTTTTCAACCTTTCAACTATTCAACCTTTCAACTTTTTAACTGGCGCAAGCCAAACTCTTCAACCGTAAAAGGAGAACCATGAACCGCAAAGACGAAGTGCGCGAAATCCTCGCGCTTGACACCGATGAACTCGTGCGCCGCGCAAACGGCCAGCTCGTCCTGTTCCCGACGCTCGACGAAGTGTATGACTACCTCGCCGAGGAAATGGTGAAGGAGTTCGAGAAGGCCGCCGCCGGCGACCGGATCGTCTCCTTCATCATGCCCGTCGGCCCGACGCAGCCCTACCGCCTGATGGCCGAGAAGATCAACTACAGGCAGCTGAGCCTGAGGAACGTCCGCTTCTTCTTCATGGACGAATACGTCGACGACGAGAGGGACGAGCTCATCCCCGAGACCCATCCGCTCTCCTTCCGCGGGCAGATCGGCCCGCTCTTCTTCGACCGCGTCCGCCCCGACCTTCTGATGCCGAAGGACCAGATCGTATTCCCGACTCCGGAGAACATCGCCGACCTCCCCAGAATGATCGAGAAGGCCGGCGGCATCGAGGTCTGCTACGGCGGAATCGGCATCCACGGCCACGTGGCGTTCAACGAGCCGGCGCCCGGCGTCGCGGAGAGCGACCCGCGCATCCTCGAGATCAACGAGTTCACCCGGACCATCGACTCCACGCGCCACTGCGGCGTAGGCGGCAACCTGGAGAACTTCCCCCGCCGCGCCATCACCCTGGGCATGCGGCAGTGCCTCGGCGCCCGCAAGCTTCTCTTCATGACGCGCAACGAGACGTCGGCCTTCCTTTGGGCCAACACGATTCTGCGCATCTCCGCCCTCGGCGCTCCCGGCGACGACTACCCCGTCACCCACGCCCGCCACCACGCCAGCCTGCGCATCGTCTCGGATTACGGCACGGCGCGGAAGCCCCGCTTCAACATCTGACAGTCGGCGCGCTCGGCGATCGCGCCCTACCGGGAACGGGCGGGGCGAGACGTCCCGGCAAGCCGGTAGGGGCCGACCGCCGGGCGGCCCGAAGACCGAATACGTTCAATGTCCATCGTCATCCACGGGGCGCATGTCATATCGCCGGGACGCGACCTCGGCGTGGTGGACGTGCGCGTCGGTGACGACGGCCGCATCGACGCCGTCGGCGGTCCGGCGGCAGCTCCGCGCCCCGGGGACGAGATTGTCGCCGCCGATGGCCTGACGCTCCTTCCCGGCTTTGTGGACATCCACTCCCACGGGCGCGGCGGTTTCGACTTCAGCGACGCCACGGACGAGGCGTTCGACGCCATCGGGCGCGGCAAGCTTGCCGACGGCGTGACCTCCTTCCTCGCGACCGGCCTGACGCTTCCGGAAGACCGTCTCGCCGCCCTCTGCCACGCCGCCGCGCGATACATGGGTGCGGCCTCCGGCCGCGC
>DJYI01000029.1:1785-19724 GCA_002448475.1 Verrucomicrobia bacterium UBA6982
CAGCCCGCGAACATGGAAGGTGCGACCTCCGGCCGCGCTTCGCCTGGGAACGCGGGCTTCCAGCCCGCGAACATGGGAAGTGCAGCCTCCGACCGCGCTTCACCTGGGAGCGCGGGCTTCCAGCCCGCGAACATGGGAAGTGCAGCCTCCGACCGCGCTTCGCACACGGAGGCGCGGCGAGACGTCGCACCTCCCAAAGCCCATTGCCTCGGCGTCCACCTTGAAGGCCCCTTCTTCAACCCGAAGATGGCCGGGGCGCAGAACCCCGCCTACCTGCGCGACCCCGACGCCGATCTCGTTCTGCGCCTCAACGCGATTTGTCCCGTCCGCATCGTCTCGCTCGCGCCGGAACTGCCCGGCGCCGAGGAGTGCATCCGGGAACTCGCGGCGGCGGGGATTGTCGTCTCCGGCGGACACACCGAAGCCGACTACGCCGCCTTCGAGCGCGCCCGCACCGCCGGGATGCGCCACCTCACGCACTTCTGCAACGCCATGCTTCCGGCGCACCACCTGCGCCCGACGATGGTCAACGGCGGCCTCATCGCCGATGACGTGCTAGTCGAAATCATCTGCGACGGCGTCCATCTCTCCGATGCCATGATCCGGCTCGTCGCGAAGGCGAAGGGGCCGGACGGCGTGATGCTTGTCACCGACGCCATGCGCGCGGCGGCGCAGCCGGACGGCTTCTACGATCTCGGCGGCATGCGCGTTCGCGTTGAACGCGGCCGCGCCACGCTGGCCGACGTTCCCTACGACCCGAACGGCGTCGTCTCCAACGTGGCCGGTTCCGTGGCGCTCTTCCCGGACTGCTTCCGGCGCTGGGTGCGGCTCTGCGGCTTTCCGCTGCACGAGGCGATCAAGGCGGCGGGCTGGAACCAGCTGCGGTCGCTTGGCATCGCGGACCGCGGGGACATCGCCCCCGGGCAAGTCGCCGACCTCGTCCTGGTCGATGCCGACCTTGATCCGCACTTGGCGTTTGTCTCCGGCAGGGGGGAAAAATTTGGAATCTCTATCCCCATTAGACCAATGTTGCCAATGTGCGAATGTTGCCAGTTTCCAATTTCGCCATCATTGGAAATTGGAACTGGCCACTGGCAAAACTATCACATTGGCAACATTATCTATACACTCATGAAGCCGGGGCCGTTTCCGCCGAACTTGGAGAACTGGGCCGCCTCCCCCGACCCGCCCGGTGCCCGACTGGCCTAGTCCGGTTTCTTTTGCGGCGGGGCGGAATGGGGCCGTCCAGCGGGATTTCATGGCCAGGCATTGGTGTATGGAAACTTTTTGCCGACAATCTGCACCGATGCAACTTTTCATTGAAATTGGTTTTGACATTGACATTTCCCCAATTTTGCATTCCCGCAGCCGTTTTGCTAGACTTGAATCCGCAAACGCAAAGGGGCGCGCCATGGCAAAACGCAAAATCCAGGAACTCACCACCGGTGTCCACGATTTCGAGTCCTTGATCAAGGACAAGACGAAGAAATACGTGGACAAAACGGATATTCTCTACGAGCTTGCGTCGGAGAAGACGGATGCCCAGTATTTCATCTCTCGCCCGCGCCGCTTCGGCAAGTCGCTCATGCTCTCCACGCTCCAGGCGATGTTCGAGGGGCGGAGGGACCTCTTCAAGGGACTGGAGATCTACGACTTGCCTTGGGAGGGATGGACTGAGCCGACGCCAGTTTACAGTTTCTCGATGTCGAAGGTCAATGCCCTGACATTTGAAAATCTGGAGGCGGCCCTTGCCAAATTGGTGCGCGGTCTTTGCGAGATCGTCAAGCTCGAATACGACAACAAAGTGGAGGCGTCGGTCAACTTCGACGAATTCCTGAAGGCAGCCGCGAATCTCTCTCCGACGGGGAAGATCGTCATCCTCATCGACGAATACGACGAGCCGGTGGCGAAGTTTCTTGACGCCCCCGAGACGCTGGAGAAGGTTCGCAATCTCCTCCACGACTTCTACGAGAAGCTGAAGATCAACTCCGACGTCATTCGCTTCCTGATGATGACGGGCGTGACGAAGCTGACGAAGCTCGCGGTGTTTTCAGGACTCACGCATCTGGCGGACCTCTCCTTGTCTCCGCGCTTCGCGACGCTGCTCGGCTACACGCCGGAGGAGCTGGACGGGCCGCTCGGCGAAAACGTGGAGGCCCTTGGCGACCGGCTCGGAATCAGCCGGGCGGCCGCCCGGGCGAAAATCCTGGAGTGGTACGACGGCTACCGCTTTTCGCCGCAGAGCGAGAGGCGCGTGATCAACCCCGTCTCGCTCGGAAAGCTTCTTGGCAAGGACGGAGGGGGGCTGAAAAGCTACTGGGAGACGACGGGCAGCTCGACGCTCGTCTTCAACCGCATCCGGGCCTCGGGCAAGCTCCCGGAAGACCTCGAGCACGTCCCCGCCGACCCGATGACGCTCGACGTGTGCGACGCGCTGACGCTTCCCGTCGAATCGCTTCTCTACCAGAGCGGCTATCTCACGATCAAGGAGGTGGTCCCGGCGCCGGAGCAGACGCCGGAAGAGGCGGAGCGCGACCCGAAGACGGAATCCTACGTCCTCGGGCCGCCGAACCTCGAAATCCGGGCGTCCCTGAAGCGCGGCTACATTTCCCGCGTCCTCGGCATGAAGGAGGGACCGTTCGACACGCTCGTGGACAGGGCGAAGCGGCAGATTGCCTCCGGCGACATCCGAGAAGTGGTGGAGACGATGCTCTTCTCGCTTTACGCGCAGGTTCCGCCAGACTGGCGGATCGCGAACGAGGCGGAGGCGAAGCGCTACTTCCAGCTCTTCTTCGCGATGCTCGGGGCCGACCCCGCGCCGGAGTTCCCCTCTGCGCGCGGCTACGCCGACGCCGTTGTCCAGCGTCCGGATGCCGTCTATGTCTTCGAGTTCAAGTACAACAAGTCCTCCAAGGCGGCGATGCGGCAGATTCGCGAGCGCGGCTACGCCGACAAGTGGAAGGGCGGCAAGCGCCCCGTGACCCTGATCGGCATCAACTTCTCCTCCCGCAAGCGCAACATCGACATCCCAATTGTCGAGCCGCTGTGACGATTGGCGCCGGTTCGCCCGGACAGTAACGCGATGGCCGCCACGATTCTCCATCTCGGCACGGGTTCAAGCGGATACATCGGGGACGCGAGTCTCGACGGCATCCGCCGCTACGCCTGTAGTTTGCGCTGGAACGTGGTGGAGGTGCCGCCGGCCGATTCGCGGCCGGATCGTCTTTCCATCCTTTTCGCCGCGCACCGTCCCGTGGTGGGATGCATCGTCGACTGCTCCGACGGCCGCCGCGACCTTCCGCCGCGGCTGTTCGGCGCGGTGCCGGTCGTCTACATGCACGCCGATCCCTCGCTTTACGGCGGACGGGGCCTGCGCGTGGGCTACGACGACGCGGCCATCGCCGATGCCGCTTTCCGGGAGCTGTCGTCCGGGCTTCCAGCCGCGTTCGCGGTAGTGCCGTTCTCCTGGCCGTCCACGAGGCGCGGCTGGTCGCTCCGTCGCGAACGGGCCTTCGCCGCTCTCGCCGCCGCGTCCGGCAAGCCGCTTTTCCGTCTTCCGTGGCGCAACGAACCGAAGGAGCGCCGCGAGGAGCGGCTTGTCAAATGGCTTGACTCCCTTCCGCGACACACCGCCATTTTCGCGGTCGGCGATCTGTCGGCCGTCGAAACCGCCGCCGCCGCGCGGCTCTGCCATCGTTCCATCCCGCACGAGCTGGCGCTTCTCGGGGTCGATAGCAATCCGGCACTCTGCGAGGCGTCCCACCCCACGCTTTCCAGCATCCAGATCGACCACGAGCAGGCCGGGTATCTGGCGGCAAAGGCCATTGGGGATGTTTTAGCCACAAAGAACACAAAGAAGCACAAAGGCTATGTGAACTCTGTGTCCTCTGTGGCTGACAAAAATTCTGTCAATCTTGTAAATCCTGTCAAAAAAACTTCCATCGAGACTCGAGGCGCGGAAATTCTCGTGAAGCCATTGCTTGCCGTGCGGCGCGAATCGACGGGCGGCGCCGGGCGCCGCCCGTCGTTCGTCCTGCAGGCGGTCGAGGCAATCCGGCGCGAGGCCTGCGATGGCCTGACGGTTGCCGCGCTGGCGAAACGCTTTCGCTGTTCGCGTCCGCTTTTCGACCGGCGCTTCCGCGAAGCCGTCGGCCATTCGGCGCTGGACGAAATCCTGCACATTCGCCTGGAGAAGGTCTTCACGCTGCTCTCCCGGACGGACGTTCCCGTTGGCGCGGTCGCCGACTTCTGCGGGTTCCGCTCGAACATCGCGCTGCACTGGCTTTTCAAAAAGCGCACCGGGATGTCCATGAGCGAGTGGCGCAGACGAAACCGGCGCCAATGAACAATCAACACCGGCCGTCGATTCTCAAGCCCGACCGCCGTTCGTTTTGCGAAATCAGGTCCGGAAACAAACGCCTGACTTGTCTGCTAAATTCAAAAATGACGTTTAGCAGATAACTTTCTTGTCTATGACGGGCATCTTGCAAAGACGGTTTCGGCCGACGGATATTTCGATTTCATTCTGCCCGCCGCGAAACTGCTTGGCAGAGGCTAAGTGGCGCAGGCGCAATCGGCATCCGTGAAGATTCTGTATCAGAAACTATAAATTTCCCTTTGGAAACGTGCTATGCTGAAGCGCGTTGCCGGAACCCCGTCCGGGGTTTTCCGGCGCCGGACGGCCCGCGCGGGCCGCCGCAACGCAAACAGCACAATCCCGAAGGGGAAAACAATGAAGACGATAAAACTCCTCGCCGCC
Organism: Verrucomicrobia bacterium UBA6982; assembly: GCA_002448475.1. Taxonomy (GTDB): domain Bacteria; phylum Verrucomicrobiota; class Kiritimatiellia; order RFP12; family UBA3636; genus UBA3636. The sequence continues at coordinate 6,545 of DJYI01000029.1, forward strand.
CCGCTTGCGGCGCTCGCGGCCGTAACGGGCGCAACCATCCAGGCCAGCGCGCAGTCCATCTACCGACTCGACGCCTCCGTGTGGGATGGAAACACCCTCGACCTCACGTCCATGGAGGGCTACTACGCAGACAGAATGGAGGGACCGCTCACTCCGGGTTCCATCGAGTTCAAGGGAACGTTCGTTTGCGATCCGTCCGTCTCCGCCGCGAATCCGTTCCAGATCATCGGCAACGGTAAACAGATCAAAGTCAATGCGGCAAACACGGGATTCGAAGCGTTGCCGCTGAAACTCTTCAACGCTTCGGAAAAGACGGGGACTTCCACCCTGTCGTTTCTCAAGGGGCTTTATTCCGGCGCCTTCCTAGACATCGGGCAATACAACAAGTTCACCTACGACTACAACGCCGGATGGGGCTCCGGGCAGGGCGTATTGAGCACCGCCACGATAAACGTCCACGATGGCGGCCAGATGACGGCCGACAACAGATACGAGTTCGCGGTCAACATGCCGGCTTCCGTTTCCGTGACGGACGGCGCCAGCATCACCGGCGGGGGCGGCATTCGCCTCGGGCGTCAGAACAAAAGCGTCGAAACGCCCGTCACCGCCTTTCTCGGCATCACGAACGGCACCGTGACGGCTGGCGGGACGGCTCCCGGCGACGGCAAGGCGTTCACGCTGATGTTCGACTGCGCCAACTACGTCGATTGCGCCCAGGTCGTCATCGGCGGCGAAACGGGCCTTCTCCGTGCGAACTGCGTTTCGCACCATGGCGCCGGCAACTCGCGCATCCAGTTCGACGGCGGCGCCTACAAGCCGACAACTTCCGGAGAAGCGGCATCGCTTCCGCTTTTCCACGTGTATGGTCATACCTACGGAGGCTCCTGGCCCAACCCTACGATGACCGTCGAGGGAATCAACGGCCATCCAATCGACGTGGAACTGGGGCTCAACCGCAACCTTTCCGGCGGTTCGACCGGGGACATGCGCAAAATCAACATAACAGGAAACGGCGGCTTCACGAAACGCGGCGCCGGGACTCTCTACTTCAATAAGCACACTCCGAATTCCGTCTGCGACTACACGGGGCCGACAACGATTCTTGGCGGCGGCATCGTCCTGACGAACGCCGTGTTCAAGCCCGGTCGCGGTGCGCTGTCGGTAGCGGATGGCGCCTTCCTCGACCTCAACGGCTTCGATGCAGAGTTCTCCGGCGCGACCGGCGCGGGCATTGTCTCGAACCGCGCGGCCGCCGTTTCAACGCTGACGCTCGGCTATGGCGACGCCGACGCCGCGTTTGCCGTCGCGCTCGGCGAGCGTATCAACGTCGTCAAGATCGGTACGGGCACGCTTACGGTGTCTGGCGCCGCGCTCGCCGCCACGTGCGACCTTACGGTAGAGGCGGGAAAAGTCGTCTTTGCGGGCCACTCCTCCTCCTACGGCATCGTGCGCGTCAAATCCGGAGCGACGCTAGACACGACGGGGACGCACTTCTCCTGTTCGCACATCTTCAGGGAACCCGGCGGCACGGTGCTTCCACCCGCCGCAACGGTGATGTGCATCCGGTAGTTCCGACCGCCGCCGTGAAGGCCTGTGCGTCTCTCTTTGCCTTCCTTTGCGCTCTTTGCTCCAACGCCGTTGCCGAGCCGTTGGCCATTTCGGCCGGGCCGGACTGGATTCCGCTCCGGTTCGACCCGTGGATTGAGCCGGGATCGGCGCTGGACTTCACGGAGGCACTGCCTCGCCATGCTCCGGCAGGCAAGTTCGGACGGGTCATCGCCGTCGGCGACCACTTTGAGTTCGAGGGGATTCCGGGCGTCCCGCAACGCTTCTACGGCGTCAACCTCTGCAACGAGGCGAACCTCCCCTCATCGCGCGAGGCGGCGGATCGTTTCGTCGGCAACCTCGTCCGCATGGGCTACAACGCGCTCCGCATCCACCACCACGAGCGTTTCCTCATCGTGGACAACGGCTGGTATTATCCGGGGCAGGACGACGTCACGCCGACGCCGGAGCAGTGGGAGAAGTTCGACAACCTCGTCGCCGCGTGCGTCGAGCGGGGCGTCTATCTCACGACCGATCTCTTCGTCTCCCGTTCGTATTCCACGCCGTGGCGCGCCATCGGCATCGACCGCGACGGGGTTGTCGGGAACGCGGCCACCTACAAGATCCTCTGCGCGTTCTGGGAACCGGCCTTCTCTAATCTCTGCGCTTGGACGGAGAGTTTCCTGTGCCACGTGAACCCGCGCACGGGGCGCAGCCTCGCAGGGGAACCGGCCCTCGCCACGCTCTCGTTCGTCAACGAGGGAAACCTCGGCAACTGGGGCGGCGCCGCGCTTCGCGCCCACCCATGCGTGCGGGAGGCGTGGGAAGAGTGGATTTCGGCGAAGGCGGACAATGCCGCCTTCGCCGAAATCCCCCACGAAATTCCCGACGACCTCAAGGCTTCCGGCGACACGCCCGAGGGGCGGCGCGCGGGTGCGGTCGCGCTGTTCCTCGCCGAGCGCGAGACGATGCTTTTCGAGCGCCTCAAGGCGTTCGTTCGCGAGAAGTGCGGCTGTCGCGCCCCGGTGTCGAACCTCTCGTCGTGGTACAACCCGGTGCAGTATCAGCTGTCGCGGACGCACTTCGACTTCGTGGACGACCACTTCTACGTCGATCATCCGAAGTTTTTGGAAAAGCAGTGGTCGCTTCCGAGTAGCTGCCCGAACAGGAATCCCATTGCAGGTTATGGCGCTGGAGGCCGGGATGTCGAGTGGCGGCGGCTCATGGACAAGCCCTTCTGCCTTACGGAGTGGAACTTCAGCGGCCCCGGTCGCTTCCGGGGCTGCGGGGGGATCGTGACGGGCGCGCTCGGCGCGCTTCAGGGCTGGGACGGCATGTGGCGCTTCGCATGGAGCCACGACCGCCAAGGCGTGGAGGAGCCAGGCGGGCGGATGGACTACTTCAACCTGAACGCCGACCCGCTCGGCCTCGCCTCCGAACGCGCCGCCCTCTGCCTCTTCCTCCGTGGCGACCTTCCGGAGCTTGATGCCGAATATCCGCTTGTCCTCGACGTGTCTGCGCTGCGCGATCCGCGCACGGGCGCGCCCAAGTGCGAACTTCCCGCCCTCTTGTGGGCGGGCTGGCACGCGAAGGTGGGGACGGTGGTGTCCGCCGGGGGTTCGGGGGCGTCCCCCGTCATCCGTGTTCCCCACGCCACGCTCTCCACCACTTCAAGGCAGGCCGGGGCCGACCTGGCCGCGCTTGGCGCCAAGGAGAAAGCCCACGGCGCGATCCGCATCGACCAGAACGCGGGCACCTTCCTCATCGACACCCCCTGCACCTCGGGCGGCTTTGCGGAATCCGGCGCGCATGACGCCGGGGCGCTGCGGTTCGCGCTCGCCGCCACCCCCGCCACGGTCTGGGCCTCGTCGCTCGACGGTCAGCCCATTCCCGAATCCTCGCGCATCCTCGTCGCGCACCTTACCGACGTGCAGAACAGCGGCGTTCGCTACCGCGACCCAGAGCTGACGATTCTCGAAGACTGGGGCGGACTTCCCCACCTCGCACGCAAAGGCGTGGCGGAAATCGAATTGACAGTGGATGGCGGCGCGTTCGGAGATCGCGCCCTACCGGCAGTGGCGGACCTCCGGGCGGCCCGCGACATGGGTGCCGATTTCACCGTCTTTCGCCTTTCCTCCTCTGGCCACCGCCTCGCCAAGATCCCCGCCTCCTTCGACACCGCCACGAGTCGTCTCCGCTTCACGGCCCGCACGGATTACGACCCAGACGCGGCGACGCTTTTCTACGAAATCATCCGCAAGGACAACACGATTCGGCCATGAAAGAAAACACACTTTCCCCCACAACCGGCGTGATGCCGTTTGACTGTGTCGAAAGCATTCCCGTTCCCGGCCACGAGCCGAGCCTCCTGCCCGCCGGCCGCAACTTCCAACTCGTCTGGAGCGACGAGTTCGACGGCGATGAACTCGACCGGACAAAGTGGGCCTTCCGCACCTGCATGATGCAGAAGCGCCACCCCGCCTGGACCGACAAGGCCGTGCGGCTGGACGGCAAGGGCAACGCCGTGTTTGACATCAGGATCGAAGACGGGCGTCCCGTAAGCTCCCAGCTGCAGACGGGCTTCAACTTCATGGACGAGCCGGTCGCGGAGACGACGTTCTGGAACGACCATCTTCAGTGGCCGATCGGCAAGTTGCACGCGCCGCTCTTCGAGCATCGCTTCGGCTATTGGGAATGCCGCTGCCGCCTTCAGCAAAAACCCGGCTGGTGGAGCGCGTTCTGGATGCAGTCGTCGACCATCGGCGCGAGCCTCGACCCGGCGCGGACGGGCGTCGAAATCGACGTCATGGAGAGTTTCAGCCCCGGCGCGGTCGTTCCGCACAATGTTTTCCACGGCGGCTACGGGCAGGACATCCACCGCGAAAAAGTCGGCGGAAACATGGCGCTTGACACCTCCGCGTTCCATCGCTTCGGCGTTTTGTGGGACGACAAGGGCTACACGTTCTTCATTGACGGGCGCGAGGACGGCCGCGTGGAGGAACACGTGTCACGCGTTCCGCTCTTCGTCCTGGTTTCGACGGAAGTCACCGGCTACCGCCATGCCGACCACAAGCCCGTCCCGGAAGCGTTCTCGGCCGCAGAGGCCGGCGACACCTTCCTCGTCGATTACGTCCGCGTCTTTGATGAGGCGCGCTAGCGATTTGCAAACCATGGACAATCCTGTGACCCCTGTCAAAAAACGAGTATTCCTTTGCGCCTGCCTCTGCGCCCTTTGCGCCGAGGCCGCAGACACCCCGGCGCAGGCGTTTCTCGCCCATCTCCGCCAGATCGCGGAGTCTGGCCGGTTCGTCTATTCGTGGACGAACCCGTGGCGCCCGGCGGACCCGGCGTTCCGCGTCCAGGAAGAGGGCGGCTGGCGTCCGAAGGCGCCGGACGAGTTCGCCTTCACGTCGAAGTTCAAAGGCGTCACGGGCGAGGATTATGCGCCCGTCCTGTATTTCACGGAGTTGAACCTTGTCGCCGGCACCTACTTCGGCGAGGAGGCATACGCCAGGAACCGGGCGTCGATGACGGCGATGGTGCGCAAGGCGTGGCGCGACTACCGCGCCGTGCCGGTCTTCAGCTGGCATGTCGAGAACCCCTACGCGCCGGGCGGCTGGTGCGACCCGAAATACGGCGAGAAGCCCTACCGCTACCGCTACGTCTCCGAGGGCTACCCGCAGGAGGACAAGTGCGTGATCCGCGAAATTCTGGAGGGGATTGGCGGAAAATGCGGGCAGGGGCGGCATTCGTCGTGCGGCGAGGAGGAGGTGGCGGCGGCCGCCGCGTATCCGAACCCGCGCGCCTGGTACAAGGCGCGCCTGAAGGAGATCGCCTCGTTCCTTGACGGGCTGAAGGACGCCGACGGCGCGCCGATTCCGGCGGTGGTGCGGCTCTTCCACGAATGCGAGGACGACTGGTCGTGGTGGGGGCGCGGCTCCGTCTCCGTCGGCGACTACGTGGAGATTTTCCGCTACACCGTGGAGCGCCTTCGCGAACTCGCAGGCGGCGGCGAAAATCTCCTCTTCGCCTATTCGCCCGACCGCTACTGGTGGGAGATGGGGACGGAGGGCGACGGGAACGCCTTCTCCTTCATGGGGCGCTATCCGGGCGACGCCTATGTCGATCTCATCGGCTATGACGACTACCTGGTCGGGACGGGCGCGGACGGCCAGATGGTCGAAAAGCGCTTTTCTAGCGCCGTCGAGAAGATGCGGCAGATCACCGTGGAGGCGCAACGGCGCGGCAAGGTCTGCGGGCTCTTCGAGAGCGGGGCGATCGAGGAGGCGCGGCCCGACTACTACGACTGGCTCCACAGGGCGCTCACGGCGGAAGGCGTCGGCTTCTCATTCGTCAACCTGTGGGGCGGCTATGAAATCCCCCGCACGCCCGAAGGCAAGGAGTGCTTCAAGCGCTTCCTCCGGCGGCCCGAAGTCGTCATCCTCCGCGGCGGTATCCCACCGGCAGATTCCGTGAGTGAATGAACCCCGCCAAGCTTTCCTGTATAATGGGAAAGCTTCGATGACGGAAAGGAACAAGTCGCAATGGACGGGGAACTTCAAGGAAAAATCGCTTGGGTCACAGGGTCGTCACGCGGCATAGGGAGGCGCATTGCCGAACGGCTTGCCGAGGCGGGCTGCGACATGGCCATCTCCGGCCGCGACCAGACGAACCTGCGCTCTTCTGGCGAGGGGACTTCGGTTGACGATGTAGCGACCGAGATTGCCCGCGAATACGGTGTCCGCTGCATCGCCGTCTGTGGCGAGCTTTCGCGCGAGGAGGAAGTGTCGCGCTGCGCGGAGAAAATCCGCGCAAGCCTCGGCAAGATCGACATCCTCGTCTGCGCGGCAGGCGGCGGCAATGTCGGTGCGGCACTGCGGACCGAATCGCCGAAAGGCAACGCCGCCACATTCGACAACAGCCTTGTCCACGCCGTCATCGACCACAACCTTCTAACGACCATGCTCTGCTGCCGCGCCGTCGTCCCGGACATGCGCGGGCGCGGCGACGGACGCATCGTCACCATCGGCTCCATCGCGGGATGCGGTGGCAACAAGACTGGCGGCGGCGATTTCGCCGCCTACTCCGTCGCCAAATCGGCCGTCCACCAATACACGCGGCTCCTTGCGGCGAACCTCCGCCACGACGGCATCCCGGTGAACTGCATCGTTCCCGGCAACATCAACACGCCCTCGACGCGCATCCGCTTCGGGGGCGACCGCGTCGAGCCGACGCCAGGGCTGAGCCGCCTCGAACATGTCGGGACGCCCGACGACATCGCGCGCCTCGCCGTCTTCCTCTGTGGCCCCGGCGGCGCCTACATCTCCGGCCAGGTCATCCGCGTCGATGGCGGCGAACAGCTTTCGCCGTGCTAAGGTGACGTAGGGCGGCTGACGACCAACCACTAGTCAGCCAACCAACTGCCCAACCAGCCAACGAACCATGAACGACCGCATCCAACGCCTCATCGTCGCCGCCCGCGCGGGCGACATCTATCCCAAGCAAGTCAAGGTCGACTATGACGCCTTCGACGAGAAGCTTTCCGATCCTCAGCGCATCGCCAAGAGACTGACTGAGTACATGTCGGCACAGCCATGCGCCTTCTCCGACGACAACGAGCTCGTCGGCATGATCCGTTTCGACGGCTCGGTCGAGGGTCCTCTCTTTCCGCGCATCGGCCACCGCTTCTTCTACGAGGCCGCCGGCAAATACTACCGGCATCCGCAGGAGAACCTCTGCACATTCGAGTGGCAGCACTCCAACGCCGACTTCGGCAAGGTGATCCGCATCGGCCTTGTCGGACTTCGCGCGGAGATCGTCGGGGCGCGCCGCCAGTACGAGTCCGACATGAAGCGCCTGGAGTTTCTCGCGGGACTGGAGTCGATGATCCGCGGCATCGTCAACCGCTCGCACCAATACGCCGCCGAGTGCCGCCGCCGCGCCGTCGATCCTGCGACACCGCCCAAGCGCCGCGCCGCGCTCCTACGCATGGCCGCGAACTGCGAGCGCGTCCCCGAGCATCCGGCGCAGACATTCGAGGAGGCCGTGCAGTGCCTCTACTTCTCGTTCCAGTTCCAGCCCGACAGCATCGGCCGCCCAGACCAGTACCTGCTTCCGCTCTACGAGCGCGGACTGGCGGACGGCACACTCACCCGCGACCACGCAAAGGAGCTGCTCCAGGAACTCTTCGTAATGATCCACGGCTACACGCCGCCGAGTTCGGGAAACGCCGACAAGGGCGCGGAGTCGCACTTCGTCGTCGGCGGCTACACCATCGACCGCCGCTGCGCCTGGAACGACCTTTCGGAGCTGATTGTCGAATCTCTGATGGAGACTGACCTCGTCCGCCCGCAGATTTCGCTGCGCTGGAACCAACTCACGCCGCGCTCCGTGCTGCGCCGGATGCTCGATGCCGAACGGCGCGACAAGAACAAGCGCATCGCCTTCGTGAACGACGAGCCGCGCATCGCCGACATGACTGGCCGCCGCGGCATGCCATGGAAGGAGGCCTTCGACTACATCATGGTCGGCTGCAACGAGCCTGCCTTCCAGGGCGGCATCTCGCTCGGTGGCAACACGGTGAACATCGTCCGCTCCCTCGTGCGTACCCTCGACGGACGCCGCGCAGAAGCCCTCGCCTGCCGCGACTTCGATTCCTTCTACGCTCTCTACGAGCAGGAGCTGCGCCACGACCTGGAGACGATCCTCGACTACTCCAACCGCTTCAACATGCTCCGCTCGCGCGACTGCAACGTGCTGACCTCCCTCCTCATGTCAGGCTGCATCGAACGCGCGGCGAGCGTGACGCAGGGCGGTGCCACCCGCGCCCTTTGGTGCGCGCATTTCATGGGCTCCACCAACCTCATCGACTCGCTCTGCGTGATCCGCCAGTTCGTCTTCGAGGAAAAGCGCTGCACGATGGAGGCGCTCCTTGCGGCGCTCGATGCGGACTGGAAGGGCCATGAGGCGCTGCGCGAGGAGATTCTCCGGGACGGGCGCTTCTACGGCAACGGCGACGACCTCGCGGACTCTGTCGCGCACCGCTTCTACCGCTCGGTCGCGGCTTTTGCCGAGGGACGCACCGACTTCTTCGGCCATCCGCTCACCTTCGGCAACCTTACCGGCTACAATGCGCACTTCGCCTGGTTCGGGGCGCAAACGAAGGCCACGCCCGACGGGCGCGTTTTCGGAAGCGCCCTCCTCTTTGGCGGCGGACAGTCGAATGGCAAGGACCGCGACGGGCCGACATCGCTCATGCGCTCTGTCGCCCACATGGACCCCACCGGAATCATGACCGGCGACTCCATTCTCAACCTCTCCGTGGACGAGCGCATCGTCACGGACGACGAAAGCTTCGAGAAGCTCGTAGCCCTTGTCGAGACCTACTTCCGGGAAGGCGGGCTGCACATCCAGCTCAACCACGTCTCCGCCGAGGAGCTCCGCGCCGCGAAGGCGAACCCCGACGCCTACAAGAGCCTCCGCGTCCGCATCTCCGGCTTCTCCGCCTACTTCGTCGGGCTTGCGGAGTCGATCCAGGACGACGTCATCGCACGAACGGAGTACAAGGCGTGAACGACGAAATCGCCATCGTCTTCGACATCGAGAAGTTCGCGGTCCATGACGGGCCGGGAATACGGACGGTTGTCTTTTTGAAAGGCTGCCCGCTGCGCTGCCTCTGGTGTCACAATCCCGAATCGCAGTCCTTCGAGCCGGAGCAGATGGCGAGCGCCGACGGCACGTCGCCGCCGGAGACCGTCGGCCGCCCGATGACCGTCGAGGAAGTCATGGCAAGCGTCCGCAAGGACAAGGCCTTCTACGACAATTCAGGCGGCGGGCTCACCATCAGCGGCGGCGAACCGCTGGCGCACTTCGAGTTCACACGCGCGCTTCTCGCCGCCGCGAAGACGGAGGGCATCCATACGGCGGTCGAGACATCGGGTTATGCGCCGCGCGAACGCATCGAGGCGCTGCTGCCTCTCGTCAACCTGTGGCTCTGGGACGTCAAGGCGCCGCCATCCCTCCATGAAAAGCTCGTGGGGTGTCCCGCCGAACCGATCCTCGACAATCTCGCCTTTCTCTCCTCGCGCGGAGCATCGGTCGTCCTGCGGTGCCCGCTCGTTCCGGGCGTGAACGACTCGAACGAGGCGCTACGCCATATCCGGCGTCTGTCCGAGACGACGCCCGGCATCGTCCGCATTGACATCGAGCCCTACCATCCGATGGGCGAGGACAAGAACCGCCGGCTTGGCCGCACGGACTGGTTCCGCGCCCCCTTCGCAAGCGACGCTGACAAGGCCCGCTGGCGGACCATCCTCCAAGAGTGGCAAGCAAAGAATGAACAATGAAATGGAAAATGGGACCGGCCCGATCGCCGCCCTCTGGACGAAGTTCGAAGGAAACCCGATTTTGGGCGGCGAGCGCCTCGGCACGTGCTTCGACGTAAACGTCGTGCGCGACGGCCCTGCGCCTTGGACGATGTATTTCTCCTGGCGGCCGCGCAAGGCGATCGCGCTCGTGCGCAGCGATGATGGCCTCCACTGGTCGCAGGAGCCCGAAGTCTGCCTGGAAGCCGATCCGTCGAGCGGCTGGGAGGACACCGTCAACCGCAGCTGCACGGTCTTCAAGGACGGAGTGTGGCACCTGTGGTACACCGGCCAGGCGGGCGGCATGTCGCGCATCGGCTACGCGACAAGCCGCGACGGCGTCCGCTTCGAGCGCGTCCGGCGCGAGCCTGTGATGGTGCCCGAGCACGACTGGGAGAAGGCGTCCGTGATGAATCCCTACGTCCGCTGGGACGCGGAGCGCAAGGTCTGGCGGATGTGGTACGCCGCCGGCGAGACCTACGAGCCGAACGTCATCTGCTACGCGGAGTCGGCGGACGGCCTCGCGTGGCGCAAGTTCGAGGGCAACCCGATTTTCGCGCACGGCCCGCGCGACTCGTGGGACCGCGACCGCGTGGGCGGCTGCGAGGTGCATCACCTTCCCGACGGGCGCTTCGCGATGTTCTACATCGGCTACTCGGACATCGACACGGCGCGCATCGGCGCGGCCGTGTCGGAGGACGGCGTGACGGGCTGGCGGCGCATTCCCCAGAACCCCATCGTGGCCCCGGACCTCGGCACGTGGGACGGCAGCGCGACCTACAAGCCGTCGATCGTGCGCGACGAGGCGAACGACCGCTGGCTCCTCTACTACAACGGCCGCAGCGGCTTCCCCGAATACGTCGGCTGCGCCGTCCACGGCGGACTCGACCTAGAAGCGCCGCCCGCGCGCCTGCCCGACACGGAAAAGATTCTGCGCGACTACGTCCGGCGCTTCAACGCGATGGACGAGGAACTCTACGCGAACGCGATCCCGAACGCCGAGGCGGAGGAGTGGATGCTGGAGAACGTCCCGCGATTCGCCTGCCCCGACAAGGACATCGAGCGGACGTATTATTTCCGCTGGTGGACCTACCGCAAGCATCTGCGCCGGGGCGCGGACGGCTCCTGGCGCGTCACGGAGTTCCTGCCCAAGGTCTCGTGGAGCGGTGCAGACAACACAATCGTCTGCCCGGCGGGCCACCACTTCCGCGAAGGACGCTGGCTGCGCGACCCGCGGTATCTCGCGGACAACGCCCGCTTCTGGCTTTCCTCGCAGGAGGCGGCGCACCGCTGGCGTTATTCCAGCTGGCTCTTCACGGGCGTCTGCCAGTTTGCCGAAGCGCATGGCATCGACGAACTCCCCGTCCGACTTCTCGACGACGCCGTCCGCTACTACCGCCGCTGGGAGGAGGGCTTTGACGGCATTTCGCTTTGGCCTGCGCAAGACACCGGCCGCATGGGTGGCGACGGTGCGGGCGGATTCCTCTCCATCGACTCCCGCGAAGGCACCGAGTATTCGCTTGGCGGAAATGGCTGGAAGCCGCTCATGAACGCCGCGATGTGGAGCGAGTCTCGGTGCATCGCCGCCGTCGCGCGCCGCGCGGGCCGCGCCGCGCTCGCCGCCGAGTTCGAGGCGAAGGCGGAGGGCGTCCGGTGTGCTCTTCTCGAAAAGTGCTGGAATCCCGAGACCGGATTCTTCTCGACGCGCTCCTACGAGGGCGTCCTCCATCCCGTTCGCGAACTGCACGGCTACGCGCCGTGGTATTTCGGCGTTCCCGTCGGTGTGGCACCGGACTGGTCGCAGCTCTCCGACCCGCAGGGTTTCGCCGCGAAATACGGTCTCACCTTCCCGGAGCGCCGCGCCCCGGGCTTCAAAATCGCCTACGAGGGGCATGAATGCCAGTGGAACGGCCCCAGCTGGCCCTTTGCGACCTCCATCGCCCTGACGGCCCTTGCCAACGACCTCCACGCGCATCCGTCCGAAGAGGGGCGGCGGGCCTTCGACTTCCTGATGTGGCAGTATGCCGCGCAGCAGAAGCGGACGCGCGACCGCGACGACGGCTGGACCATCGTGCCGTGGATCGACGAGAACCTGAATCCCGACAAGCCCGACTGGATTTCGCGGACCATCATGCGCTCCGACCCGGAGATGCGGGCTCGCTTCCCGAAGGAGCGAGGCAAGGACTACAACCACTCCACCTTCTGCGACCTCGTGATCACGGCTCTCTGCGGCTTTGTGCCGAACGGGGCGGGCGGCTTCCGAGTCGATCCCCTTGCCGACCCGGCGTGGGACTGGTTCGTCCTCGACAATCTCCGTTGGCGTGGACGCGACATCTCCGTCCGCTTTCTTCGCGGGGAGGGGCTGTCCGTGTCGGTGGACGGGCGGATGTCCCGTTCGCGAGGCGGAACATTCCGCCTTTCGTAGTCATCATGGATGGCCCATTGGTTCAGCGGGGTCTGTCCCCATTAGCCCCGGGGACGGTGATGTATTTCAGGTAGCCCCGGAGGAGGACCGCAACCCATGAAACGAATTCTTCCCTGCGTGGCCGCGTTCGCCGCGCAGGCGCGGATTTTCGCCACCCGGTGCGTCTTCGGGGTCACGTACGCGAAATAGCGGTCGAACCCTTCGAGCGGCGTCTTCTGGACGAACGCCGCGCGCAGCAGGGCGGGCTCTTCGGGATCGACCTCGAATTCCGTTTCCTCCGTTCCGTGCGGGTTCGCCGAAGGCGAGCCCGAGGAACGACGAAGAATCGCGCGGGGCGGGGCCGGACTCCGCCCCGGCCGAAGCGGCGGCGAACGCGGCGGCGCCCGAGTCGCCGACGGAGTAGCTCTGCGCGAATTCGCTCGTGCTGGTTTCGAAGACGTTTCCGTCCTGGTCCATGTTCGTGCGCGTTTCGCGGCGCCTCTCGGTGACCATGTTGCCGTTGGTCGTGACGGAGCATTCCGTGTAGGCCCGCGAGACGACGCCGTTGTCGTTGGTCGTCACGGACGACTCTTCGGTCCGGGACGACACGTCCCGGCCGTCCGCTGCGTCGGCCGTGCCGAGGGCGAACGCCGCCGCTCCGGCGGCGGCCGCGGCGGCCGCCGCGGCCGCGAATGCAGTTGTGCGTTTCATTTCGTTTTGCCTTTCTTCTCGTGCTTCCGGGCCGGGGTCATTCCCCGCCCGTGCCGCGCATCATGGCACGCGAACGTTACGGGAATGTTAGCACTCGTTTCCCGTCGTCGCAACTCTTCGCCGGCCTTCGCCAGTATTCGGTCAGGGATAGGGGTTG
>DJYI01000091.1:0-6123 GCA_002448475.1 Verrucomicrobia bacterium UBA6982
CGTTTTGAACACAGTTGACTCCAAAAAGCGCCAGCGACGGTGAATTCATCAACTACGGTGAAACGTTTTTTCAACCGTGCGCTGCGAACCGCCCTGGGAGCGCGGGCTTCAGCCCGCGATGCGGCCCGCGCGGCGCGCGGGCCCTACTGGGAGCGTGGCTAAAGGCCGCGACAACGGCGGGGGCGCCGTCGCCACGCAGGCACGACCGGAGGCCGCCCCCCCAAAAAAAAGCGCCAGCGACGGGAGAATTCATCAACTACGGTGAAATGTTTTTTCAACCGTGCGCCGGGAACCGCCCTGGGAGTGCGGGCTTCCAGCCCGCGAAGCGGCCCGCGCGGCGCGCGGACCCTACCGGGGCGCGGCCGGAGGCCGCACCCCCTAAGGCGCGACGGCGGGGGCGCCGTCGCCACGCAGGCGTGTCCGGAGGCCGCACCCCCAAAAAGCGCCAGCGACGGAGAATTCATCAACTACGGTGAAACGTTTTTTCAACCGTGCGCTGCGAACCGCCCTGGGAGCGCGGGCTTCCAGCCCGCGATGCGGCCCGCGCGGCGCGCGGGCTCTACCGGGGCGTGGCTAAAGGCCGCGACAACGGCGGGGGCGCCGTCGCCTCGTTCGAAATGCAAAACTGTTTTCGTGGCTGGCGCTAGCGCCGGATGCGGAAGGCGGCCGGACCGGCGGCCCAGAGTTCGCGCGTGGTGGGATTATAGCGCAGGACGAGCGGCTTGGTGTAGGCTATGTCGCCGGTGATCTCCTTCCAGGTGGAGCAACCGTCGGTTGTCTCCCAGATGCCGCCGGCGCGGTTTCCGTCCCATGTCGTGCCGGAGATCCAGACTCGGCGCTCGTCGGCCGGGTCGAAGGCGATGCCGGTGACGGTGACGCCACTGAGCGACGTGACGGCGCGGAAGCTGCGCCCGTGGTCGTCGCTGCGCCAGAGCTGCGAGCCGCCAGCGTAGATCGTCCCCTTGGGCGTGACTTCGACGTTGAAGATCCAGTCGCCAAGTCCTTCGACCTTCTCCCAGCTTTCGCCGCCGTCTTCGGAGACGTAAACGCCCGCAGTCTGTCCGCACGCGCCCCAGACGATGCGCTGCGGATTAGTCGGATCGACGGCGATGCCATACATCATGCGGCGCGAGCCGGGCTGGTTGGGCAGCTGCGTCCAGTTGTGGCCACCGTCGGTCGATTTGAATACGCCGCCGCCGGAGTGGCCCTTCTCGGGATCGCCGTCGATGCCAAGGTAGATGACATCGGGGTTAGTCGGGTCGGCGGCGATTGCGCGCCCGTGTCCTTCGCCCCACATTGTGTTTGCGTGGGTGCGGTATTCGGGCAGGCCCTTCGCCTCCTCGAATGTCCTGCCGCCGTCTTCGGAGACGATGACTTTCACGGGGAAGTCGTGGCCGTCGTGCGCCCAGGCCGAAACCGTGCTGATGACGCGGATGCGCCCGTCGGCGAGCCTCTGCGGCAGGACGCGCCAATGGTGGCCGCTGAGGCCCGCCTGCCATTTGAGCGGCACGAGCGCCTTCCAGGTCGCGCCGTTGTCGCCCGTGACGAACGTCCCCTCGTCCATCGCCGCGCCGTATGTCTGCGAGCCGAGGTGGCGGATGTCGTGGAAGCAGGTGATGTCCGCGCCGCGGGCGCTTTCGAACCACGTCTTGCCGCCGTCATGGGTCATGGCCGGGTTCCAGTTGCCTGCCATGTGGACGCGCTCCGGGTCCGCTGGGCTGATGGAAAGGTTCTCGGTGCCGCTCATGCTGACGGTTTCGCCGTTGCCGGGCAGCGTCGGATTGCCGACGCGGTCGGCCTTCATCGAGCCGCTGTGCGTCCAGGTCTTGCCGCCGTCGCGCGTGGTGGCGACGCGCCCGCCGAAGCCGTGCGCGACGATCACGTGCGCGTTCTTCGGGTCCCCGGGGTTAACCACGACATCGCGCGCGCCGTTGTTGCCGTCGAGCGCGAGGTCGAGCCTGCGCCACGTAAGTCCGTCGTCCGTCGAGAGATACGCGCCGCTGCGCCCGAATGCGCCATACCACATCTTGGGGGCGCGCGGGCCCGCCCAGCACACGACCGAAGCGCCGGCCGGGGCGTCCTTGAGGTGCGTCCACGTCGCGCCGCCGTCGGCGGAGCGGAAGAGGCCGAACTTGCGCTGCGTGAGGAACACAAGATTCGGATCCGCCCCCGACACGGCGACGCAGCCGATCGGGTCGCCGGCCGCCGGAACCGTCGGCTCGTTCGACGTGGTGAGCGCCTTGGTGATCGACTTGGTGTTGCCGTCGGGGCTGACTTGCCAGCCTTCGGTGCCAACGCCGTTCCATTCGCCAAGCACGATTTTCCCGCCGCCCCCGGTCACGACGAACTCGTCAAGCCCGGCATCCCCCTTGAAGCCGTTGCCGTTGGTGCGGATGACAAAGTGGACCATCTGCACTTTCGAGGGGTCGGCATACGTGGAGAGCGGGTATTCCACTGTGGTCCACTCGCCGGGTTGGATCGGGGTCATGGCCCCCTCCTTCCACGCCCACGATCCGCTTTGCACGACGATCGTCGCGGCCATGCCCTTCGGGGCGTCCTTGGGCAGGAACACCTTGACGCCGATCTTCTCGTAGCCGCTCCAGTCGTCGCCCTGCTGCGAAATAAGCTTCTGGATGCGCACGTAGTTGTTCCAGTCCATGGAGTTGGCGGCTATGGTGATGCGGCCGTAGCCGGAACCGGAGACCGGATCGGCGATTTCGCCCTTTTCCGGGACTCGCGAGGAGAGGTAGTCGAGAATCTTCCACGTCCGGCCGCCGTCGGTCGATTTCACGGCGCGGCCCGTCGCGCCGCCGGCATAGACGACGCGCGGATCGCGCGGATCGACCGCCACCGCCTTGACGCTGCCTCCGCGATGCGCGGAGACCTTCAGCTCCCCGTTGCGCGTGTCGGCGCATGGAGTCCAGCTCCTGGCGCCGTCGGCGCTCGCGGCCACGCCGTCCTGCGTGAGCGCATAGACGAAGCGGCCGTCGGACGGCGCCACCGCGATCGAATAGACGCCGTAGTTCTGGAGTCCGGCGTTCGCGAAGGCCCAGCTCCTGCCGCCGTCGGTGGATTTCCAGAGTCCGTCGACGTCGCCGCCCATGTAGAACACGTTGGGGTCCTTCGGATCGGCGGCGCTCGACCAGAACCAGCCGCCGCCACCCCAGCCGCACCACGTCCAGTGGTCGTGGGATCGTTTGACCGTTTGATCGTTTGATCGTTTGACGGTTTGACTGTTCGGTGGTTGGGTGGTTCGGTGGTTGGGAGGCTGATGAGGGGAGTCCTTCGCCTCGATCACCGTGACCGGCTCGCCGTTCGGAACGGCTCGGACAAGCGCCACGCCGCTTTCGACCGGCACCGTCTCCACCGCGCCGTTCCTGCCCTGGCGGAACCTCGCGGCCCTCCACATGCGCGGCACTTCGACCTTGAGCGTGAGCGGGCAGTCGTAGAGCGCGGGGTCGGCGTCGCACGTGACGGCGAGGCGGACGCCCCTGTCGCCCGCCGCGAGCGTCCGGACCTGCGCCGTGGCGCGCTCCGTCTCGTATTGGTGCACGGAGACGTGGTCGGCCACCCATATCTCGCCGCGGTCGCGCATTTCGGCGACTTCGTCGAAGAACGGGATGTATTCCTTCACCGGCACGGCCCAGAAGTCCTGGTAGCCGCGCTTCGGGTCATCGACCTCGACGCCGTGGAAGATCACGTATTCGGCGATGCCCTCCGCCGCGGCCTTCTTCGCCTTGGCGAGCATGTCGTCCTTGGTCTTGAGATGGTATGTCGCGCCATGGTCGTGGAACGGCGGACGCGCGACGAGCCCCTGCTCGCGGCATATCCTCTCCTCCTGCTCGGCGTTGATGTTCCAGCGCCCGCCCGGCACTCCGGGCTGCGCGTAGGAGATGAGTCGGCCCGGCTTGCCGGGGACGTTCGCGCGGAGGTAGTCGGTGCATTTGCCGAACTCCTCGACCGCGCCCGCGTAATCGTCGAAGCCGTTGTGGCTCCACGTGTGGTTGCCGAAGCGGAAGAGCGGGTTCCTGAACTTTTCCTTCCAGACGTTCTCGAAGACCTTGAACTCTCCCTTGTCGGGGATGATGTAGAAGTCGGCGGGGAGCTTGCGCGCCTCAAGCGCGGGCATCGCGGCCTGCCATAGCGACGGCCAGCCGTCGTCGAACATCAGCATGAACGCGCCGCGCGCGTCGCCGGCCCATTTGGCGACTGTCGCGTCGCCCGTCGCGGCGAAGGCGCTGCCTGCCAGAGCCGCGGCGGCGGCCACCGGGACAAGAAGTTTTTGAGTTTTCATGATTGTCTTGACCGTTTTGAAATGCGGTCGGCTGACAGTGCGGTCGGCATCAAATTGGGAATTGGACTTGGAAATTGGCAACATTCTCACATTGGCAACATTTCTCAGCACCGCACCGCGCCCTTGATGAAGTTGTCGCGGTGCGTCTCCATGTCCTCGTTCGCGCGGTCAAAATCCTCCATGGAATAGACGCGCGTGACGCCACGGAACTTCCAGTAGCCGCTTGAAACCAGTTCGAGGCAGCGCGGGCAGAGCGTGGCCTCGTATTCGATGCGCCGCTCGTGGCAGTTCACGACCGTCATCGCCTTGAAGTTCCAGAGCTTCCAGTCAAGCGTCCGCGGGCCGTCGTTGTGGTATCCGCCAACGCCCAGGCGGCCGTGCGCGCACACGAGATTGCCGGCAAGCTCAAGCCCGTCTGGCGTGCCGGTGAACTCCATCACGTTGCGGAAGCCGAGGCCGAAGATGTCGGTCTTGTGGCCGTCGCGCGTGAGGTCGGGCGTCTCGATGTTCTCCCAATCGACAAAATAGCGGCGCGGCAGCGTCTCCGGGCGCCAGCATTCGGACGCGCCGAAGCGCTTGGCGTTCGCCAGCGCCTCGGGGCGCTTGTCGATCGCGACGATGCGGTCGTATCCGGCGGCGCGGAAGAGCGAAACCATTCCCAGCCCCATGTAGCCGCAGCCGACGACGGCGATCGAGTCGCCCGGAAATGCGGGCATCATTTTCCCGGCGGCGCTCATCATGCAGGCGAGTGGCTCGACGATCGCGTCCTCGTCGGCGAGTCCGTCCGGCACGTGACAGGCCTTGGCCTCCTCCATCACGATGAATTCCTTGTATCCGCCGCCGCCGAGGCCGGTCACGCGGTCGCCGACTTTGAACTTGGTGACGTCCGGCCCCGTGGCGGCCACGACTCCGACGGCCTCGTGGCCGAGGATGTCGCCATCCTTCGCGGTGCTCCACGGATACCACTCTGAATGGCACATGCCGGTGATGGTCACCTTTACGAGGAGCTGCGCGCCGGAAATTGCGGGCGTTGGGACTTCGACGATCCTGCTCCTGCGCGGGCCGGACATGACTATCTGTTTCATGAACAGTTGGGCTTACGCCAGTTGAAAAAGTTGAAAAGTTGAAAAGTTGAAAGGTTGAAAAGTTGAAAAGTTTAAAGGGGAAAAGGGGGAAAGGGGTGGAAGGGGGTTAGCGGAGGATCATGACTGTCGGGTCGGCGGTGGTCAGCGTGATCTGCGTCGCTGTCTGCGCCAGGCGTCCGACGGGCAGGACCACGGTGTCGAACTGCCCGGTTATGCCTTCGGTGGCGGACGCGAGGACATAGGTGCCTCCGCGGACTTTTCCGTCGCCCGGAATTGTCACCGCCAGCGTGTCGAGCGAGCCGGAGAGGTCGAGCGAACCAACGACACGCAGCGAGTCGCAAGTGCCGTCGCCGGAAATTCCGACGGAAAGCTTCGAGTAGTTGCCGAACACGACGGCGTTTGTCTGCGCCTCAGTGCCGACCGTGAGCGTGCCGAAGAGGTGCGCGCCGGTCGTTTCGTCGATGGAGCCGGGGGCGATGACGGCGGGGTTCGCCGAAGCCCCGGCGACCGTCACGTCGCCGCGCTCCGTGCCGCCGATGAAGCCGATACCGCCGAGCGTCGCGCCGCCGCCTACGGCGAGCGCCGTGTTGCCGATGGGCGAGCCGGAGGCGTTGTCGCAGAGCAGTGTCCCGCCGTAGAGCTGGAACGAGGCCGAGGAGGAGGGGCCGTTGGCCGCAGTCGTCTTCAGGACGCCGTCGCCGTTCTTGCGGATCGGCTTCGACGAGCCTCCGATCCAGCCGAGGG
>DJYI01000091.1:6188-14128 GCA_002448475.1 Verrucomicrobia bacterium UBA6982
GGGCGCCCGTCATGACGAGGTCCACGGGTGCTTCGCCGTCCGCCACCGTGATGTAGGCCGGATTGCCGGGGTCGGAGGGATTCAGAGTCATGCCGGAGCGGAAATACGACGTTTGCCCCGCTGCGAGCGATTCGACGCCCTGTCCCCAGTAGCCGGCGGCCTGGAAGCTTCCGCCGCAGCTCATTGTCGCGCCGCGGAGGGTGACCTTCAGCGCGTAGGAGCCGCCGTTGCAGGAGATGGAGCCGCCGTCGTAGGCGTTCATCCGCTCGTAGAAGTGGCCCCACGGAAGATCGCGGAGCGTGGCCGTTCCGTTGGTGAGGACCGTGAGCGAGCCGGCGTTGCTCATCGCCACGGCATCGCCCCGCGTGAAGACAAGCGAGGCCTCCTCTGTCCCGCCGCCGACCCAGGTGTCGCCGCGAATGGAATTGGCCGCCGTGGCGGAAACCCGGCCCTCCTTCACCCAGATTTTCGGATGCGAACCGGAGATTGGCCCCGCAAGGGTGACGGTTCCGACGCCGGTCTTGAGCAGCGGTCGCGATTCGGTCGCGCCGATTCCAGCGCCGAAGCGGATGTCAGCCGCTGCCGCGAGCGTGTTTGTGCCGTTGTCGGGTTCGGCAAAGACGAAAGGCACCGCAAATGCCAATTCACCGGCTTCAGTTCCGGAACGGACGAGATGTTCGGCTGCAATTGTGTAGCTTGCCTCTATGTCTTCGGCGGAACCAATCGTGAAGGCTTCGTCATTTTCCACGATGATTGAGCCGACACCTTGTGCGCTGTCAAGCGATATCGTCGCGCCGGATAGGGATACTTCAGTGCCGAAAACGGCGGTGTCCTTTGAGGCGGGCACGGTGCCGGAGCTCCAGTTGCCCGGCGTATTCCACGAGAGATTTCCAGTGGCTCCCGTCCAGCGACATTCGCCGAAGACCGGGACAACGATGGCATCGGACGCGACGTCGAAGACGTGCCCGCAGTCCGGGCAGGTGCCGGTCGCTCGGAAGCCGGCCGCGTAGTCGCCAAGCGATGGCGCCGTCGCGTCGGCCTCGAAGTCGCGAGCGGCGGCGACGCCGCTCCATGATCCGACAGTGGTCCACGTCGCCGCGTTGGCGCCGAAGTGCGCGGTCACGTCGAGCGGCACGGATCCCGCGTCCGAGAGCGAACCGGAAATCGTCACGGCGAGCCCGTCCACGGACGATTCCACGGAACCGAAGACCGGCGCGCCAGCCGTCGTGAAAGAGACGACATCGGATTCGGCGTTGCCGTCGTCACCAGTGGCGATGACCTTGGCGAACCAGGTCGTGGCGCATTCCAACCCGGTCAGGGTGGACGAGTGCGCACCGGTCGCGATGCCAGCGCCTGATGCGAGGAGGAGCGACTGCGAGAGATTCGCTGAATCGGTGCCGTAATAGACCGTGACGGTCGCGGAATCAGAGGCAGAAGCGGTGCGAAGCGACCACGAAAGCGTGGCGGAGTGGCGTCCGTCCGCCGTCGCGGACACGGCGCCGAGGACGGGGATGTCCTCGTCGGACTGGATTGCCTCCGCGGTGCCGACAGATGCGAACGAGGCGTTGTTGACGCTGTTGTATTCCGTGTGTATCCAGTTGCGCGTCGTTTCGCCCTTGCGGAGGCGTACTTCGTCCATCCAGCCCTTGAAGGACACGTCATTTACCGATGGGGCATTGCCCAGTGTCAAAATGACGTCATTGTCCGTCGCCGGCGTTAGATCGTGTTCGGAAGTCCAGGTCTTGTTTTTGTAAAAAGTCCCCTTTGTCCCATTGAAAACAAACATCAAATGGGTCCAATCCATGCTTTGGAGATGCAAGGCCGCTTGTGCCGATTTGTCGCTGGCCCCGCGAAAATCCAATTGGTCCGCATTCCAGCGCATGCCGGAAATTTCCCAGCCGTCGGTGTCATTGTAATTATTCTTGTGACTGGCGATTCTGTCGGCTCCTTGCCCTTGATTGGGATACTTCGCCCAGAGGGAGAGCGTGAATTTGTCTCCGACATTGGAATAAGCCGCCGTTGGTATGCCTTTGTTTTCTTTACTCCCCTGACCTCCGTTCGTGGAAATCCGAACGGAGCGGCCGACCTTGGCTTCGGTCTGTCCGGGCATCGTGTTGACATGCGTGCCTTCCATGTCGCCACCGGCGGAGTCCTTGGCCGTCGTTGAGGTGTTGGGTTCGTCCATGTGCCACACGGCGAAGTAGTTCGCTGCAGTCCAGACGGAACCGTCGGTCTGGCTGGCGGGGAAGGCGTGCGTTCCGCCCCAGTAGAGCAGTATCTGCGTCCCTACGGCGAGTTCGGGGATGGAAACCCAGGCGAGCGATTCGCCGTCGGGATCCCAAAGCGAGACTTCGCTCGGCAGGATCGTGCCGTCGGGCAGCGTGAAGCGGATGTCGGATCCATCGACTGAGGCATCGGCGTAGGAGAAGCCGCCCTCCGTCTCCACAAGACGGACGAGAACCGGGAAGTTCTCCTGCGTGTCATCGGCGAACGTGTAGCCTGGAAATGAGACCGAGGCTCGGTAGAGGAATTGCGATTCGTCTAGCAATTCGGCCGTCGTCGTCGTCGCGGCGGCAAGCGTCAGTAATGCGAAAATGCGCTTCATGTTTTGATTTCTGTTTGGTGTTGAGTTGGAAAATCGCGTTCTGGGCTTCTAGCTTCCTAGGTTTCTAGGCCGCCGGTATCGGCGCGCCGGTCTCGTCGACCGGGACGGGATGGATGGTTTCAAACGACCCCTTCGCGCCGTCGACTATCATCGCGCGAAGCATCTCCACGGCGCTGGCCGCGATCGCGTCGGTGTCCGGCCGGACGCTCCACATCCCCGGCACGGCGATGTCGGCGTCGCAGCCAACGATGAGCATGTCGCGTGGCGTCGAGAGTCCGGCTTCGGCCAGCTCGCCCACGACCGCGGCGCCGACGTGGTCGTTTTCGCACAGCACGGCGTCGGCGGCGCCGCGCGGCGCCGCCAGCACCCACGCCGCGAACTCCGCGGCCGAGGAGAACACGTGCCCCGGCTCCGGACCGACGGTCGCGAGACCGCGCGCCGCAAGCGCGTCGATCACCGCCGGGAACTTCTGGCGCGGCCAGCCCCTGCGCCCGGCCTCCAGATAGTAGGGCGAAATCACCGCGACGCGCTCCTTGCCGATCGAGAGGATTTTTTCGGTGAGTGCCCGGTATGCGCCCTCGAAGTCGATCGCCACCACCGAGACATTGTCCGAGACCGGCACGTCCTGGTTCACGACAACGACGCGCTGCGTCCTGGCGAGCGCGTCGATCTGCGCGCGCTCGATGTGCGACATGCTGATGCAGCCGCGCGGCGAATAGGAGCGACTCAGCGAAATGAGGTGCTTGGCGTCCAGGCACAGCGCCGGCTCCGCACCGCACTTCACCACGAGCTCCGACATGCGCGTCGCAAGACGGCCGAAGTAGGGCAGGTCGAGGCGCATCACGCTCAGGGGCACGAGGTCGAGGTGCTTCTCGCGAAGCGCCCGAGCCACGAGATTCGGGCGGTAGCCCGTCTCGCGAATCACGCTCTCCACCTGCCGCCTGATGTACGGGCGCACCGACGGGTCCCCCCGCACGACCTTGCGCGCCGTGTCAACGGCCACTCCCGCCTTTTCGGCCACTCCCCTCAACGTCATTTTCAGCCTGTTTCTCAAATCGTTGCGAAAAATCGTCTCGATACTAATTTTCGTGACGAGCCGAAAAATAGCCCATGCGCCCCTTTGTGTCAAGGGGCGTCTTCGGAGCGCCGCCGGGCCTTCAGCCGCGCGAGGCGATCAGCAGTCGCAGTCCGGCGGCATGTGCTGGCAGGAGCAACCGGCGTCAACCGTGACGATTTCGCCGGACATGTTCGAGGCGTCGGCAGAGGCGAGAAACGCAACGACCGCGGCTATGTCCGCGCCCGTGGCCTCCCGCCCTATCGGGCAGTTTCTGCGGCGCCGGGCGATCACGGACGGATCCAGCGAGTCCCAGCGCTCCGTGCGGATGTAGCCGGGCGCGCAGCAGTTCACCCGTATGCCGAGCGGTCCGAGATCGAGAGCCAGCGAGCGGACAAGGGAGTTTATCGCGCCCTTGCTGGCGCAGTATGACGTGCGGCCACGAATGGCCCGACGGGCGGTGTTGGACGAGAGGAACACGACGCAGCCGCGCGTCTCCTGAATCGAGAAAAAGCGCCGGCACGCCTCCCGCGTCACGCGAAAGCCCCCAAAGACGTTCGTCTCGAATACCGCCCTCATGGCGTCGGGCTCCACGTCGAGCGGGCCGCCCTGACCCAGCCCCTGGTTGGCGGCGTTGTTCACCAGAACGTCGAGCCGGCCCTCCTCGCGCGCGATGGCGTCGAATAGGGCTGTCACCTGCGCGGCGTCGGAGATGTCGCAAGGCATGGCGCGCACTCCAGGGACTCCGCGCGCGGCGAGTTCCGCCGCCCCCTTCGCGGTGGACGCGGCCGAGGAGCCGCACATCCATACCTTCGCTCCCTCGGAGACAAAGCGGGCGACAATGTCAAGCCCCGTGTTACGGCTTCCGCCGGTGACCAAAACGACCTTGTTTGCAAAACGTTCCATGGCGGGCCGGATCATACCACCGCGCGCCCAAAAACGGCAATCATGCCCGGAAGCCCCGCTTCGGACGCGCCGCGGAGGCCATTCTGCCGATCAGCGCCAGCATGGTGAACACTTCGAGCCGTCCGGCCAGCATGGCCGCGCAATACCACCACTTCAGCGCCGCCGGAAGCGCCCCGTAGTTGCCGGAGGGGCCAAGCGCCCCGAAAGCTGGACCCACGTTGCCGGCCATGCTAAGCGCCGCCGTGAACGCCTCCGGCGCCTGGAGCCCGGCGAAGGCGCCGGCGAGAGCCGTCGCTCCGACGAGCGCCGCATAGGCGGCGACGAACCCGGCCACGGCTGCGACGAGGCCGTCGCGCACCGGACGTCCGTCTATCCGCACCACATAGACGGCGCGCGGATGGACGAATCGCCGCGCCGCGACAGCCGCCTGTTTCGCAAGAACCGCCCATCGCACGACTTTGACGCCGCCGGCGGTCGATCCGGAGCATCCGCCTACGAAGAAAAGCGCCAATAGCACAGTCTGCGCGCCCGGGACCCACACCGCGTAGTCGGCGGAGGCAAACCCAGTCGTCGAAATGATGGACGCGACCTGAAATGCCGCCAGGCGCGAGGCCTCGACAAGTCCGGCGCCGCCGCGCGCGAGCGCGACCGTCGCGCCGATGATTGCGACGGCGACGAGCGCGGCGAAGGCGCGCAGTTCAGTGGATCGCAACGCCTCCGCGCCGTGCCGCGCCGCAAATTTGTGGTAAACGCCGAAGTTCACGGCGGCGGCGAGCATGAAAGCCGTGCAGACCCATTCCGCCGCCGGGTTGCCGAATGCCGCGAGGCTCGCGTTGCGCGTGGAGAATCCGCCCGTGCCGAGCGTGGAAAAGGCGTGGCACGTCGCGTCGAACCAGCCCATGCCGCAGAGCCGCAGCAGAAGCACCTGCGCCGCCGTAAGCGACACGTATAGCAGCCACAGAGTGCGGGCCGTGTCGGCGACGCGCGCGGTGAGCTTGCCCTTTTCCGGGCCTGTCGATTCGGCGTTCATGAGACGGAACCCGCCGACGCCGAGCAGTGGAAGAAAGGCCACAGCCAGGGCCACGACTCCCATTCCGCCGAGCCAGTGCGTCTCGCACCGCCACAGGTTTACGGCGCGCGGCAGCGCCTCGACGTCCGCGATGACCGTGGCTCCGGTCGTTGTAAAGCCGCTCACGCTCTCGAACACCGCGTCCGTGACGTCACGACAGGCGCCGCAGAGGCGCAGAGGCGCGGCTCCGAAAAGGCACACCGCTATCCACGCTGCCCCCACGGCCGCAATGGCGTCGGCCGGATTGGGCGCCGTGGGCGCGTCTCCGCCATGACGGGCGCCGGGGGCGGCGGAGTTGCGGCGCGGCCTGGCGGCAAAGGCCGCCGCAAGGCCGGCCGCAGCGCACGCGGCAAAGGCGCGAGCCGCCGCCGAATCGCCGTCGGCCGCCGCGAGCGCGAACGGTGGCAGGAGCGCCGCCCCGACAATGGCCGCGACGCATGCGAAAACCCTTGGCATCATGGATGACACGGCGGCGACTCCTCCACTGCTCTCCTCAGTGCGCTCCAACGGACGCGGCGCCTCCCGCCCCAGCCTCCGGAGCGTCGAACAGGGCCGGCACACGGCGGGAACCCGCGCGCATCACGAGGACGGCACGCGAACCGGACTCCAGCACCGTGTCGCCGCCCGGCACCTCAAAGGCGTCGCTCCCCGGACGGCGCAGAAGCAGGAGCAGATATTCGCCGGGCATGGACAGCTTGCGCAGCGACTTGCCGTCCGCGGCGCTGCCCGGACGCACTCCGCATTCGACTATCTCGAACCGCCGATTGCATACCGAATGCACGGACTTCACGTTGCGCCCGCGCAGATGGCCGGCGATGGCGTCCACGACCGTGTCGCGCATCGGCACGGCGACATCCACGCCAAGCTTGCGCGCAATGCCGTCGAACGACGCGCCGGCCGTCAGCGCGATGGTGCGGCGGACTCCGCGCGACTTGAGGTAGGCGGCCATGACGAGATTGCCGGCATGGTCTGGCGTGGCGAGAACCGCGAGATCCGCCGAATCAAGCCCCTCGTCGCGCAGAAAGCCGTCCTCAGTCACATCTCCGCATAGCACCCTGGCATCCGGAAACATCCGCGCGGCCTCTTCGCAAAGATCCGGGTCGGAATCCACCAGCGCGACATCCATGCGGCGGCGGCCGACACCGAACAGCGCAAGCAGTCCGCGCGCGCCGGAATGCGCCGCGGGAGCTCCGGACGCGCCCTCAACGTCCGTTCCAAGCATCCGCCCCACGACAAAGCGTCCAACAAGGCCGGCGCCGAACACGACGATTCGCCGAGGAGCCTCATCCGGAGGAGATCCGGCAAGGGAGGCAAGGTCTGTGAGTTCGTCCGGGGATGCAACAACCCCAATCCTGTCGCCGGGCATGAGCGTCGTTGCGCCGTCCGGCAGCATCGGGCCTTCGGGCTTTTCGACCCAGGCCACCAGAATGCGCCGCCCGACGCGCGCGGACAGGTCCCGCAGGGCGACGCCGGACATTGCGCCGCCTTCGGTCACGGAAAGCTCCAGCACGCCGCGGTCGCCGTCGAGGGCTATCACGTTGCCGACTGCGCCATGATCGGCGGCGCGGCACATTGCGGCGGCGGCCTCGACGTCCGGGTTTAGCATTCTGTCGATTCCGAGGACAGGCCTCACGCCCTCGCGCCGGAGCGCCGCGGCGCCGGAGCGCGCGGTCTCGACCGTGCGCCTGTAGTAGGCGTAGTTTCGGACACGGGCGATTTTGCGCACCTCGGGGAACATGGCGTCGGCCAGGGCGCACGTGATGAGGTTCACTTCGTCGTCCTGCGTAAGCGCGACAAGCGCGTCGGCCTCGGCAAGTCCGACGTCCTCCAGCGTGCCAGGGCTGTTGCCATCGTCCTCCACGACCGCGCAGTCAACCTGTTCGCGCGCCCGGCGGGCGTGTTCGGGGTCGTTCTCGACCAGAACGACCTCAGCCCCGCCATCCGCAAGGGAACGTGCGAGCTGAAGACCGGTGAATCCGGCGCCTACGACAATTACTTTCACTGGTGTCACTCCGGGAATTCGGCGATGGGCGGAATGATATGATAAGCGCCCGCGCGGTTCAACCCCCGCCATTTCCAAACCGCGGTTCGAGGAAATAATCGCATAAAACGCGGAACCAATCGCATCAAATAAGTTGCGAGCCACGAACTACGGCATTTCCAGCCTTGCCTTGTTTTTTCCGGAAGTTTTGAACCCAAGCCGCAGAATCATTGCGTTGGCATCGTCGGTATCAAAGCGAGTCCGTAGTCGGCAAGAGACCATGCCTCTGCAAACCCAATTTCAGCGGGTCCGTCGTCGGCAAGAG
>DJYI01000010.1:0-12188 GCA_002448475.1 Verrucomicrobia bacterium UBA6982
GCGGTTTTTTCCCGACCTGCGACACGCGACATTCGACAAGCGGTTTTTTCCCGACCTGCGACACGCGACATTCGACAAGCGGTTTTTTCCCGACACTCGACATGCGACATTCGACATGCGACATGCGACACTTTCACGCCGTGTGGCTACCACTCGCTGGCGGCGGCTTGCGTGTCGCCACCCTTCACGTGGAAGAACTTGGCTGAGTTTGTGGCGTCAAGGCCTGAGAATTCCACCGTGGTGTCGCTGTCGCACTGCTTGCACTCGACAAGCGTCTTGGCTCCGTTGGGAGTCTCAGAGGAATACACCGCGTAGAATGCGCCGTTCTGGACGTTTGCAACGGAAAGCGCGGCGCTCTGGCCTGTCACGGAAAAGGCGGAAATCACTGGCGTGGGCAGATCCGGCGCCGGTGGCTGGTTCCACGAACCTTGATAAAAAGCAATCGGCGTCGCTACAGAAGCTTCGGAGGAAACTTCAAATGTGGCATCATTCCAAACGTAATCAGGCCCATATTCCGGATCAGTCACTACCTCAAACCAAAGCAAATTGCCGTTTGCGTCGGACAACGCCATCGAATTGTCTTCAGAGTCACGAATTGCTACCAAGTATCTCCAAGAGCCTTGATTGTTGTTGTCAAAGCCAAAGTGATCAGGATCAAGATTATCTTGCCAACATCCCATGACTACATCCTCGTCGGAAAGGTCCGTGTCAAGTTCATAGATTCCGCCAATTTCATCGGCACCAGCTATCAGTCCATTTGAAACGTAAAGAGAATCCATGTTGTCGGCGGTGAGGAAAACAACAGAATACTGTCCATTCAACAGATTTTGGAAAATTGAGGATTCTGAAAATCCTTCGGAATATAAAGTCAAGTTAATTGTTGTGGCCGTGGCTGTTGAAGGAAAAAAAAGCAACCGAGTCGTCGCGGCGAGGAATGCGGTGGCGAAAAGAGCGGTGGTTCTGATTTTCATTGTGGGAGTTTGCGTCTTGCGTTGGGGGTCCGGGATTCTGCATCTGCGCTGTGGCGCCTTGGCTTGCGGGCAATTGTAGTGCCTTTAGGTCTTTGGGCGCAACAGTTTTTTTCGCCGAGGGTGCGACCAAAATCTGTCCGCGCGAAATCTACATTGGCTGTCTTCATATTCTTAGTTGACAGGTATATCTCGCGCAAAGTTCGCGAAGTCCGCGAAGTGTTACGAACACTGAGGGATGAGGCTAGACAAAATGACCCGCGCGACGCGAAAAATATCGACGATCGGTTTGGTCGGTCGTCGATTTGGTCGGTCGTCGACAAAATCGACATAATCGACAAAATCGACCAAGCCAATCGCATCGCCTCCGGGTAGGGCGCGCTCTCCGAGCGCGCCACGACATGACTACATCATCTTTGCGAACTTTGCGGACTTTGCGCGATAATACACACAGATGTGGGGCAAAATGCGTCCGAGCAACGGAACGCAAAGAGTGCAAGGAAAATAGTGGCTGTGGCATAGGACGCCGCCGTTGGCGGCTATTCCACAAGCCGCCCTTCCACCGCTATTCAGCATCAGACTTTTCAGCTTTTCAACCTTTCAACTTTTCAACCTTTCAACTGGGCGAAGCCTGACACATCTACCCGCGCGATTGCGGCCTTTTCATTCTGGCAAACATTGAAGTTACCCAGAATGTTGAAGCCTACGTATATCCAATTCCATTCTTCCCGATCATGCAGGCCAAGACCCGCGTGACGGGCACCCCGGTCAAGATCAACAACTGATTTGTCGTTGCGCCTCCCCACGTCGGTCGTTACGGCCGACGCGGGGAATCCCGCGCCTCCCGCGGGATTCCAATGGTCTGAAGGATATTTTTGATTTGCGCTCCGTGGCAATGCCAGGCGCTTAGCGCAGCGGGCGCCGAGCAGGGAACCATGCGTCGCGAAGCGCGAGCCACTGCTCCACGGAAAGTTCCTCGGCGCGGGCGTTTTGCGGCACTGCGGCGGCGGCGAATGCCTGTTCGGCGAAGTCGGCCGGTCGCGCGAGGCCGCCTGCGCCTCGCATGGCGACGCGCAGCTGCTTGCGGCGGTGAAGGAATCCCGCGCGAACGAGTTCGCGGAACTGCTCCGCCTCCGTCGGCGGCAGCGGAAATCGGCGGTGGCGGCGCAGCACGACGACGGAGGACATCACCTCCGGGCGCGGCACGAAGCACTGCGGCGGGACGTCGCGGGCCAGTCTCACGTCGTAGAGGCGCTGCAGCCAGACCGACACCGCCCCGCGGGCCGGGGAGCGCGGCGGCGCGGCGAAGCGCTCGCAGACTTCGCGCTGGAGCAGCAGCACCATCCGTTCCGGCGGCGATGTGCAGGCTGCGGCATCCACTACCACGCGCGTTCCGACGGAATACGGGAGGTTGGAGACGAGGCAGGCGCGACGTGGCGGCGCGAAGAGCGGCGCAAGGTCAATTGCAAGGGCGTCGCCGCGAACCAGCGAAAAGTCCGGGACGGCACCGAACCGCTCCTCCAGGACGGCTTGAAGCGCGGGATCCTTTTCCACCGCCGTGACGCGCGCTCCGCAGTCAAGAAGCGCGGCGGTGAGCGCCCCGAGTCCGGCGCCGACCTCCACGACTTCGGCGCCGGGCGGCAGGTCCGCCTCGCGCACAATGCAGTCAAGGACGTTGCGGTCCGCGAGGAAGTTCTGCCCAAGCGCCTTGCTTGGACGTATTCCGCGCTCCCGAAGAAACGCGGAGACCTGGCCCGGAGCGGTGAAGTTCACGTTCACTTCGCCGCGGCCTCCGCCTCCGGCGTTCCGGGGTAGTCGGCGCGGAGAGTCTCGCGCAGACTGCGCGCCTCCTCGGTGCGGCCGAGTCCCTCCAGAAGCCGGATCGTTTCGAGCATCACCGGCGGCAGCTCCTCGGGGTCGCGGTAGAGCATGCACACCGTGAGCAGATAGCGCGCGGCGGCGTCGGAGTTCCCGGCGGCAAGCGCGGCGCGGCCGAGCGCGACGTAGGCGCGGACACGCAGGCCCTGCTTGTCGGGGGCGGCGGCGAGGCGCACTGCGGCGCGCAGCGGGGCGTCCGCTCCGGCGGCGTCGCCGCGCGCGAGGCGAAGCTCGCCGAGGCGAAGCGCGGCTTCGGCCGCCGTTTCGCCTTCCACGCCGATTGAGTGGGCCTTGTCGAAAGCCTCTTCGGCCTCGCGCGCGTGCCCGGCCTGGCGTTCCGCGCGCCCGAGGAGAGTCCAGCCGGTCTGCTTCCACTCGTCCGTGGGACCCGACTGCGCGAGGAGCCGCGCCGAGTCTGCGGCGCGGGCCGCGTCGCCGTCGGCGCACTGGCGCGCCGAAAGCCAGGCCAGGAGTCCGGGCGGGAAGCGCCCGGCGTCCGCCCCGGAGTCAAGCAGCCCGGCGAAAATCTCCGCGCTTTCCTCGTCGCGGCCGGTTTCGCGTAGGACTGCCGCGAGCGCGAACCGGGCGTCCCGGCCAACGGACTCGTTTGGAGAGGAGGCCAGGGCGTCGCGATACGACGCCTCTGCGCCGCGCAGATCGCCGCCGGAGCGCAGCGCCTCGCCGCGCCAGAACTTGGCTTCGGCGGAACGGGCGTGGTCTGGAAAGCGGCGCAGAAGAGTCTCGAACGAGCGAATGGCGTCCACGCGGCGCTCTTCGCGCATTTCCTCCAGCGCTTCCTGGAAAAGCGCCTCCGGCGCCTCGTCGCAGTCCGGAAAGTCGCGCAAAAGAGTCTGCCACTGGGTCAGGGCCTCGCTTCCGCGCCCGGCGGCGGCGAGCGCCGAGGCCGCCGCGAAACGGGCGCGCGGGGCGAGCGCGCCGGCGCTCGCGGATTCGGCAAGACGCACCCACGCGGCCGCGGCGTCGGCCGGCGCGCCGCCGCGCATGAGCCTGTGCCCGAGCCGGTAGAGCGCGTCGGCGGCGAACGGGGCGTCGGGGAACTCAGCCGCGATGGCTCGATACGACTCAACGGCGCGCGCGGCGGGCTCCGCGCCGCCGTCAGGATCGGAGTCGGCGAGCGCGGCGGACGCCTCCGCGAGTAGCCACAGCGCCTCGGCGCGCACCTCGCGCGAGCGGAGAGCCGGTCCGACGGCCGTTGCGGCCTCCGCCCAGCGTCCGCGCTTCCAGGCGCAGAGGGCGGACTGGTATGCGGCGCGGGCGGCGGCGTCGGTGTCGGTCCCGGAATCCGCAGCGAGGGCGGCGAATGCCGCCTGCGCCTCCTCAAGGCGCGAAAGTTCCAGCAGGGACGTGGCGCGCAGCCAGCGCAGCGCGCGGGCCGGGCCGGGTGGCGGCGGCGGGGTCGCGGCGAGCGCCTCGTCGCAAAGCGCCACGGCCTCGACGTGGCGGCCGGCGCGGGCGGCGGCGCGGGCTGCGGCGTTCAGGCACTCGGGCGCGCGGGGATCGTCGGGGTAGCGCAGGCGCAGCGCTTCAAAGGCGTCGGCGGCCTCGGCCCAGCGCTCTGCCGCGCTTTCGCAGTGGCCAAGGATGAAAAGCGCCTCTGCGGCCAGGCGCGGCTCCGCGTTGGAAGAGGGATCGGAAAGGCCTCGAAGAAGCTCGCGGGCGCGGTCTGGACGGAAAGCCGGTCCCGGGGAGCCGCAGACGCGGCCGAGGGCGAGTCGGCCCCACGAGGACATAGGGCCGTCCGGGAAGGCGGACAGCTGCTCCTCCAGCATTGCCGCGGCTTCGGAGGCGCGGCCGAGCGACTCCAGCGCCGCGGCGCGGAAATGCAGCGCAAGTTCGCGCACTTCGGGGTCGGGACCCGATTCAAGCAGTTCGCCATACATTTCCTCGGCCGCGTCGTTGCGGCCGAGTTCGGCGAAGAGGGACGCGCGCTTGAAAAGCGCCTTCGAGCGCCAGGGCGAACCGGGGCGCTCCGCCGCGAGGCGATATGCCTTGGCCGCCTCCTCGCGCTCGCCGCAGAGGCGCAGGGCCTCCCCGAGACGGAAGGCCGCGCCGTCGGCGTCTGGAGCGTCGGGGGCGACGGAAAGATAGCGGCGGTATTCGGCGGCGGCCTGACGATGGAGCCCGCGCGAAAAAAGAGCGTCGGCGAAGGCCCGGATGTCCGGCGCGGCGATCGAGGCGGAGTCCTGCGCCGGCGCGGCGTTCGGAGCGGCGGCGGCGACCGGGACCTCCGCCCCGGCAAGGCAGGCGACCAGAAGAAGCGATGTTGGGGCGGCGAAAATGGCGTTCACTGCAGTGCGTGTCCGGAGCTGGGCGATGGCGTTGATGTCGAGGCGGCGCTTGTCTGGTGCGGCTGCGCTAGTCTGCGTCGGCGGCCGCGCCCTTGATCTTGGGCGATCCGGCGCTCTTCCATTTCAGCCACGCGGCGATGAACGGGGCCAGATCTCCATCGAGCACGGCCTGGACGTTGCCGGTCTCGTGGCCGGTGCGCAGGTCCTTTGCCATGGTGTATGGCTGCAGGACGTAGGATCTGATCTGGTTGCCCCACGAAATTGAGCCCTTCTCGCCGTAGAATCGCTCAAGGGCGGCGCGCTTTTTGTCTTCCTCGTATTCGTAGAGTTTGGCGCGCAGGACGGCCATGGCCTTTTTGCGGTTGGCGAACTGGGAGCGCTCGGCGTCGCACGTCACGACGATTCCGGTGGGCACGTGTCGGATGCGGATTGCCGAATCGGTCTTGTTGACGTGCTGTCCGCCGGCGCCGCCGGAGCGATAGGTGTCGATTTCGAGATCCTCGGGCTTGATCTCGACCGTGGTTTCGTCTTCAAGTTCCGCCACCACGTCGAGGGAGGCGAATGAGGTGTGGCGGCGGGCGTTGGAGTCGAACGGGGAGATTCTCACGAGGCGGTGGACTCCGCGCTCCGCCTTTAGCAGACCGTAGGCGTTGGGGCCGCGCACGGCGAAAGTGCAGGTCACGAGGCCCGCTTCGTCGCCAGGAGTCTCGTCCATCATCTCAAGCGTGAATCCGGCTCGCTCGCAGTAGCGCGTGTACATTCGCAGAAGCATCGTCACCCAGTCGCACGCCTCGGTGCCGCCGGCGCCGGCGTGCAGCGTGAGGAACGCGTTGCAGCGGTCGAGCGGACCTGAGAGCAGAGACTGCGTTCTGAGCGACTCGAAGGCCTCTTCGGCGCTCTCGAGCATCCCGGCGGCCTCGGCGAGCGCCTCGTCGCGTGCCGGGCCTTCGGACTCCGCCTCCGCCAATTCGGCCATCGCGGAGGCGTCTTCCAGGCGCGAAACGAGTTCGTCGTATGGTTTCAGGATCGCCTTGTGCGCGTTGGCGGCGGCGATTGTCTCCTGCGCGGCCTTCGGGTCGTCCCAGAAGCCGGGGAGCGATGTCTTTTCCTCCAGTTCCGCTGCGGCGGCCCGCTTGGAGTCTATGTCGAGGTAGCGGCGCATTTCCGCAAGGCCGTCGCGGACGGTCTGGAGTCGCGCTGGCAGTTCTTCCGGGGCGATCATGGTTCTAAAGTCGTTTTTGCGTGTTTGTGGCGGGGGAGGGGAGGTCGGCGCGAAGGAATCCGGGCAGGGCCTCCAGAAAGGCGCGAGTGGCGGCGAACGAGGAGTCGGCCAGCCTTTTCCAGAACGAATCGTATTGCATGGCGCGCGGGTCGGCGCCAGGAGCGTCGCTGATCGCGCGGATTGAGAGGAACGGGACTCCCGCGCTGTGGCAGACCTGGGCGATGGCGGCGCTCTCCATGTCTGCGGCGGTGGCGTCAGGGTGGATGGCGAGAATCTCCGCGCGCTTCTCCGCTGTGTCCACGAAGCAGTCGCCCGTGGCGATGAGTCCGAGTCTGACGCCGGGAACCGAACGCGCGGCGGCGATGAGGCGCGCGTCGGCCTCGAAGCGGGCGGGGCAGCCCTGCACCTGGCCGCGGGCGTTGGGGGCGCCGCACCACACGTCGTGGTATGCCGTGAACGCGCCGACTACTGTTTCGCCGACGCCGATGTCCTCGACTAGCGATCCGGCGCAACCTGTGCTTAGGACGACATCTGGAGCCTCTTCGCGCAGCAGCGCGTCGGCTCCGAGGGCGGCGTTCACCTTGCCGATTCCGGTTTTGCGGAGCGCGATGCGCAGGCCTGAAGGAAGGGATGCGCTTGCCACGAGCCTTTCGAGACTCGCCCGCTCCCTGTCCATCGCCACGAGAATTCCCGCCTTCATGCGTTCGTCGTCCTTTCGCCTCCTATTCCACGGAGCGGCGCCGCCGAGCCGTGGAAGAGGGGGAATTCTACATTGCCCCCCGCCGGAAATCAACGCACTTTTCGCCCTCCAGTGGCGAATGTCGCGAACCTCGCGCTGCAAGTCGCGGGGACTGGCGGGACGGGCGCGACATAGGGGGTGCGGCCTCCGGCCGCGCCGCGACTACTGCGAGACCTGCGGGACAGGCGCCGGTCCCGCCAGTCCCGCCAGCCCTTTTGTCCCGCCAGTCCCGCCCGTCCCGCCAGTCCTACCTAGTCAATGCGGGTTAACACCGCTCAAACGGTCCATTGTTCGAAAGGAATCTGGCGATTCCCGAAAGGCCCATTTGGGATGCGAGCGAAGCGAGCACCAGTCCGGTTGTCCGGCTGAGAATCGTGCCCAGGTCCTTTTCAATCGTCCGGCGTCTCGCGGTTTTCGCGGCGCCACTGGAGCATGGTCCTGCCGGTCGCCTTCTTGAAGAGGAAGGCCAGATGGCTGCTTCGCGCGAAGCCGCAGTCCTGCACGATTTCCGTCATTGATCGGTTGGTGGTCGAGAGGAGTTCCTTCACGAAATCGAGGCGCATCTTCAGCACCGCCTCCTGCACGGACATGTCGATCCTGGCCCGGAAGCTCTTGTCCAGATAGCTTCGCGAGCATCCCGCCGCCCGCGCCACTTCCGGCACCGACACGCCGCCCTCGCCGGCTTTCGCCCGCAGGAATTCCACGGCGCGACCAATGATCGGGTCGCTCATGGCGTCGTAGCCCGTGCTGCCGCGCGTCACGACCGAAATCGGCGGCAGCGGGACGGCGCGCTCGCGCGGCTCGCGGCCGTGCATGAGGTCGTCGAGCATTTCCGCCGCGATTTGTCCGCGCCTGAATCCGCCCGTGTGAATGCTCGAAAGCGTCGGTACGGTCGATTCGCAGAGCAGCGTGTCGTTGTCCACTCCCAGCACTGCGATCTCCTCCGGAACGCGAAGCCCGGCGGCCTGGCAGGCGTCCAGCACGAGCCGCGCCCGCCCGTCCATTGGGGCGAAGACAGCAGTCGGGCGCGGCAGGGAAAGCAGAAACTTGACCATCCTCGTCTTCTCCAGCGGCCAGCTGCGTTTCTCCCGCGCGGTGAGCCTGTCGTAAACGGCGTGTCCGTAGCCCGCCGCCGCCAGCGTTTCGGCAAATCCGCGCCGCCGCTCCGCGCTCCAGAAGCTCCCCGTCGGCACATCGACATAGGCGAAGTGCCGGTAGCCGCGCTTCAGGTAGTAGCGTGCGGCCTCCGCTCCGATCGCGAACGAGTCGCGCCCCACCCAGGGCGCCCCCTGGATGGGCCAGCCCGAGTCCTTCATTTCCGGGAACGGCTCCACGAACACCACCGGGACGCCAAGCGCCGCGACCTTCTCGGCCGTGCGGCGCTTGGTCTTCGACATGATCACGCCGTCGATTTCGCCCTTCCTGCCCACACCCAGCTCCTGTTCGCCGATGCGCCCCTCCATCATCTTGCAGAACCACGGCCCGTGCTTCGAGGCGTAGTCCAGGATTCCCCGGAAGGTCATGCGCTGCCCCTTGAGTGCCAGCGAGAACAGCACCGCTATGTTTTTCGTTCCCGACGTCCTTTCCATGGCGCGGGATGCTACCACATCTTCCTCCTGTATTCAAACACGAAAAAAGTTTTCCTCAATCCGTGGTATTTTTCAGAAGGGCATTCCCCTAAGATTGGCGTCGCAAAGGAGAAATCCGCCATGAAGAAAACCCCGACGCTTTTCATGCTTTCCGTCCCGGCGGCGCTAGCCGTCGCTTGTGCGCTCGCGCTGACTGGCGCGACCCTCCCGTGCGTGGCCATCTGTGCGCTCGCGCTGCCAAGCGCGAGTCCGGCCGATACGCCCGACGCCTACCTCGACTACGTCGAATCGACCGGGTCGCAGTGGATCGACACCGGCGTCGTCGGCGCAGACGGCCTCCGCATGGAGGCGGAAATGGAATGGACGGCGCTCACCGCTGCTGGCGAGAACCAATTCTGCGGCGCGACCACGGTGGTCGATTCGCGCAACGTGGAGTATGTCCCCTACTTGGCCTACCAGGCCGCTTCCCACAGAATGCGCTACAACAAGGCCGGCGCGGCCTCGGTCCAGGGCGGAGCGAAACCCGTGACTGGCGTTCGCTACCATGTCGTAGTCTCGATGGACGACGGCGCGCAGACGAACATTATCCGTCGCTGCGAGGGCGGCTCGATGGCGCGCATCTACACAAGAGGCGACTCTTTCGCCTCGGACTTTCGGGCATTGACCGGCCCCGTCGATACCCAGCTCTCGCTCTATCTCTTCGCGGGGAACTTCGACGGCACGGCCAACCAGTTCGCCTCGGCACGGCTCTACTCGCTGAAGTTCTGGCGGAAGGATGACAACGGCGAATACCGGCTTGTGCGCCATTTTATCCCATGCCACGCGAACGGCCACGCCGCACTCTACGACAAGGTCGATGGCATCATCTACTCCGCACAGGGCGGTGCGCTCGTCGCCGGCCCCGTCCTGCCGCGCCCCGCCGAACTGGTCGAATGGGTGCAGTCCGACGGCGCGGCCGGCTCTCGCGGCCTCTATATTGACACCGGTGCCCTGGCCAAGGCAGGAACCGGCATGACGTCTGAAATGGAGTGGGCCGTGAAGCCCGCCGGATACGGGGTTGACAACATCTTCTGCGGCGCGACCTCCTCCGCCGGCAAGCGTTTCTGGCTCTACGACGCCGTGGCGGACTCCGCAAGCGCGAACGCCACGCATCGCTTCGGATACAACGGCTGGAAGCTCCAGCTACAGTCGAATTCCGTCGTGAACGTGGCAACCCGCTACCGCGTGGACGCCGCCTTCGCAAGGGGTTCGCAACGTCTGTCCGTCACGGCCCTCGATGGTTCCGGCACCGGCGCAAATCGCTCCAACAACGACCTGGATTCCGCCGCCACCGACACGGAGCAGGCTCTCTTTCTCTTCGCCAACAACAACGCCGGGACGGCGACGAACCTTGTCGCCGCCCGTCTCTACTCGCTTGTCCTGACGAACGAGTTCGGTGTTGTTCGCGACTTCGTCCCCTGCGTCGCCGACAACGGCCGCGCGGGGCTATTCGACCGCATTTCCGAGTGCGTCTTCTTCCCGCAGGCCGCCGTCGCGGACGCGACGGCCGACTTCGACTTCGCATCCGAGGTCGGCGGCGTCACGAACGTCCCCGCCACGACGAAGTGGCCGCTCTTCCGCCCCGAATGGATCGAGGCCAACGGCACGAACGATTACGTGAACCTCGGCGTTGTTGCCCGTGACGGGACCCGTATGCTCGCCGAGGTGGAGTGGAACGCCATCCCCGCCGCCGCCACGTTCTGCGGTGCGGCGACGAACTCGACCCATGGCCTGTTCTCAACCTATCGCGTGACGTCCGATTTCCACCGCATGGGCTACTACAACGGCTCCTCGACGCTCGGCGGCGCGAACTGCGCCCCGGCGACCGGCGTCCGCTACCGCGTGGAGACCTCGCTCGCAAGCGGCGATCAGATCATCACCGTCGCGAAGCAGGAGAACGGCGCGTGGGTTCCCGTTGGCGCCGGGACGCGCACTGCCAACCTTTCCTTCCCGGCTGGATACGGAAATCTGGGCCTCCCGCTCTATCTCTTCGCGCGCAACTTCAGCGGCGTTCCCGACGAGTTCGCGCCCGCGCGCCTCTACTCGTTCAAGCTGTGGCAGGGCGGCGCGCTCGTGCGCGACCTCTGCCCGGCCTTCGACCCGGCCGACAACGCCCCGGCGCTTTTCGACAAGGTGACGGAACGATATTTTCGCAATAACGGCGGCTACCGCCTCACCGCCGGCGGCGCCACATCGGCCTTCCCCGGCGCCGGAACAATATGGATCCTGAAATAGCCATGCGCCGCGCAGCCACGATCGCAGCCTTCGCCCTGGCAGCCATTGCGGCCGCCGGAGAGGATTTGAGCCACAAAGAACACAAAGAGCACAAAGACTTTGTGAACTCTGTGCCCTTTGTGGCTGACAATTTCACTCTTCCACCCGGCGCGCGCATCGAGGGCCGCACCCTCATCGCCGAAATCGCGCCCGGTTCCGCGACCAACGCCGTCCACTGCGAGGCTCCGCTGGACCTCTCCTGCCTTCTAGGCGACGGACTCGGCCTCGTGCTGACGATCCGCGTCCGCGCGGAGGGCGTCACGAAGCCCGCGCACGACTGGAACGGCGTCAAGTTCATGCTCCGCTACGAAAGCGCCGAAACCGGGAAAACCCATTACCCCGGCGCCTCCGCGCCCATCGGCACCTACGGCTGGCGCACCGTCACCAACCGCGTGAACATCCTCACTTCGCCGATCGATCCCGTCGGCGGCCGCGCCACGCTCGTCCTCGGCCTCCAGGAATCCACCGGCCACGTCGAGTTCGACCTCGACTCCCTGACCCTCGCCACGGAAGACGTCGGCGTTTCCCCCGTGAACCGGGACTACATCGTCCGGTATCCCGAGAATGGGGCCTGCGGGACTAGCGGGACAGGCGAGACAGGCGGGACATGCGTCGACCCTCGTGCGCCGAAGCCGCAATTCATTGCGGCCGCGCAGCGGCGCCAGCCGCTGCGCGGCTGCATGCTTCCCCACCGCGACCCCGTGACCGAGGACGACATTGAGACCCTGCACCGGTGGGGCGCGACGCTCGTGCGCTACCAGATTTCCCGCAACTGGTCGGCGGTCGATGACAACCAGGATCTCGCCGAATACGCCGCATGGGTCGATTCATGCCTCGACAACATCGAAGACGTGCTGCGCTGGTGCGCCGCTCGCGGCATGAAAGTCTGCGTCGATCTGCACTCCCCGCCCGGCGGCAAGCGCGCGGGAGACCGCGCGATGAACATGTTCTTCGAGGAAAAGTTCGCCGACGCCTTCGTGGAAACCTGGCGGCGCATCGCCACACGCTGCGCCGCCGCTCAGGCGGCCTGTGCGCCCGCCGTGCAAACGGCCTGTGCGCCCGCCGCTCAGGCGGCCTGTGCGCCCGCCGTGCAAACGGCCTGTGCGCCCGCCGTGCAAACGGCCTGTGCGCCCGCCGTGCAAGCGACCTGTGCGCCCGCCGTGCAAACGG
>DJYI01000010.1:12276-24799 GCA_002448475.1 Verrucomicrobia bacterium UBA6982
CTACGACCTCGTGAACGAGCCGATCCAGCGCGTTCCGGCGCCCTTCTCCTACTGGGAGCTCCAGCGCCGCGCCGCCGAGGCGATCCGCGAAATCGACCTGGACACGCCCATCGTCGTGGAGAGCAACCTTGGCTGCGTGGCGGAGTCCTACCGCTACCTTTCGCCGCTCGCGATGGACAACGTCATCTACCAGGTCCACCTCTACAAGCCCTACGAATACACGCATCAGGGCGTCTGGGGCAACCCGTTCGAAATGGATGGCCGCCCGCTCGCCTGGCCCGATCCGGCGCGCGGCTGGACCACCGACCACCTCCGCCGCGTCCTCGCGCCCGTGCGCGCCTTCCAGGAGAAGCACCACGCGCGCATCTACGTGGGCGAGTTCAGCGCCGTCTCGTGGGCGCCGGGGGCGGACCGTTACATCGCCGACTGCATCGCGCTCTTCGCGGAGTACGGCTGGGACTGGACTTACCACGCCTTCCGCGAATGGGGCGCGTGGAGCGTCGAGCACGAGGCGATCGAGCCGGGCCGCGCCGGCCCCTCCAACTTCCGCCCCGTCGAGGACTCCCCGCGCAAGCGGGTCCTGCTGGAGGGATTCGCGAAATGAAGCGGATTTCAGAACGCGGCGGTCTGGAACGACTCGACGGGAATGCCGCCGGAGGCGGACGTCTCTCTCCCGGAATAGACCACGGCCATGCGTCCGGCGGCATCCGGAAGAAGCCTCGAAATTGCGCGAAGATTGTCCGCCATGTCGTCGTGGAAGGTCGCTCCGGACTTTACCTCCCAGAGATCGAGCCGCCCCGCGTTTTCCGAAACCAGATCGACCTCGACGCCATGGCTTGTCCGGAGAAACCAGAAATCGGGTTCCTCCCCGCGATTGAGCCTCTGCTTGAACGCCTCCATCACAACGA
Source organism: Verrucomicrobia bacterium UBA6982 (assembly GCA_002448475.1). Taxonomy (GTDB): domain Bacteria; phylum Verrucomicrobiota; class Kiritimatiellia; order RFP12; family UBA3636; genus UBA3636. Next base: position 13,185 of record DJYI01000010.1, read on the forward strand.
GGTTCTCAAAGAGATTCCCGACGAGGGGGTGGCACGCCACCTGGTCTTGGGACTTGATTCCGAGCAAGTGGCAGGCAAGGCCGGTTTCGACGAAATATACCTTGGGCGCCTTCACGAACCGCTTGCCGAAATTGTGGTAGTAGGGTCGGAGCGTCTTCACGACATAGGATGCTTCCAGCAGGGAGAGCCAGTCGGAAGCGGCCGTCGCGGAAATTCCGGCGTCTCCTGCCAAAGACGCCAGATTGAGCAACTGCCCGACCCTGCCGGCGAGAAGGCGGACGAATCTTTCGAACGCCCGGAGGTTGCGAACGTTGACGAGTTGACGGACGTCTCTTTCGACGTACGTGCGGAAATAGTCCGAATACAGACGCGGGGCGGCAGGGCCGCCGGCATGAAGCCGTGGCATGAAGCCCTCGAAAATGCAGGCATCGCGTCCTTTCCGTTTCCCCGCCGCCGACAGTTCACCAAGGGAGAGCGGAAAAAGTTCAAGAAGCGCCGTTCGCCCGGCAAGCGATTGGGAAACCGCTGCTTGAAGAGCCGGCTGGTGGCTTCCCGTGAGGACATATCGGCCGTTGCCGCCAATCCGGTCCGTCTCCACTTGAATGTAGCTGACCAGTTCAGGCGCGTTCTGGACTTCGTCGAACACGGCGGGCGCCGGATGCCGGGCAAGGAACCCACGCGCGTCGCGCAGCGCCTCGTCCCGCACGTCCGGAGCTTCGAGATTGACATAGTCGGCGTTCGCGAACACGCTCCGCGCCAGCGTCGTCTTCCCCGACTGCCGAGGCCCAGTCAGGGTCAGCACCGGATACTGCGTCCAGAGTTTTTTTGCGGTTTCCGCCATGACTCGATCGATCATCCCGTCTCATCTCCTTTCATGCGTCGCAACGCCGGCGATACTACAACATTCTTTGTGCAAATGCAAGAATGAAACGTGGATTTGCACAATACAACAAACCCCGCCCAAGTCCTTTCAGACAACAAACCACCTCAACACCATGAAAACAACAACCACCTCAACATCGAGCAGTCGCGGGTTAGCCGCCCGCGCTCCGGCACTCCTCGCGCTCGTCTGCGCGCTCGCCGTGCCAACGGCGAGTCTCGCCCGCACGGTCTCCGTCGCCGCCATCAGGGACGGCGCGGCCACCGCCGCCTTTGGCGACCCCGACGGCGCCGCCTACACGCTCGCCTGGGGCTACGGCCCCGCCGACGGCGGCGACACTACGAACGGCTGGGCGCATTTCGAGACGCTCGACGCCGTCGCCGCCGACGCGACCGCCGCCACCTACCCGCTCCCCGCAGGCTGGGGCGACACCGCCACGCATCTGCGCTTCTTCCTGCTGGAGCCGGAGCTCCCCACAGAGGCAACCCGCGTCGAATACCTCGAAGCCTCCGGCACCCAGTGGCTCAACTCCGGCGTGAACCTCTCCTCCAACGACACGGTTGCCGTCGACTACGCAAATCCAGCAACGTTTTTGACAAAGTCCGTCGATCTGTTCGGAGTTCACAAGTATGGCATGACCGCCCGCTATGTATTCTCATACGATAGCAGTAGCGGCACCACCACGATGTTGTTCCACAGGGCGAACGGCACACAAGGTGCGACATCCACGGCAACGGACGTCACCGCGACTCCCGGCACAAGGCAGACGGTCACGATGAAAATCGGCCCTGGCACCTCCTCCATCGTCTCGGCATCGGGAGAGACGCTTTTTTCAAAAACGCTCACCTCCCAAACCGTAAAGCAGGACGCTACCGCGCCGCTCGCCATTTTCGCATGCAACAGTTCGCAAAATGGGATCATGGCCCTCAGCGCCGCCAAGATCTACGCCTTCCGCATCTACGACGAAAACAACGCGCTCCGGCTCGACCTCGTCCCCTGCACGGTGGGCGGCACCCCGGCCATGTTCGACCGCGTCACCCAAGACTACCTCTATAACGACGGCACCGGTGACTTCGCAACCGGCGCGACGATGGCGACGCCGCTTCTTGTCGCGGCTGCGTCGGCAACCGCCTCGACCGCCGACTACGGTGCCCCCGACGCCTACCTCGACTACGTGGAGGCCACGGGAACGCAGATGGTCAACACGGAATGCCTGCTTGATCCCAATTCGGTCGTTGTTGCCGAATACGAATACCCGGATCCCATCGCGACGCATAACAACTACCTCTTCGGCGTTTACAGGTGCGGCATGACCGCCGGTTACTTCTACAGCAACAGAGGCTCCTATCCGCTACGCTTCCAGAAGGCGAACGCCACTTCCAGTGCGGAGACGACCGAAGCTGGGATCAATGCGACGCCCGGCGCGAGGCAGACGGTCACGATGAAACTTGCTTCAGTCGTGTCCTCGTCCATCGTTTCGGCATCGGGCGAAACGCTCTACTCTGGCACCCTCAGCGGGACCATTTCGCAAAACTCCACGGCACCGCTTGTGATTCTTGGCCTCAACAACCAGGGGAATCTTGATTCCAACTATGCGTGTTCGGCCAAAATCTACTCCTTCCGCATCTATGACGGCGAAGGAAATATCGCCCGCCACTTCCTGCCGTGCCTCAAAAACGGCGTCGCGGGTCTCTACGACAAGGTGACAGGCAAGATATTCCGCTCCGCGACGGCTACCGCGCTCGTCGCTGGCCCCGTCCTTCCGCGCCCCGCCACTTTCGTGAAATGGGTGCAGTCCGACGGCGCGGACGGCTCTCGCGGCCTATACATCGACACCGGCATCCCCGCCAAAGCCGGAACCGGCATGACCGCCGAACTTCTCTGGCCCGTGAAGCCGTCGGTCGCCAGCACCGTCTGCGGCGCCATGGCCGATTCGACGCACCACTTCACACTTTACACCTCCGCCGGCACTCATCAGATCGGCTACGCAAACTATGCGGCCTTCCAGATCAATACAGGCGATACGGACGGCGTCTATTCCAGAAAGCGCTACCGCGTCACGTCGTCGCTCGCCGCTAAATCGCAGAATCTCCGAGTTGAATATCTGGACGATTCAGGCAAAAGCGGGGCGCGGTCCTTCAACGATGCCAACGCCATCGACGCCGGCCACAATCTCTACCTCTTCGCGCGTAACGATGCCGGCACGCCCAATCAGCTGGCGAAGGCCCGCCTCTACTCGCTTGTCCTGACGAACGAGCTCGGCCTCGTTCGCGACTTCGTCCCGTGCGTCGCCGACAACGGCAGGGCCGGCCTCTACGACCGCTTCTCCGAGCGCGTCTTCTTCCCGCAGGCCGCCGTCGCAGGCGCCGCGGCGGACTTCGACTTCGCCTCCGAAGTCGGCGCCATCACAAACGTCCTCCTCGCCCCGGCCGCAGTCCCCGCCGCGCGCCTCTCCTACGTCGAGTCGAACGGCGCGTCGGACTTTGTCGATCTCGGCGTCATCGGCAGGGACGGCACAAAGATGGTCGCGGAAATGGAGTGGGTGACGCTCGACTCCCCGGCAACCTTCTGCGGCGCGGCGGCGAGTTCGTCGTCGCTCTTCACCACCTACCGAATCAACGCCGACCAGCAGCGCATGGGCTACGCCAACGGCTCGCGGACAATCGACAACGGCACAATCTCCCCCGTCGCCGGAACGCGCTACCGCGTCACGACGACGCTCGACGACGGTGCGCAGTCTCTCCTCGTCGAGAAGAAGGTCGATGGCGTCTGGACGCGATCCGGATCCACGGACCGGACCGACGCCGGGCCGATGGACACGGGCCTTCCGCTCACCCTCTTCGCCCGCAACCTCGCCGGCGTCCCCGACGAGTTCGCCGCCGCGCGCGTCTATTCGCTGAAGCTCTGGCAGAAGGACGGCAACGGCGACTACGCGCTCGTGCGCGACCTCGTCCCGGCCAAGGGGGCGGAAGGCGGTGCCGCCCTCTGGGACCGCGTCGGCAACCGCTTCTACCGCAACTCCGGCGACCGCTACAGCCTCACCGGCGGGACGGAATCGGCCTGGATCGACGGCTTCTACCTGAGGTTCTGGTAAGAAATGGTTCATTAGCCACAAAGAACACATAGTTCACAAAGTCTTTGTGTTCCTTTGTGTCCTTTGTGGCTGAAAACAGCAATCCCGCTAATACTGCCATGAAATTTTATATTTCACATTTTACATTTTACTTTTCGGCAGTGCTTGCAATGGCTTTTCAAGCCGAAGCAAGCACAGCCGACTTCACCGCCACGGCCGTTCAAAACTGGAACGGCCGCGAGGGCGTCACGTTCGTGCGCTACGTGAGCAAGGACAGTAGCAAGGTCTATGGCTCGGCCTTCTGCTTCGACCTCTCCAAGGGCTACCGCCTCAAGACGTGGCTGGGTGCCTCGAACGCCCCCGGCTGCGCCCCGGCGACCGTCGGCGCGATGGCCGAGGCCATTTATTCGGCGAAGGGCGTCGCGCCCATTGCCGGCATCAACGGCGACTACTTCGACACCTCCGCCTCCTATGCCCGCCCCACCGGCATGGTGATCTCCGACAGCGCGCTCGTCTCCACCGGCTTCGGGCGCGTGAGCCTCACCGCAAACTGCTATCTTGCCGAAACGGGCGACCACAACCTCCACCACGGAAAGCTGACATGCGTGGAGGGCCTCGCATACGGCGGGCAGCCCGTCGCCTCGTGGCAGCTCAACGCCTGCGGCCGCAAGGTCCGCAATGCCATCCGCACCAACTACTGCAACTACCCCGTGAAGGGCGGCGCGATCAACCCCGAAGGCAGTTCCTCCGGCGAATCTTCGTTTTCAACCACCATCGGCAACATGCAGAGCCGCGACTACTACTACCGCACTCTCGTGGGCATCGGCACAAACTCCGTCGGCGTCGCGACGAACCTGGTCCTGTGGTCGAACACCGTCAAAAACGGCGTTCTCGGCATCGGTGACTCGCCGTTCCCCGATGTTGACGCCTACCAGATCATGATCGACCTCGGATGCAACGAGGTCGGCGAACTGGACGGCGGCGGCAGCGCCACAATCTGGAGCGAATCATGCCCCAGCCTCCAGAACTTCTTCAAGGGCGGCACGACAGCGCACGGCGGCTACGTGAACGCCTACCGCGACAGCAGCCCCCGCGCCGTCGCCACTGGCATCTTTGTGATGCCGCCGCCCGCGGCGGCCGACGCCGTCGCCCTCAACGACGCCGATACCTACCCCGACATGGCCGAGGCAATGCTCGCCGCCGTGCCCGGCGACACCATTACGGTCCTCGGCGCCAAACCGCGCCACGGCGTCGTCGTGTCCGGCGCGGGCGGCGAGCGCGTCGCCATCGAATGGGCGCCGGACATCGTGTTCGGCGGCATCGCCGATGCCGCCGGCACCGCGCGGACCAACGGCGTCGTGACCGTCCGTGTCGCCGAAGTCGGCACCCACCTGCCCGACGGCTGCAAACTCCGCCTCGCCGTTTACGCTCCATCCGGCTCTGTCCTCGGCACCCTCGACCAGACGCTCGCCGGCACCGGCGACTACGCATTTGACACGGCGGGTGTCATCGTCCCCTCCGATTTTGGCGACGGCATGCTCTTCGACTGCTCCGTCACGCTCCTCGCCCCCGACAGTAGCCCCATCGACTCGGCCTCCACCGCGCAAGGGACCATTCGCCTTGCCGACGATGCGCCATGGTTCTCCGCCGATGCCGCCACCGGCACCGTGAAGGGAGGCTCATGGACCGCCGCGCCATCGATTTCCGATGGCGCGTATGCCATCCGGCCCGCGCAGGGCGCGGTCTTCGCCGCCAACTCCCCGCAGGGCGGCATTGTCCGCCTCAAAACGACGCTTCGCCAGCACGGCGGATTTCCCGAAGAGACACTCCCAGACCTTCTCGCCGGAGCCGTCGCCAACGGCGACCGTGGCGCGCTTGTCTCGGTCCAGGAACCCGACGGCACCACGACGCTGCGCGGTCTCGCGCTCGTCGATGGCGCCCCCGCCTGGGTGCCGCTCGAAGGCGTCGCCATTGTTCCCGGCACCGACATCACCGCCGCCATGGACATCGACCTCAACGGCGACACCCCGCGCGTCTCCTACCTGGTGGGAGTTTTGCAGGATGCCGCCCCGTCGGCATCCGGTGAGACCTCCGCCCTCTTCCGCCTCCGCTCCCCCTCCGGCGAAGTCTGGCTGCCGTGCTGTGCGCCCGCCGTGCAAACGGCAGGTTCGCCTCGCCTTCTTGCCGGCGGCGTCGCCCTTGGCGGGCTGGCCGAGGTTGCCGCACTCGCCGGCACCACGGCCATCCCTGGCCGCACGCCCGCCTGGCGTGACGTCGCGGCCGACGCCGGGCGCGGCTCGTATGCAGTGGCCGTTCTTGGCGACACGCACTTCGACGCCGCGCCCGACTCCCTCTACCATGCCGCCTACGACACCTCCACACCCAATGGCGCCTACGGCATCGCCGAATACCGCCGCAGCGCCGAAATGTGGCAGGAGCGCATGCCCGTGATGCTCGCCGCCAGCGCCTCCTTTGCTTCTGGGCATCCTGATGCGCAGGCTCCGTCCTGCGCAACCCGCTTCATCCTCCAGCTCGGCGACATCATCAGCGGCGATTGCAACGACGACGCCGTGCACCTGCAAATGCTCCGCGACGCCCTCGCCGCCACCCGCGCGCCCTACAAGGTTTTGCAGGAGGCCGCGTCTGCGGCCTCCACCACCGCGTCTGCGCCCCCCCGTCCTTTCCCCTTCCTCACGGTCATCGGCAACCACGACTTCCGCGGCAGCCCGAACGGGCGGCCCATCTACTTCGGTTGGGCCGAGCCGCTGCTCTCGCGCGAACTCGGCGAGAACGTCGCCTATCCGCTCTTCTCCTTCGCCATCGACGACGACCGCTGGATCTTCTGCGACTTCGAGCGCGTGAACCTCCTCGACCTCGCCGCCGAGGTCTCCGCGCATCCCGAGGCGCGCTATGTGTTCCTCGTCACGCACGGACCATTCACGCCGAACCAGAGCGGCAACAACTGGATCTGGCGCCTGAGCGGCTGGAAGGGCAAGGGCGGCTCTGGGCCGGAGGGCATCCCCGCCCTCTTCGAGGCGATTTCGCGCCGCCGCGCCATTGTCCTCTCGGGCCACACGCACTACACCTCGTTCTACCGCAACGAGAACGAGTTCGGCGGCTACACCGAGTTCACCGCCAATTCCGTGTGGAAGAGCGAAGACCTCGCCACCGTCGAGCCGTTCCCCGGCCACGACACGCCCTCCGCCTTCGGCACATGGCGCGCAGGCGAAGTGAGCGCCGCCAACAAGGCCGCCTACGACGCCGACATCGCCCTTTTCAAGCAGGGACTGAAGGAATACTACCTCGGTCCCGGCGCGGGCCATTTCAGGCTTGAAGTGAGCGACAACCGCGTCCTCATGCACTTCTATCCCGGCGCCGCCAGCGAGCCCGGCCGCACGTTCGACCTCACGCCCGGTTGTCCGGACACCTTCGGCGGAACGCTCTTCCTCCTGCAATAGCCCGCCTACCAGGCGAACGACGCGCGGAGCGGATGGTGGTCGGAGGGATGCGCGCCGTCGCGCGTGGCATGGTCGATGGCGGCGTCGAGGAGGCGGAGTCCGGCGCCGGCGTAGAGGACGTAGTCGATGCGGCGGTTTTCGGTGTCCCGCTCATACCATCCGTGGTAGGAGCGCTCGTCCGGCGCGCCGGGATGGGCTTCGCGCCAGGCGTCGCGCAGCGGCAGCGGCGCGTCGGGAACCGTTGGCGCGGTGGGGAGCGTCTCGCCGCGCAGATACCGGACGGGCCACGAGCCTTCATACATGTTGAAGTCGCCTGTGAGGACGACCGGTTCCCCGGGCCGCGCACGCTCCGCGAGGATGCGGTCGGCGATCGCGGCCTGAAGAAGCGCCGTGTGCTCGAAGAGGTAGTCCAGGTGCGTGTTCGAGAAGAGGAAGGTGCGCCCTGTGCGGCGGCCGCCCGACAGCTCGTGGAAGCGCCCCCAGACGAGGATGCGCGAGTGCGTGGCGTCTTTGAGGCGCGAGTCGCGGACGTCCGGCGTGTCCGAGAGCCAGAACATTCCATGATCTGCGGGGTCCAGTTCCCAGCGGTCGAGACGGTAGAGCAGGGGACAGCCTTCGCCGTGTTCCGGGTCGTGATCGCGCGAAGAGCCGAGCATCCCGTATCCGGGCAGTCCGCGCGCGAGGTCGCCGGCCTGGTCGGTGTCGGGCTCTTCCGGCGAGAACCACGCCTCCTGGGTGCCCACGAAGTCGTAGCCGCCACTGAGGATGAGATCGCGGCAGAAGTCGCGCCGCAGCGGCCAGGCGTGCGATGTCGTGCGCTCGGCGGGCGCCATGCGGAGGTTGAAGGAAAGGATGCTGATGGTGTTCATGGTTCGTTTCGGCAAATGATAGGCCAACTCATGGTTGGACGCAACGGACGGCGAAAAATTCCCTGGTGCCGTCCGGGGCGGTGGCGAGTACGACCGCTTCGCCGGGTTTCTTTGGGGTCAGGATTCCGTCGCGCGAAATCTCGGCGATGTCGTTGAAGTAGCGGATGCTCTTCTGCCACTTGTTGTCGGGATGCGGAGAGACGGCGACTCGGTCGGCGTCGTAGCAGGCCCAGCCCAGTTTAGAAGTTGAAAAGTTGAAAGGTTGAAAAGTTGAAAGGTTGAGAGGTTGAGCGGTTGAAAGGTTGGAGGTTAGGGCGTTAAAGTCCGCAGTTTCGCCGACGCGGACCGTGATGGGGTCGAGATGGAAGGTCCGGTCGGAGCCGCCGCCAATGCGCGTGAAGTGGAGCGCGCGGTCCGCAAGATCGACGTGGACGCAGTCGAAGGTCTGCTCGTAGGGCGTCCCCGCCTTCTTGTCGGGGAAGTCCGGCCCCCAGGGCGCGGAGCCGTAGCGGAAGTCGGCGTTGTAGGCGGCGTCGCTCGGCTGCGTGATGTGCCATAGACCGTTCCGGAAGGTCTGGCGCTCGCAGTGCTCGTGGCCGGTGAGGTTGCAGAGGAGCGCCCCCTGCGCGCCGGAGAAGTCGTATTCGCGTCCGCCGACCGCAGCCTTGCCTCGGTTCTGGTAGGCTTCGAGGAGGTTACGCCACGGCGCCATGAGCGCGGGGACGTCGTTCCACTCCGTGCTTACGATCGTGGCAACTGGGATGTGGTTCATCACAAGAACGGCCCAGCCGTCGGGCACGGTCGAAAGCGCCTTCTCCGCCAGCCAGCGCAGCTGCCGTTCGCCCATGCCGTATTTGACGGTCCAGTATGCGCGGTCCGTGCGGAAGGAGTCGGTCGTGTCGGCGACGATCCAGCGGATGTGCGACTCCGGGAAATCCACGTAGTAGTAGCACGCCTCCGGGTCGTCCGGGTTCGTGACGGCGTTCGCGCGGATCGCGGCGGTGTTCATTAGGATGTCGCGCGCCTCGACGCCCGAATAGGTGAAGCCGTTGGTCGAAGAGGCGCTCTCTCGGATGGTGAAGTCGTGGTTGCCCTTGGCGGCGTAGAAGTCGCCCCCGGCGCGCTCCACCTCCGCGACCCACAGCCGGCGGTAGTCGGCGACTGTCCTGTCGATGGCGTCCTTGTCGCCGAAGGCTTCTACGAGGTCGCCGTTGCAGAAGACCTTGCGTACGCCCGTGTCGGCGACGAGCGCGCCGAGGAGGCGACCGGACTGGCGGCGGTTGGCGGAGATGTGGAGGTCGGTAAGGAAGAAGAAGGCGTCATCGCAGCGCGACGACAGAGCGCGAATGCGCGCGGCCGCGCGGTCGAGGCTTTCGCGCCAGTATCCGGGGACGGAAATGGACTCTGATTTGGAGAACTCGGATTCCTGCTTGCGCGAAGAATTCGCCACGCCTTTGAGTCCATCCAGCAATACCCGCTTTCTTGGCGTGTCGCCCACGCGCTTCAGCGTCGCGAGCGAGTCGCCGGCGTATTCGACGTTCCAGCCGCGCCATTCGTTGAAGGCGTGGTAGCACCAGTCCCAGCCGTATTCGTTGAAGAGTTCGATGCAGTCGCGCAGGTAGCGGTCGGCGCCCTCCGCCCACGCGACGGCGGAAAATTCGCCGACGAAGATCTTCGCATGGTGGCGCTTTGAGAAGGCGACGACCGGCTCCAGCTTGCGGCGCAGCATCTCCTTGTTCCAGCCGCGCGATTCGTCCGGCCACTTGCGCGGCTCGCTCCAGCCGCCCGTCACGCCCTGGTGCGTGTATTCCGACGGGATGTACATGTGGAGCTCGTAGATGACGTTCGGCATCGCGAGCGGCGACATGTATTCGTAGGCCGGGGCGCTGGAGGAGAGGTTGGCCTCCATGACGATTGCCGTGTCGGGGTCGATGCGCCTGATCGCCTCCGCCGCGAGGCGCTGCGCGTCCCAGTAGGAAAACGGCACCTCGTGGCGGTTCTGGTGCGGCTCGTTCAGGAGGTCGTAACCGTAGATGACGGGGCCGAGCGTTTGCACGATGGGCGCACAGCGCCGGGCGATCCTCTCCCAGCAGGCGACGTAGAGGTCGAGGCACTCCTTGTCGGAGAACATCCGCATTTCGGAGTTGTCGCGGACGCTTCCCGGCGGTACGTGGAGATCGACGCAGATTTTCATGCCATATTTGCGCGCCCAGCCGAGAACCTTCTCCAGCAGGTCGAGGCGGCCGTCGAGCCACGCGACGTATTCGGGGAAGTCGAGGTTTGCGTCGATGACCTGGAAGTTGCGTGACATCTGGAAGCGGCCGATCGTGCCGCCCCACTCGGCGAGCGTGCGGATGTCGTCCTCCGTCGGGTCGTGGGGGAGCATGGCGCCGCGCAGCTGCGCGGCGCCATGCTCCCGCGATGAATCGCGGTTTCGGCTCACGGGGCCTTTGTCCGCATTTCCCACTGTCTCTTGTGCGCCGATGCCCCGATTCGTCGGGGCTGGATTGTGCTCCGGATAGAGCACAATCCAGTCCTGGTTGTAACGCGGGAACTCGTAGAGCGCGTGCGGCGCCCACTCGAACGACGAAAGGTCGAATTCCACGCGCCCCTCGACGTTCTGGAGCCCGAGCGTGACATCGACCTCGCCGACGGGCTTCGGGCCGAGGTCCGTTTCCAGCACGAGCGTCGTCCAGTCGAAGTCGCCGCCGCGGTGGTCGGCCTGCGGCCACTTGGCGGCGCGCGTCTCCGGGTCGATGTAGTGGAACATGAACTTCAGTCCGAAGTAGGACTTGTCGGGCCGGCCGATGCCGGCGCCGCGCGCGCGGATCGTGGCGCGGACCCCTCCCGTCATGCCGCCGAGGTCGATCTTCCCGTGCACTGCGCCGCCCTCGCGGCTGCCGTGCGTGTCGACGACGGCGATGTCGCCCTCGCGCGTCGCGTTGTGGTCGAACGACCAATCAACTGCGGCGGAGGGGATTGCAATCCCCGCCGCCGCTACCGCAAGCAGAAGGCCGATGGAGTTTCGAATGGAATCCATTCTGTCGCCTCTCTGTCCCTACCGGATGACCATTACGAACGGCGCGGAGACCTTCTCGCCGTTCTGGCCGACGGATGTGAACGTTGTGTAGGTTCCGGGCTCGGAGACAAGCTGCGGACGATACGGCACGTTGTTCACGAAGTCCCACAGCACGACGACGTCGTTCGAGAGCCGCACGGGCCTCAGGTTGCGCACGAGCTGCATGTTACTTCCGTCCGCGCTCCCCTGATAGAGTTTCAAGTAGTAGAGCCGGGCCTGGCCGGCGTATGTTGGCGAGCCGTCCTGGTTCATGGCG